>DASPGZ010000272.1:0-34065 GCA_035620355.1 Solirubrobacterales bacterium | reverse complement strand
CAGCCGCGCGAGCTCCGCGGTCGGGTCGCCGATCCCGCGGAAGAGGAAGAAGTTGAAGATCAGGACGAAGACGAGCGTCAGCAGCGCCGCCCCGAGCTTGCCCGCGAGCCAGCGGGCGTTCAAGGCGCAGCCCTCACGCTTCCAGCTCCAGCGGCTCGACGTCCCGGCGCCCGTACGCGCGGCCGACGAAGAAGGCCGCGATCGCGACGAACACCGCTCCGATCGCGGCCAGCCCGCCGGGCACGCCGCTGGTCTCGTCGCCGCCGCTGCTCGAGCCTGTAACCGGCGCCAGCGCCAGGAGCGGCTCGTAGGAGACCTGCTGGCAGAAGATGTTCCCGGTCTCGGCGGGGCAGACCGGCGCCACGTTGGCGACCCTGTCGGTCCGGTAGGCCTCGAGGCGCGGATCCTCGGTGAGCACGATGTAGGGGACGTCCTCCTGCAGCATGTCGACCATCTCGCCGATCACCGCCTTGCGCTCGGCGGTGTCGAAGATCGTCGACTGCTCCTCGAACAGCGCGTCGTACTCGGGGTTGGAGTAGAAGGAGTCCGAGGAGGCGCCGATCTCGCCCGTGGTCATGATCCCGAGCAGGAAGCTGGGGTCGTAGGGGTCGCCGCCCCAGCCCCAGATGAAGGTGTCGAAGTCCGGTGCCGGCTTGCCGTCAACCTTTTGCACGGTGAGCTCGGTGAGCTTGTCGGTCGAGACCACCTGAACGTTGAAGCGGACCCCGATCGCCTCCGCCTGCTCGGCGACCAGCTTCGCCATCTGGGTGTTGAACGGCGACTCCGAGCGCACGTAGAGGTCGAACTCGAGCCGCTCGCCGTCCTTCTCCCGCACCCCGTCGTCGCCGCGCGCCCAACCCGCCTCGTCGAGCATCTGGTTGGCGAGCTCGGGGTCGTACGGATAGTCCAGCTCAGGGACCTCGTAGAACGACTTGTAGAACGACGGGATCAGACCGTGGGCGACGAACGAGGTCCCCAGCGTCGCGATCTCGTTGATCCGCTCGCGGTCGAGCGAGTAGGCGATCGCCTGGCGCACGGTCTTGTCCTGGACCGCCGGGTTGAACTCGGCCTCCGGGCAGTCCTGTTCCGAGCAGAGGTTGAACGAGAGCTCCGTGAACGCCGCCGTCGGCGCGCGGAACGCCTCGATGTTCTCAGCCTCGCTCAGCCGCTGATAGGTCGCCGGCTGGACCTCGGGGACGATGTCGACCTCGCCCAGGTCGAGCGCTCGGGCGACCGCGTCGTTGGTCCCGTACTTGATGAACTGGATCTCGTCGTAGGCGGGCTGATCCCCGCGCCACTCGGGGTTGCGCTCCATGGTCAGGATCCGGCCCTTCTCGTACTCGGTGGCGATGAAGGGCCCGCTGCCGACCAGCGGCAGCTCCGGCTTGTAGGAGCCGGTCAGCGTCTTCGGCGTCTCCTTGCCCCAGATGTGCTCGGGGAGGATGTAGATGAACAGGCCGCCGATCATCCGAGCGTCGGGCTGGCGGGTCTCGATCACGACCGTGTTCTCGTCCGGCGTCTTGATCGCGCTGACGTTGTTGGTGTAGGACGTGAACAGGTAGCCGTTGCCGCCCAGCACCTCGAGCGAGTACTTGACGTCGGCGGAGGTGATCGGCTGGCCGTCGGACCACTTCGCCCCCTCGACCAGGTGATAGGTGATCGTCTTCTTGTCCTCGGAGACGTCCCAGCTCTCGGCGATCCCCGGGGCCGGCGAGAGGTCCTCGGGGTCGAAGTTGATCAACAGCTCCCAATTGATCGCCCAGATCGTGAAGTCCTCTTCGTCGTAGCCGATGAACGGGTTCAGGGTCCCTGGATCCTGGGCCCAGCCGATCTTCAGCACCGACGTGCTGTCGTCCTGCGCCGAGGCCGCCGGCCCGCCGATCGCGATCGCCCCCGCGACCAGCGCCACCAGCAGGGACCCGCCCGCCAACAACCTCGACCTCATCCTTGGCCTCCTCATTTGAGCCGCCTCATTGAACCGCCGCCTCGAGCACCTCGAGGCTCTTGCCGGCCCCGTCGACGCGCACCCGCGCGCCCAGGGGCATCGTCGCCATGTGCTTGCCGTGGCCGACCGGGACGTTCGCGATCGCCGGGATCCCGAGCGGCGCGATCAGCTCGTCGAGCATCTCCTCGATTGAGAGCGTCGACTCCGAGCCCTCCGGCGGCACCCGCGAATGCAGGCTGACGTCGGTGCCGAAGACGAGCCCGGCGGCGCGCTCGAGCTTGCCCGAGCGGACCAGGTGGTTGACCGCGGTGTCGACCAGGTACTCGTCCTCGTTCAGGTCCTCGACCAGGACCACGCAGCCGTCGGTCTCGACCTCGTACGGGGTCCCGATGCTCGCGCAGAGCAGGGTGATGCAGCCGCCGACCAGCTTCCCCTCGCCGACGCCGCCGCCGACCGTGAGCACGTAGGGATCCTCCGGGTCCTCGAACACCCGCCCCAGCGGCTCGGGCTTGAACGCGCGGTGAAACCAATCCTCGGTCGGCTTGGTGAGCTCGCGCTTCTTGCGGGTGAAGCGCGAGAAGTTCGGGCCGTAGAAGGTCACCCACCCGGCGTTGGCCGCGAGCGCGAGATGAAGCGCGGTGATGTCGGAGAAACCGCAGACGATCCGCGGCTCGCCGACCGCGTCCCAGTCGATCAGGTCGTAGAGGCGCGCGCACCCGTAGCCGCCGCAGAGCGTGTGGACCATGTCGATTCCCGGCTCCGAGAGCGCCCACTGCAGGTCGGCGGCCCGCTCGGCGTCGGTGCCGGCAAGGTAGCCGTGGACCTTGCGCCAGTTCGGCCCGAAGACAACCTCGTGGCCGCGGGCCTCGAAGTAGGCGGTCGCCTGCTCGGCCTCCGAGCGCGTCTGCAGCGGGCTCGCCGGGGCGACGACCGCAATCCGCGCCCGCTCGGGGAGCGCGGGGGGCTTGACCCGCTCGGTCACACCGCCGCCTTCCACTCCACCGGCGCCGCGCTGCGGGCGACGCTCTCGATCGCCTCGGCGATCAGCTCCGGCGAGGCGCCGACCGAGCCGAGCACGAGCTCGACGTGCAGCTCGGCCACCTGCTCGAGCTTCAGCGGCCCCTCGGGGTCGAACCACAGCGCAACCCCGGTGCACTGGAGCAGGATCGCGTAGGTGGCGACCATCGCGTCGGTACAGCGCAGCGAGCCGTCGCGGATCCCGTCGCGGATCAGGTCGCTGAAGATCGTCTGGTAGGCGTCGCGGCGGGCGATCAGCGCCGCCCGCGGGTCCTCGGTCAGCGCCCGGATCTCGGAGTCGGTGACGAAGGCGGCCAGCCGGTGGACGCCGTGGAAGCCGACGTGCTCGCGAACCGCCGCCGCCAGCCCCAGCGCCGGGCGGTCGTGGCGCTCGATCGCGGCCACGACCCGCTCGGTCAGCCGGTCCATGAAGTCGTCCTGGAGCCCGACCAGGATCGCCTCCTTGTTCGGGTACCAGTGGTAGATCGCCGCCGGCTGAACCCGGGCCGCCGCCGCCAGCGCCCGCATCGAGGTCGCGTGATAGCCGCGGCGGGCGAACAGCTCGATCGCCGCCCGGTCGATCGCCTCCCGGGTCTCGGGCCCGCGCCGGGCCGGTGCGACGGCCAGCTCAGCCATCACAAGGCGCCTCAACCGCGGCGCGGCTCGGCTTTGCTTCGCTCCGCCTCACAGCCTGAGCAGCTCCTTCGCCTGATCCTGAGTCGCAACCTCACGTCCGAGCGTGCGCGAGAGCGAGGTCGCCATCTCGACCAGGGCCGCGTTCGAGGGCGCCAGCTCGCCCTTGGCGATGTAGGCGACGTCCTCGAGCCCGGTGCGGATCCCCGGCGCGCCCTTGAGCAGCGCCAGGCCGAGCATCCGCTGGTGATGGCGGCCGATGCAGGTGACGGTCCAGAAGCTCTCCGGCGGCAGCGGCCGCAGCATCGCCTCGAGCGCCTCCGGGGTCGCGTCGATCCCGCCCGGGACGCCGAAGACGAGGTTGATCCGCATCGGCGCCTCGAGGATCCCCCGCTCGATCCAGCGCACCGCGCTGACCACGTGGCCGACGTCGAAGCACTCGACCTCGAGCCCGATCCCGAGCGAGGTCGCCTTCTCAACGATTCCCCGCCCGGCCGGCGGCGGGGTGATGAAGGTCTCGTCGCCGAAGTTCATCGAGCCCGACTCGACCCCCGAGATGTCGGGCTTCGCCTCGAGCCCGGTGGTCCGCTCCTCGATCGTCATGTCGTTGGCGCCTCCGGTCGAGACCATCGTCAGCACGTCGCAGCCGGCTCGGATCCGGTCGATCGCGTCCACGAACAGCTCCGGGCGACCGCTCGGGGTGCCGTCGTCCTCGCGCACGTGCAGGTGGGCGACGGTGGCCCCCGCAGCCGCCGCCTCGATCGTCGAGTTCGCAATCTCCTCGGTCGTATACGGGAGGTTCGGGTTGCTCTCGCGGAAGACATCGGCGCCGGTGATCGCGCAGGTGACGACGACGGGATCCGCGTTCCAGGCGCTCACGACAGGCGCCTCAACAGCGGCGCGATTCGGCTCCGCCTCATACCGCTGCCTCCTCTCCCGAGCCGGCGAGGGCCGCGCGCTCGGTCTCGGTTATCGATCGGGAGGCCCGCTTCACCGGGTCCCAGAGGACGATCCCGAACTCCGCCTCGACCAGCGTCCCCCCGCGCGGGTCGATGATCCGCTCGCGCGTGCGCAGGCTCTTGTTGCCGAGCTCGGCAACTTCGCAGGAGACGCTGACCGAGCCGAAGGCCGGGTCGATCTCGCCGCTGTAGGTGACCGAGCAACGCCCGACCACGTACTCGTCGCGCGAGATCCCGCGGGCGTGCAGAAACGCGTCGCGGCCCTCCTCGAAGTAGGTGAGCACGACCGTGTGGTTGACGTGGCCGAGCCCGTCGAGGTCGCGCCAGCGCATCGGCACCTCATGGGTCTCGCTCACGCCCCACCCCCGACCGGCAGCCCGAGCGCCCGGCGCAGCGGCACGCTGGTCCGGGCGAGATCGAGCGCCAGCCCACCGCGATCGGGCGAGTAACCGCTGCCGACCACCATCCGGGCCGCGGTCCCGACCCCGTCGGCGGCGAGCGCCGCCGCCGAGAAGCTGGTCGACATCGAGAAGAACAGGATCGTGCCCGCGTCGGCGGTCAGCAGCAGGGCGGTCGGCTCGCAGTCGGGCGCGTTGACCACGACGACGGTCAGGTCGGCCGGCGGCGCCCCGGCCTCGCGGACCGCCGCCAGGGCCCCCAGCGGGTCGCGCAGGTCGGCCTCGACCGCGAGGTCGCAGAGCCCCGCCTCCTCGACGGCGGCGAGCGCTGCGCGGTCGACGTCGACCACGGTCAGGCTCGCGGCCCGGTCTCCGGCGGTCGCCAGGGCGAGCTTGCCGGCGTGCCCGGCGCCGAGCACGCAGACGTCGGCGCCCTCGAAGACGAGCTCGTCGACCTGGCTCGCCGCGGCGCAGACGTCGAACAGGTCGACCGCCGTCGCCAGCGGCAGGTCGTCGGGCACCGGGGCCCAGCTGGCGCGCTCGAACACGAAGGCGGTCCCGGCGACCTCGACCTGGGCGGAGTCGGGGTCGACGGTGACCGAGTCGAGCCGTAGCGGGGTCAGGGTGAGCGAAGCGAGCGTCGCGACCCGCTGGCCGACCGGCGGCGGTAAGCCGAAGCGCTCGCCGGCAGCCGTCACCGTTCCCAGCAGGATCCCGCCGGACTCGGTCTCGGGGTTGTGCATCTTGCCGCGGGCGCCGACGATCTCGAGGATCCGATCGGCCATCCGATCCGGGTCGCCTTGGCAGCGCTCGCGGATGTTGCGGTGCGAGGTCGAGTCGAGGCAGAGGCGCTCGACCGCCAGCTCGAGCTCAAACGGCCGCACCGGGCCCGAGGCGTCGAGGCGCTCCGCCCGCTGCGGCAGGGTGCCGCGCGGCTCGAGCACCCGGTCCGCGCCGAGCCCGTCCCCGATCTCCGCCGTCATCTCCATCCTCATGAACGACCGTTCGTGAACCTATCCGCGGCGCTCCATGGCTGTCAATGCCCGATCCGGACAACCGTGGCGCGCCGCATGCGACTGAACGTACGTTTGGGCCAGCGCGAGTTGCCGGCGGATACGCTGCGCCGATGGGCCTCGAGATGCCGGTCGTCCGCAGCCGCAGCGAGGGCGCGCACGACCCCGGTGCCGAGATCTGGGTCGGGGTGCGGACGCCGGGGACCGAGGTTCCCGAGCGGGCCGAGCGGATCGGCGCAGCGCTGGAGGCCGGCGGAGCGCGCCCGGTCGAGGCCTTACCGCATCCGGACGCCGAGCTCGAGGCGGTCCACGATCGCGAGCTGCTCGATTACCTGGCCGCCGCCTGGGGGCTCTGGGACGAGGCGGGCCTCACGTCCGACCCGGGCCAGGACCGGGTCGTGCCCTACATCGTCCCCCACCCGGGGATGCTCGGGCCGCTCGAGCCGGCTGTCCCGGCCACCGCCGGCGCCCGCGCCGGCTACTTCGCCTACGACACGATGACCCTGATCGGGCCGGGCACATGGGAGGGCGCCCGCGGCGCCGCCGACGCGGCGCTGACCGCCGTGGCGCTCGTCGCCGACGGCGAGCCGGCCGCCTACGCGCTCTGCCGCCCGCCGGGTCATCACGCCCTGCGGCGCTGCTTCGGCGGCTCCTGCTATCTCAACAATGCGGCGATCGCCGCAGCCCGGCTGCGGCGCGAGCTGGGCGGGCCGGTGGCGGTGCTCGACCTGGACGCCCACCACGGCAACGGCACCGAGCTGATCTTCTACGAGGACCCGGAGGTGCTCACCGGCTCGGCCCACGTCGACCCGGCCGCCGGCTGGTTCCCGCACTTCTACGGCGGCGCCTCCGAGCGCGGCGCCGGCCCCGGCGAAGGAGCCAATCTCAACCTGCCGCTGGCGCCGGGCGCCGGCGACGGGCCGTGGCTGGAGGCGGTCGCCGAGCTCGCCGCCTGGGCGCGTGACGGCGGCGCCCGGGGACTGGTCGTGCCGCTCGGCGTCGACGCCGCCGGCGGCGACCCGGAGAGCCCCCTCGACGTGAGCGCGGACGGCTTCGCCGCCGCTGGGCGCGAGCTCGGCGCCCTCGGGCTCCCGACCGTGCTGGTCCAGGAGGGCGGCTACGAGCTCGAGACGATCGGCGAGCTGGTGCTCGCGACGCTGGCCGGGTTCGAGTCCGGGCGCCCGCGGACGGCCTAGCGGACGACCTTGACGACGCCGTCCATGTCGGGCTGGTGCAACGTGCACCGGTACTTGTAGGTGCCGATCTTGTCGAAGGCGAGCTTGTACTTGCCCGAGGTCTTGTTGCCGCTCTTGAAGCCCTTGCCGGTGACGTTGTGCTTACCCTCGACGAAGCTCCAGACGACCTTCTCGCCCTGCTTGAGCTTGACCTCCTCCTCGACGAAGAGGAAATCGGTCACCTGGACCGTGGCGCCGGTCGGCACCTTCGCCGCACCCGGGGATCCCTGGGCCCCGCCGGCGAGCACCGCGGCGGCCGCCGAGGCGACGATCGCTGCGAACACCCTGCGCTTCACGCCCTACCTCCCGTGATTCAGCTCTTTGGCTTCGGCTTCACCCGGATCGACCCGCGCATGAACGGGTGGATGCGGCAGAAGTACGTGTAGACGCCCTTGTCGGTCAGCGGGGGCGTCGTGAACGTGTTGGTCCCCTCGGTGACCTCGCTCGAGGTGCCGGTGCCGAAGCCGAGCTGGCCGGAGTCGAACTTGATCGGCCCGCGGGCCAGCGGGTAGCCGATCCCGGCGCCGCGGTTACACGGGGCCTTGCACGAGGTGATGCTGTGCCAGGCCTGCTCGTTGTCGGCCGAGCCGAACGGCGCGTCGAGGTTGGTGAAGGTGACCGTCCGCCCGGGCCGGATCACCGGCGGGCGCATCAGGTTCTTCGGGATCCCCTTGGACGCCGAGTAGCCGCCCTTGGAGAACAGGAAGCTGTCGATCTTGATCCCGCCCTTGGGCACCCGGCGGCCCTTGCTCTTCAGGTCCCGCGGATCGGGGAGCTTCAGGTTCTTGTTCGCCTTCGCGTCGACGTTCTCGGGCAGGCGGCCGTGGGTGAGCACGCCGCCCTCCTCGTACATCGCCCGCACCGCCGCCTCGTTGTCGAACGGGTCCCTGGCCGCGGGATCGGCGGCGCTCGACCAGGCGAGCGGCATGATCCCCATCGACTCGTACCAGGACGCCTTGCTGACGTCGTAGGTGACGTTGATCGAGAGCGTGTCGCCTGCCTTCACCGCGATCCGCCAGTCGCGCGGCGTCGCGGTCATCGCCACGTCCCAGCTGATCGCGCCGCGCGCGTCGTAGTAGCGCGCGTCCGAGCGGAACAGCTGCCGGATCTCGCCCGGGTCGTCGCCGTCGACGGTGCCGTTGTCGGGCCCGTCGCGGGCGACCTGCAGGTCGACGTTGGTCCCGCCCGGGTGCAGATGGCCGGCGGTGAACACCAGCGTGGTCGGGTTCTGCACCGTCCAGCGCCTGGCCTGGCTGATCTTCGGCTGCTCCTCGAATCCGGGCGCGGCGGGGTCGCCCGGGACCTCGTCAGGGAACACGAACTTGCCGTCGCCGTTGGTGTCGAAGCCGCGCTCGGCGTCGAACACCGGGTAGACCTGCGGGGCGCCGGCGACGTCCAGCCACTCGACTCGAGTCCGCTTCATCGCCGCGCCGGACGGGCTCTCGAGCGGGACCCAATCGATCTCCCAGGTGATCGAGACCCTGCGTCCCTCGGAGGCGTTGAGACTGTGGATCATGTAGTTGAGACCCCAGTTCTGATCGCCCCCGGTCCGGTAGCCGTAGCCCTGCGGCATCGTGGCGATCGTCTTCTCCTCGCCCGAGGCAAAGGTCGGCCCGCCGCCGGCAGCGAAGTCGAGCCAGACCACGTGGTGCAGGTGCAGGTCCCAGACGCTCGGCGTCGTCACGGGGCGCCCGTCGTCGTAGACCTCGACCATGCTCGGCCTGAAGCGGGTGACGAAGCCCTGCGCGGTCGACCCGGGCGCGAACGGGCTCGCGTCACCGGGACCGCTGACCGCCTGGGCGTTCGGGCAGGTCTTGGTGATCCCGAACAGGTTCAGGTTCTGTCCCGGGTAGATCGTGATCGGGTCGGTCGAGCACGAGTAGGTGGTCATGTCCGGGTAGCTGGCCGGCTGCAGGACCTCCTCCGGCGCCTGCGCGCTCGCCGGCGCCGCCAGCGCCAGGGTCGCGCCGGCCGCGGCCAGGCAGGAGGTCACGAACGCCCGCCGGCCCCGATTTCTCCACACCCCGATCTTGGTCTCCCCTGCTCGTCGCCTCTGCATCCGGACTCCGTTCCGTCGCAGAAGGTAACACCCGGGAGTGCGCCGCGATTCGCGGCGCCCGATTTTTAGCCTCCGCCGCTCAGCCGCAAACGGGCCAGTGACCGCGTCCGTCCCGGTGCATCAGCAGCACCGCGACCACGGCCTGGGTCCGATACGGGAAGGCGATCGGATCGCCGCCCGGGCTCTTCGGCGAGGCCTTCCAGGTCGAGCGCATGAACTGGAACGCGCCGCGGTAGACGCCGCCGCCGCCGATCGCGTCGGGGTCGCCGCCCGATTCGCATTGGCTCGTGGTCCGCGCCCAGCGCCTGTCGCCGACCGGGAACCGGTCCCAGAGCCGCTCGAACTTCAGGCCGACGCGCTCGTTGCGGGTCTCCGACCCCTCCCGGGTGTCGCCCTGGGTGACGCCGGTCGAGCCGGTGCCGCCGGTGCCGATGCCGCCGGAGGAGGCCGCGCTCGCGTCACTGACGATGATCAGGCCCATCGCGACGACCGCGAGGGCCGAGAACCAGGCGAGCAACCGCCGGCCCGTACTGCTATCGAAACTATCGTTCATTTCACGCTCCGCTCTCGTCGCTTGCGGGGTTAGCTGACGGGCTCGCGCGAACTTGAGAGCTTTGCGCTACGCGGAAATCGGCCGCGATTCGCCCCAACTTTTGGGTCCCCCGTCCCCCCACCTCCGTGCGGTGGGGGACTCAGCAGGAGCGCGGGATATTAGCAAAGTGTTAGCGAACGGTAAGACCCCGGCCCAAGCGAGGTAAGAAGCGTGACCTATCGCCTCCGCTGATCGCCGCGATGAGCAATCACGCTTGCGCACCGATGAGTTCTGCGGCAAGTTGCGGTCTGGATGAGTGAGATGGCGATCGCAACCCATGCCAACGGCGGCCCGCAACCCGCGACCCCGCTGGCGATCGAGGCGACCGGGCTGGCGAAGAGCTTCGGCGAGACGCGCGCGGTCGACGGCGTCGACCTCGCGGTCCGCACCGGCTCGGTCTACGGCGTCCTCGGCCCCAACGGCGCCGGCAAGACGACCACGATCCGGATGCTCGCCACCCTGCTGCGCCCTGACGCGGGCGAGGCCCGCGTGCTCGGGCACGACATCGTGAGCGACGCCGACGCGGTGCGCGCGGCGGTCAGCCTCACCGGGCAGCTCGCCTCGGTCGACGAGGACCTGACCGGGCGCGAGAACCTGATCCTGATCGGGCGCCTGCTCGGGCTCAAGCGGCCGGCGGCGAAGGCCCGGGCGACCGAGCTGCTCGAGGCCTTCGGCCTCTCGGAGGCGGCCGGTCGCCTGGTCAAGAACTACTCGGGGGGCATGCGGCGTCGGCTCGACATCTCCGCCAGCATCGTCGTCACCCCGCAGCTGATGTTCCTCGACGAGCCGACCACCGGCCTCGACCCCCGCTCCCGCAACCAGGTCTGGGACATCATCCGCTCGCTGCGAGCCGGGGGCACGACGATCCTGCTCTGCACCCAGTACCTCGACGAGGCCGATCAGCTCGCCGACGGGATCGCCGTGATCGACCACGGGAAGGTGATCGCGGAGGGGACACCGGGACAGCTCAAGGCCTCGGTCGGCGGCGGCGCGCTGCACGTGCGGCTGCTCGATCCCGAGCAGCGCCCGGAGGCCGAACGGGTGCTCGCGAACGAGCTCGGCGAGGTCCACCTCGAGCCCGACCCGGCGGCGCTCTCGGTCTCCTGCGCCGACCCGGAGCGCGGCGCCGAGGCGGTCGCGCAACTCGGGCGCACCGGGATCGGGATCGCCGACTTCTCGCTCGGCCAGCCGAGCCTCGACGAGGTCTTCCTGGCGCTCACCGGTAGGCCCGCCGAGGACGAGCCGGCCGAGGGAGCCGCGGTTGGAGAGGAGCCGGGCGAATGAGCGTCGAGGGCGTCAAGGACCCGACGCTCGAGGACGCGGCGCTGCGCAAGGCGCTCGCCTCGACCGAGCGCCCGCCCCGGGCGAGCGCCGTCTCCGCCGTGATCACGTTCGGCTGGCGGGGGATGCTCAAGGTCAAGCACGTGCCCGAGCAGCTCGTCGACGTGACCATCACCCCGGTGATGTTCGTGCTCCTGTTCACCTACCTGTTCGGCGGCGCGGTCGCGGGCTCCACCGGCGAGTACCTCGATTACATCCTGCCCGGGATCCTGGTCATGTCGGTCCTGTTCACGACCGTCTACTCGGGGATCTCGCTGAACACCGACCTCACCCGCGGGGTCGTCGACCGCTTCCGCTCGCTGCCGATCTGGAGCCCGGCGCCGCTGGTCGGCGCGCTGCTCGGCGACAGCGTCCGCTACCTGGTCGCCGGGACGGTGATCGTCGTCCTCGGCCTGATCCTCGGCTTCCGCCCCGACGAGGGGGTGCCCGGGGTGGTCGCGGCGCTCGCCCTGGTGGTCGTCTTCGCCTTCGGCCTCTCCTGGGTGTTCACGACGCTCGGCCTGCTGCTGCGCTCGCCGAACGCGGTCATGAACACCGGCTTCATGGCGATCTTCCCGCTCACCTTCCTCTCGAACGTGTTCGTCGACCCCGAGACGCTGCCCGCCGGGCTTGAGGCGTTCGTCAACGTCAACCCGATCTCGATCCTCGCCGACGCCTCGCGCGGGCTGATGCAGGGCGGTGTCCAGGAGTCCGACGTGCTGATCTCGCTCGGGGTCGCGGCGCTGCTGACCGCGATCTTCGCGCCGCTCACCTCGCGGCTCTATCGCAGCCGCGGCTGACTCAGACCTCGTAGGTCGCGAGCTCGACGACGTGGCCGTCGGGGTCGGGGAAGTAGAGCGAGTGGACGTTGCCGTGGTCCTCGAAGCGCGGCTCGATCCCGGCGCCGGGGAGCTCGGCGCGGGCCCGGTCGAACTGCTCGCGCCCGACCCTGAAGGCGACGTGCATGACCCGGATCTCGGATGCGGCCGGACCCTCGCCCGGCGGATGGGAGCCGGCGCTGAACAGGGCGAGCCCGGTGTCGCCGGCGAGCATGAACATCGGCTCGTGCCACTCCTCGTGACGGCGCTCGAGCCCGAGCACACCGCCGTAGAAGTCGTGCGACCGGCGCATGTCCGAGACCGTGATCGCGACGTGGTCGAGGCCCTCGGTGCGCAGCGGCTCCATCGCTCTCAGCCTTTCACGAACCGGGCTCGGGCCGCAGGCCGGCGTTGAGCTCGACCAACAGCTCCCGCAGCGTCCCCATCTTGCGCTGCCCGAGCCGCTCGGTCCACTCCCCCTCGACCTCGGCGACGAAGCGGCGCGCGATCGCGTAGAGCTCCGAGCCCCGCGCGGTCGAGCGGACCAGCTTCGCCCGCCGGTCGTCGGGATCCGGAACCCGCTCGACGTACCCGTTGCGCTCGAGGTGCGCGACCAGCTCGCCCATCGACTGCTTCGTGATCTGCGCGCGCCGGGCCAGCTCGCTGACCCGGGTCCCGCCGTGATCGAGAAACGCGAACACGTTCCCGTGCGGGGCGCGAACCTCCGGATGGCCGGACTCGGCGAAGCGCTCGTGCAGGCGCTCGGAGGCGATCCGGTACGGCTCTCGCAGCAGGATCCCGAGGTTGGGCTGTGGTTGGTCGGCCGGCATCCGGACAGGTTTCCTGTCTACATGGTACCGTCCTCATTCGACAGGCTCCCTGTCGTTTCCCTGGAACCGATCGAAAGGAACCCAATGGCCTACCTGACCATCGCCCGTATCGCCGGCGAGCCCGGCGAGCTGCTCGACGGCTACCGCGAGTCGGCGGCGACGATGAGCGACGTCGGCCGCGACCACGGCCTGATCCTGCACGCCGTCGCCCCGATCGACGACGGGATCATGATCGTCAACCTGTGGCCGTCTCGCGACGGCTCGGAGGCGGCGGCCACAGATCCGCGGCGCGCCGCCGTCGTCGCGAGCCAGGGGCTCGGGCCGGAGCGCTTCCGGCGCGAGCACTTCGAGCTCGCCGACTACGAGCTCTTCGACTGACCGGCGGTCGCGGGCTCGACCGCGCCGTTGCCGAGCGCCGCCGCGCCCAGCGCGTGGAAGCCGCCGTCGACGTGCAGCAGCTCGCCGCTGATCGCCTCCGACCAGTCGGAGAGCAGGAAGCAGACCGCCTTCGCGACCGGGGTCGGATCGGCGCAGTCCCAGCCCAGGGGCGCACCCTGCGCCCAGGCGCTGGCGAGCCCGCTGAACCCGGGGATGCCGCCGGCCGCGGCGGTCTCAACCGGCCCCGCCGAGACCAGGTTGACCCGGATCCCGCGCGGCCCCAGGTCGCGCGCCAGGTAGCGGGCGGTCGACTCGAGCGCCGCCTTCGCCACCCCCATCCAGTCGTAGGCGGGCCAGGCGACCGAGGCGTCGAAGTCGAGCCCGGCGATCGCCGCCCGGTCGGCGCGCTCGAGCAGCGGCGCCAGGTGCCGAGCGAGCGCCTGCAGCGAGTAGGCGCTGGTCCGGAAGGCAAGCGCGGCGCTCTCGTAGCCGGTCTCCAGGAACGAGCCACCGAGCGCGTCCTCGGGCGCGTGCGCGATCGCGTGCAGAACGCCGTCGAGCGAGCCCCAGCGCGAGTCGAGCTCCGCCGCCACCGCCGCCAGATCGTCCTCTGAGTTGACGTCGAGCTCGAGCACGTCGGGCGGCTCCGGGAGCCGCTTCGCCGACCGCTCGGTCAGCCGGCGGCCGCGCCCGAACCCGGTCAGCACGACCTCGGCGCCCGCCAGCTGCGCCTCGCGGGCGACCGCGAAGGCGATGCTGTGGCGGGTGATCACCCCCGTGATCAGCAGTCGCTTGCCCTCGAGCATCAGAGCAGCACCCCGTCGCCGTTCACCGGCGCCAGCTCGGGCTCGGCGGGCGGCTCGCCGGCGGCCGCCTCGCCGGCCTCGCGGCGCCAGAGGGCGTCGATCGAAGCGCGCGCGACCAGCCTGCCGTGGTCGTCGCGGACCTTCAGCGTCAGCTCGACGATCCCGTGCCCGGGGTCGAGCGGCCGCAGCGCGGCGACCTCGGCCTCGGCCCGGATCGTCGTCCCGATCGGGACCGGGCGCTTGAACACGACCCGGCGCAGCCCGCGCAGCGCGGTGACCCGCGTGGGGTCGATCGGCAGCAGGCCGACCGCGTAGGAGAGCACCAGCATCCCGTGGGCGATCCGCTCGCCGAACGGGCTCTCGGCGGCCCAGGACGCGTCGGCGTGCTGCGGGTGCCAGTCGCCGGTCAGGGCGGAGAACGAGACCAGGTCGGACTCGGTGATCGTCCGCCCCCGCGTGGTCACGGCGAGCCCGGTCTCGAGCCGGTCGAAGTCGAGTGCGAGCGAGTCGTTCATGCGTCCTCCTGACGGTCGGGGATCCCGAGCAGCCGGGCGAACCCGGCGGCGGCCTGCCGGTGGCCGTCCGCCGACGGGTGCAGCCCGTCGGAGACGAAGTTGGCGGGCTCGCCGAGTCCGGGGTGATCGGCGACCTCGAGCAGGTCGAGGCCGTGGGTCTCCGCGATCGTCCGGGTGACCGCGTTGAAGCGCGCGGTGCCGCGCTCGAGCCGCGCCTGGGTCCGCGGGCCCAGCTCCAGGAACGACCACTGCTCGGGCGCGGTCGCGGTCGCGATCCGCACCGCGGGCAGCGCCGAGCGCAGGCGGCGGACGATCCCGGCGAGGTTGCGGGCGTAACGCGCGGGATCGGGCCGGACCGAGAACAGCACGTCGTTTACCCCGCAGACGACCGTGACCAGGTCGGGCTCCATCTGCAGCGCCGGGCCGAGCTGGTCGAGCACCTCGGTGCTCGAGGCGCCCTCGACCGCGAGGTTCCGGTAGGTGAACCCCGGCGCGCCTGTACCGAGGCGGGCGGCCAGCCGGTCGGCCCAGCGCTCGCCGGGGCGGCAGCCGGTGCCGGCGGTGAAGCTGTCGCCGAGAGCCGCGTAGGAACGGACCGCCGCCGGCTCGCGCTCGGGCTTCGAGTGGGCGCGCATCACCTGCGCGATCACCGCGTAGGGGTCGGCGGGGCTCATCGCGCCTCCATCGCCGCCAGCGCCCAGGCGAGGCGCGCGCGGGTCTCCGGCGGCTCGATCACCTCGTCGACGAAGCCGCTGGCGGCGGCGGCGTCGGCGGTCAGATGCTCGTCGGCGTAGGCGTCGGTGAGCTCGGCGCGCAGGCCCGAGCCGTTCGAGTCGGCCAGCCGCCGGCGATGGACGAAGTCGACCGCCTGGCCCGCGGCCATGATCCCGATCTCGGCGTGCGGCCAGGCGAAGACCATGTCGGCGCCCAGGTCCTTGGAGTTCATCGTGATCACGGCGCCGCCGTAGGCCTTGCGCAGGACCACGGTCAGCCGCGGCACGCTGGCGGCGGCGAACGCGTGCAGCAGCGAGGCGCCGCGCCGGATCACGCCGGCCTCCTCCTGGCGGCGGCCGGGCATGAACCCGGGCGTGTCGACCAGGACCACGAGCGGGATCGAGAAGCGGTCGCAGTCGTTGACGAACAGGGCCGCCTTCTCGGCCGCGGCCTGATCGATAACGCCGCCCAGCCGCCACGGCTGGTTCGCGAGCACGCCGACCGTGCGGCCGTCGATACGGGCGAGCGCGGTGACCATGTTGCGGGCCCAGCCCGAGCGCAGCTCGAGCGCCTCGCCGTGGTCGACCAGCGCCTCGATCACCTCGCGTACGTCGTAGACGCGACGGGCCTCGGCGGGCACCGGCGCCGACGGGTCGCCCACGGGCTCCTCGGGCCCGAGCGCCCGCGGCGGCAGCTCGCCGACGGCGCCCGGGAGCATCGAGAGCAGCTCGCGGGCCCGGCGGGCGCCGTCGCGATCGTCGGCGGCGACCAGGTCGCAGACGCCGTTTCGCTCGTGCACGTCGGGGCCGCCGAGGTCCTCGGTCGAGACGCTCTCGCCGAGTGCCGCGCGGACGATCTTCGGCCCGGTGAGGAACATCCGCGCCCGTTCGGTCATCACCACGAAGTCGGTGAGGGCCGGCGAGTAGGCGCCGCCGCCGGCCGAGAGGCCGGTGACCACGGTGATCTGCGGCGCCCGGGACGAGAGCTCGACGCTCTCGCGGAAGATCCGCCCGTAGCCGGCGAGTGCCGCGTGGCCCTCCTGGAGCCGGGCGCCGCCCGACTCGACGAACCCGACCACCGGGGCGCCGGCGCGCCCCGCCAGCTTCATCACCCGGACGATCGAGTCAGCGTGCGCCTCGCCCAGCGAGCCGCCCATGAACGAGGCGTCCTCGGAGTAGCAGAACACCGGCCGGCCGCCGACGCTGCCGGCGCCGGTGAGCACGCCGTCGCCGGGCGCCGCCCGCGGGCCCGACCTCTCCGAGGTGACGCCGCTCCGCAGGGCCCGGAACGAGCCCGGGTCGCAAAGCGCCTCGAGCCGCTCGCGCGGGCTCAGGCTGCTCGAGACCGGCGGGGCCGCCGGGCGCTGCATCGGCGCCGTCAACGTCATGACTCCTCGGCCTCCATGCACAGGACCACGTTGTGGCCGCCGAACCCGAACGAGTTCGAGATCGCGATCGGCGGATGTCCGTTGCGCTCCATCGGGCGCGACTCGCCCGGCACGTAGTCGAGGTCGAGGCCCTCGTCGGGCTGCTCGAGGTTGAGCGTCGGCGGGACGACGCCGTCGCCGAGCGCGCCGACCGTGGCCACGACCTCGACCGCTCCGGCGGCTCCGAGCAGGTGACCGATCGACGATTTCAGCGATGAGACCGGGACGCTCGTCGCCCGGTCGCCGAAGACGCGCTTGATCGCCTCGGTCTCCGAGCGGTCGTTGAGCGGGGTCGAGGTCCCGTGGGCGTTGACGTAGTCGACCGCCCCCGGCTCGATCCCGGCGTCGCGCATCGCCGCGGCCATCGCCCGGGCGGCTCCGGCGCCCTCGGGGTCCGGCGCGGTCAGGTGGAAGGCGTCGGCGGTGGCCCCGTAGCCGGTCAGCCGGCCGAGGATCGGTGCCTCGCGCTCGGCCGCGCGCTCGGCGCTCTCGAGCACGATCACGCCGGCGCCCTCGCCGATCACGAAGCCGTCGCGTCGGCGGTCAAAGGGGCGCGAGATGCCCTCCTCGGAGGTCGCGCCCATGCCGGCGAAGGCGGCCATCGAGAGCGGCGTCACCCCTGCCTCGGCACCTCCGACGATGCAGGCGGCGACGTCGCCGCGCTCGACCATCCGCATCCCGGCGCCTACGGCCTGGGCCCCGGCCGCGCAGGCGGAGACGGTGCCGTAGCACTCGCCCCTGAGGCCGTGGCGCATGGCGACCGCGCCGGCGGCGGCGTTGGGCATCATCTGCGGCACGCAGAGTGGCGACATCGCGCCCGGCCCGCGCTCGAGCATCACGGTGTGCTGGTCCTCGATCGTCGAGATCCCGCCGATCCCGGTCCCGATCACGCAGCCGACGTCGTCGCCGTCGTAGGGCGGCGCCTCGCTCCAGCCGGCCTGCGCGAGCGCCTCGTCGGCGGCGACCAGCGCCATCTGGGTGAAGCGGTCCGCCCGGCGCGCCTCGCGCCGGGACAGGAAGTCGGTCGGATCGAAGTCGCTGCAGCGCGCGACCCCGTCGGAGATCCCCGACTCGCCGGCGCTCCAGCGCTCGATCAGCGTCCGCGCGCCGACCCCGAGCGGGGTCACCGCGCCGACCCCGGTGATGACTACGTCCCGGCTCACGCCAGGCGCTGCGAGACCAGCGCGGTGACGTCGTCGATCGTCTCGATCTTGTCGAGGTCGGTGTCCTGGACCTCGATCCCGTACTCGTCCTCGATGATCTGCGCCAGCTCGACCAGGTCGAGCGAGTCGACATCGAGGTCGGCGAACTTGGACGAGCCCTTGAGCCCGTCGCGCTCCTCGCCGAACTCGACCAGCGCCTCGATCACGCGCTCCTCGATCTGCTCCTTGGTTGCACCCTTGGTTTCAGGCATCCGCTCCTTCTCCTTTCTCGTCAGGCGGTCATTCCGCCGTCGACGGTCAGCGTCGTTCCGGTCACGTAAGAGGCGGCGTCGGAGGCAAGGAAGCCGACGCAGGCGGCGACCTCGCGCGGCGTCCCGGGCCGGCGGGCGGGGATCGCCTCGACGATCGGGCCCTCGATTCCCGCGGTCAGCTCGGTCTCGATGAAGCCCGGGGCGACGGCGTTCACGGTCACTCCGCGGCGCGCGACCTCGACCGCGACCGTCCTGGTGAAGGCGATCAGCCCGGCCTTGGCGGCGGCGTAGTTCGCCTGGCCCGCGTTGGCGCGCAGCCCGACCACCGAGGAGACGTTGATCACGCGGCCGAAGCGCGCCTTCATCATCGGCCGCAGAGCCCGGCGGGTGAGCCGGAAGGCGGCGCTCAGGTTGGTCTCGAGGACCCGGTCCCAGTCCTCGTCCCGGAGGCGCATCGAGAGCCCGTCCGCGGTCACCCCGGCGTTGTTGACCAGGACCATCACCGGCCCGAGCTCGTCCTCGGCCGTCCCGAGCAGCCGCTCGGCGGTCTCGGCTTCGGAGACGTCGGCCTGGATCGCCAGCGCCCGGGCGCCCTCGCTCTCGAGCCCGGCGACGATCCCCTCGGCGCCCTCGCGGTCGGCGCGGTAGTTGACCGCCACCGGCCAGCCCGCGGCGGCGAGCTCGGCCGCGATCGCCGCGCCGATCCCGCGCGAGGCGCCGGTGACCAGGGCGCAGCCCACCCGGGACCGTGCCCCTGCTTCTTCGGTGCCGCCCTCGCGCACGGCCTCTTCGACCTCGGTTGCCATTGCGGTCAGGCCGTCCCCCACTCGATGATCGCGCCGCCCCAGGTGAGCCCGGCGCCGAAGGCACCGACGAGCACCCGGGCGCCGCGGTCCAGCCGGCCATCGGCGAGCGCGGCGTCGAGGGCCAGCGGGATGCTGGCGGCGGAGGTGTTGCCGTGGCGGGCGATCGAGTCGACCACGCGCTCGGGCTGGAGCCCGAGCCGGTCGCCGACCGCCGAGAGGATCCGGATGTTGGCCTGGTGGTAGACGAACAGGTCGATCTCGGCGAGCTCGACCCCGGCCGCCTCGGCGACCTCGAGGCTGACCTCGCTGAGCCGCTGGACCGCGGCGCGGAAGGTCGCCCGCCCGTCCATGCGGACCAGGTTCTCCTCGTGCGAGGCGGTCACCGCGCGCGACCCGGCGCCGTCGGCGCGCAGCCGCACCGGGCCGATCCGCGCCTCGCCGCCGGGGACGACGACCGCCGCGCCCGCGCCGTCGCCGAAGAGGCCGGCCGTCCGCGGGTCGTCGAGGTCGAGCACCCGGCTCATCAGCTCCGCGCCGATCACCAGGGTGACCCCGGCGCGCCCGGACTCGGTCGCCGCGGCGGCGAGCTCGAGCGCCGAGAGGAAGCCGGTGCAGGCGGCGCCGATGTCGATCGCGCCCGCGTTTCCAGCGCCGAGCCGCTCGGCGACCAGCGGCGCGGCGTTCGGGACCCGCTCGTCGGGGGTCGAGGTCGCGACCAGGATCAGGTCGACTTCGGCGGGCTCGATTCCCGCGCGCTCGAGCGCGGCGCCACCGGCCTTCGCCGCGAGCTCGGCCAGGGTGTCGCCCTCGGGCGCGTGGCGGCGCTCGAGGATCCCGGTGCGCTGGGCGATCCAGTCGCCGTCGACGCCGATCCGCGCGGCGATCTCGTCGTTGTGGACGACCCGGTCGGGCAGGGCGCTCGCGATCGCGGCGATTCCGGCCGCCGGGCGCACGGCGCGCGGCTCGGGGCTCTCGGTTCCGGGAAGCTCGACGACGCTAGACACGGATGGTCTCCTTTCGGGCGGGTTCGACCTCGACCTCGTCGAGAATCCGGGGAACGAGCTTCGCCAGCACCCGGCCGGGCCCGACGTCGCAGAAGCGGCGGGCGCCGAGCTCGCGCAGGTGGCGCATGGTCTTGGTCCAGCGAACGGGGTTGGTGAGCGAGGCCACCAGCTGGGGGCGCGGGTCGGCCTCGAACGGGGTCGCGGTCGCGCCGGAGATCACCGGCGCCGAAGGCTGGTCGAACGCGACCCCCGCGAGGTGCTCGGCGAACGGTTCCACGGCGGGCTCCATGTCGGTTGAATGGAAGGCTCCGGCGACCGCGAGACGCTTGACCCGCAGGCCGCGGCCGCGCGCCTCCGAGCGCGCCAGCTCGAGTGCCGCCTCCGGGCCGCTGAGCACGAACTGCTCGGGTGAGTTCTCGTTCGCGAGCGCGAGCCCCGCGTGCTCGGCGAACTCGAGCGCCGCGTCGCGATCGCCGCCGACGGCGAGCATGCCGCCCGGGCCGGCAGCCTCGGCGGCCTCCGACATCAGCCGCCCGCGCTCGGCCGCAATCCGCAGCCCGTCGCTCGGGTCGACGGCGCCGGCGGCGGCCAGCGCCGCGATCTCGCCCAGCGAGTGGCCGGCGAAGGCGAGCGCCTCGGGGCGACCGAGCTCCTCGAACCCGGCCAGCGAGGCGCAGTAGATCGCCGGCTGCGCGTAGCGCGTCCCGTCCGCGATCCGCTCGAACGGATCGGCGCCCGCGAGCTCGGCGGCGAGCTCGAGCAGCTCGGGAAGCCGGGCGCGGACGAGCTCCGCGGCCGCGGGGTCGCCGACCCCCTGGCCGGGGAAGAGAACCGCGAGTTCGTCGCTCGGTCGTGTCTGCGCTGCAGCGCCCATGCAGAGACACCTATCCATTAACGGCCCCGGGGTTAAGCGAAAGGGCCCATCAACCCCCCGATCGGGGGGTTCACGGGCTACGGAGCGGGGGGCCGAGGCGCCCGGCCGCGCTCAGCGGGTGAGCCCGAGGCGCTCGGCCCGGCGCGCGGCCTCGGCCCGGTTCTTGACCCCGAGCTTGCGATAGAGGGCGCTCGCGTGCTCCTTGACCGTGTGCGGGGAGAGGAAGAGCACGGCGGCGATCTCGCGGTTGGTGCGCCCGGAGGCGATCAGCGCCAGGACCTCGCGCTCGCGCTCGCTCAGCGGGGTCGCCGGTGCCTCCTCCTGGCGCCCGAACACGGTCATTCCCTTGCCGACCATGCGCACCGCCATCGCCACCTCGTCGGCGCTCCAGTCCTTGGAGACGAAGCCCGAGGCGCCGGCGGTGCGCGCGGCCTGCGGCGAGATCCAGCCGACCCCGGAGATCAGCAGCACCCTGGTCTGCGGCGAGCAGGACCGGATCGCCTCGCAGAGCTCGGCGCCGGAGCGCTCGCCGAGGAACAGATCGACCAGGGCGACGTGCGGTTTGTGGCGCTTGGCGAGCTCCAGCCCCTCGTCGGGATCGGAGGCGACCATGCAGCGCTCGACCCACTTCTGGCGACCGAGCAGGACCTTGAAGCCCCACTGGACGACCGCGTGGTCGTCGACGATCAGTACCCGCAGCGGGCTCTCAGCCATCGCCCGGCACCCCCGCGACGAAGCCCTCGACGTCGCTGGCCGGCAGCACCAGCCGCACCCGCCACTCTCCCGACTCCGGGCCGTACTCGAGCATGCCGCCGCGCTGCATCGACTCATAGGCCGCCAGCCGCAGCCCGAGCCCCGCCCCGGCCCCGACGACGTCCCCGATTCCGTCGTTGCGGACCTCGAGCGCGAAGGCGCCGTCGAGGTTGGTGATCGCGATCCGCACGTCGGTTGGCCGGGCGTGCTTCTCGGCATTGCGAAGCGCTTCGCCGAGCACCGAGACCGCGAGCGGCTCGAGCCCTTCGGGGACGTCGGCGCCGGGCTCCCACCGGACGCTGATCGGGACCGCCTTGTACTGGCGGCCGAGTCGCTCGAGCTCGGCTCGCAGGGTCGTCCGCGCGGGCTCGGAGGTCGGCTCGAGCGAGCGCTCGAGCGCCGCCCGCAGCTCGCCGAGCGCGGCCTCGATCTCGGCCGCGGCCCGCTCGGCGTCGTCGGCGCTCAGCTCGCGCCCGGAGCCGAGCACCATCGAGACCCCGAAGAGCCGCTGCATGACGCTCTCGTGCACGTCGCGGGCGAGCTCGATCCGCTCCAGCAGCAGCGCGTCGCGCTCGTGCTGGCTGACCGCCTCGCGGACCGTGGTCGCGAGCGCCGCCGCGCGGCCGAGGGCGCGCATCGTCCGCCGCTCCTCGGCGTCGAGCTCGAGCGGCTCCCCCTCGCGGTCGGCGAAGATCACCCCGAGCCAGCGACCCGCCGCGACCACGGGCGTGCATGAGATCCCAACCACGGTCGGCACGCCTACGTAGCGGTCCGGGACGTGGCCGGTGAGCTCGTCGACGACGATCACCTCGTCTTCGCGCAACGCCCGCTGGGCGATCGGGGTCTCCTCCAGCCCTCCGTAGAAGTGGGCGAGCAGCTCCGGGGCGAGCCCGTGGCTGCCGGTCGGCAGGACGAGCTGGCGGGACCGGTCGTAGAGCAGCAGCACCGCGCGCTCGAGCGAGGTCAGCCGGCAGATCGCCTCGCAGATGCGGTCGTCGAGCGGATCCTGCTCGGGCGGCTCGTCGCCGAGCTCGAACAGCAGCCCGACGACCAGGTCGAGTGCGTCGCCGGAGAGGTTCTCTGGTCTGGTGTCCACCTGTTCAGCCGCTACCCGAGGATCGAACGCGGTTACTGGAAGCTGGCAGAAACGCTCGATCGGCGGGTGGCGGCGATCATCCGATCGAAGGCGATGGGTTTCGGCGCCGCGGCCGGTCCTACTGGTGGTACGTTCAGTCCGGCGCCGTCCCGCGCCAGACCTCCACCCCGGCGCCCACGCCGCCGGCCCGCGGAGGTAAAGGTGGCCCCGAGCCGTCGGGATCCGGTCGTTTGCAGCCCCTTTCCGGTGGGGCATCGGGAGCGTGGGTCCCGGCGCCGTCCGCCGAGAAGGAGCAAGTGATGACCAGGCAGAGAACCTTCAAGCGCCGCGTGCGCGCGCGGATGGCGAAGACGGGTGAGAGCTACACCGCCGCCCGCCGGATGCTGATCGCCGCGGGCGATCGGCCGAGCCGGCCGGCCGAGTTCGAGCCGCCGGTGTCCGAGGCGCGGGTGGTCGAGGCCACCGGCCGCGGCTGGCAGGACTGGTTCGCGGTCCTCGACGAGTGGGAGGCGGCGAAGCGGTCGCATACCGAGATCGCCCGCTGGCTGCGCACCGATCGCGGCGTTCCCGGCTGGTACGCGCAGTCGATCACGGTCGGCTACGAGCGCGCCCGCGGGTTGCGGGCGCCGGGCGAGCGCCCGGACGGGTTCGCGGTCGGCGCCACAAGGACCGTCGCGGTCCCGGTGGAGCTCCTGTTCGCGGCCTTCGACGACGAGGGCGAGCGCGCCCGGCTGCTGCCGGGCGCCGAGCTCACGGTGCGCACGGCGACCGCGCCGAAGTCGGCCCGTTACGACTGGGAGGACGGCTCGACCCGGGTGATCGTCGGTTTCGAGGCGGTCGACGCGGACAAGAGCCGGGTCGCGGTCTCGCACGAGCGGCTGCCCGACGCCGACACGGCCGAGGAGATGAAGTCCTTCTGGCGCGAGCGGCTCACCGGGCTCAAGGCCGCGCTCGAGGGAGGTGAGGGCCGAGGCGCACCTTGACCGTCCCAGCGCCGGTCAACGTACGCGTCGCGGTCCGTCGCCGCACGGCAGTGAGCTGATTCATACACTCGGCGCGATGGGCGAGCCGACCGTGATCCTCCCGGGCAGGGGCGAGATCATCGGCGACTCGCCCGACCGCCGGGTGGTGGTGCTCTCCGACGCCGACGAGCTGCACGCGACCTGGTCGCGGTTCGCCGCCGGCCGCGACGGCGCCGGCCCACACATCCACCACCTGCACACCGACCTTTTCTACGTGCTCGACGGCGTGCTCACGGTCCGGCTCGGGCCCGAGGACGAGCAGGTCGCGGTCGCCGCCGGCACCCTGGCACGGGTCCCGCCGCTGGTCGTGCACGGGTTCCGCAACTCCGGCGACGCCGAGGTCCGATACCTGAACCTGCACGCGCCCGGCTGCGGCTTCATCGGTTACATGCGCGGCCTCCGCGACGGCACCGGCGAGGATTTCGATCAGGACGAGCCGCCCGCCGACGGTGGCCGGCCGCGCAGCCAGGCGACGGTCGGCGGCGAGACGGTGGTGATCGACGAGAGCGACCGGCGGGTCGAGCTGCTCGCGGAGCTCGATCCGCTGATCGTGTCGAGGGTCGAGCTCGCCGCCGGCGAGGCGTTCTCCGGCGGCCCCGTATCGCACGACCGGCTCGAGTCGCTGTTCGTGCTCGACGGCGAGCTCGAGCTGCGCGCCGGCGACGGCCCGGTAAATGCGCCGGCCGGCACCTGGGTCCAGTTCCCGGCCGGCCTCCCCCACTCGGTCTCCGCGGCCGCTGACGGCGCCCGCTACCTGGCGCTGCGCAGCTAGCGACCCGCCGGCAACGGCTAGCGGAAGGAGGCGTTCTCGAACGGCACGTACTCGCGACAGGGCTCGCCGCGCAGGCTCGGGCAGGGCGGCAGCCCCGACTGCGCCGTCACCCCCGGAACCACCGGAAGCACCAGCCGCGATGGCTGCTTCTTCGAGTGGGCGACCGCGACCCACGGGGTCGAGCCCTGCGGCCGAGCCTCGGCGAACGCCCAGACCGGCTGATCGCCGCCGGGCGCCGAGATCGTCACCCGGATGCTCGACCCCTGGCGATAGATGTGGCCCTGGTAGTAGAGCGGCACCGTCACCTTCACCCACTTGCCCTTCGGCAGGGTGGCGGCATCGCGCTTGCGGAAGCTCGGCACCGGCTCGAGCAGGGTGCTGCGCTCCTCGTCGAGGATCCGTCCCTCGGTCCGCAGCCAGCCGCCCTGGACGAAGCTCTCGTTGCCGTCCGGGCGCACCTCCGAGACGGTCGCCTGCAGGTCGACGTTCCTGGCCGACGAGCGCACCCAGAGCTCGACCGCGCCCGCGCCGAGCACGGCGGTGTCGCTACCGAGCGGCGCGCTGACATAGGAGAGCGCCGTGCCCACCGGGTTCTGGGTCCATCCGTACGGCGGCGTGGCGGTCCAGAGGCCGTTCGTCCCCGAGCCGGTGTTGCCGGTGAAGTCGGTCGGCGGCCGGACCCCCGGATTCCAGGTGAAGCGGTCGGCGCCCGCGCCACCCGACCTGCCCGCGAGGGCGCCGTCGCCGGTCAGGTAGAGCGACTTCGCCTTCGTCCCCGGGACCGGGAAGTTCTCGAACGACCGCTCGAAGGCGGCGAACGGCTCGCCCGGATTGGCGCTGCCGGCGCCGTTGTCGAACAGGACCCGGACGGGCGGCAGGGCCTCGAAGGCGCTCAGGGCCGAGGCGTAGTCCGGCTGCTGCTGGATCGGGTCCTCGGGCAGCTGGATCCCGGGAACGCCCATGAAGGCCGAGTAGAGCACCGGCGCGAGCCCGCGTTGCGCCGGTGTCAGCTGCGGCTTGCGCTGGGCCACGTAGAGCTCGAGGAAGTCGAACCAGCGCAGGAAGGTGACCGGGTCGAGCGAGTCGATGTGGGCGCCGTTGGTGAACGTGAACCACTTCCGCTCGCGGTTGCCGAAGGCGCCGACCAGCGACGGGCAGTGCCCGCCGGTCTGCTCGTCGGTCCATTGGCAGGCCATGTAGACCGGCACATCGATCTTGTCCACGAACGTCCGCGGCGCCAGCGGGTCGGCGACCTGAGGCCGGTAGTAGCGGTTGCGCCTGATCTTCGCGATCAGGTCGACCGCCTCCGGGTGCAGGTCCTGGTTCTCCGCGCAGACCGTGTCGCCGGCCTGGATCTGCTCCCAGGCCCAGGGCTGCCCGGTGGTCGGGCCGGCCGGGGCCGAGTCCTCGACCCGGTCGACCGCCCACTCGAAGGCGAAGCCGGTGTTCAGGACCCCGCCGGGATAGAGCGTCGTGACGGTGTCGTCGATCACCGAGAGCGGCGTGATCGCCGCGAGGCTCGGCGGGCGGGTGGCGCCGACGAACAGCTGGCTGATCCCGCCGTAGGAGATCCCCAGCATCCCGACCTTGCCGTGCGCCACCCAGGGCTGGCGGGCGACGGTCTCGATCGCGTCGTAGCCGTCGAGCGCCTGCAGCCGCTCGAAGAAGTCGAAGGCGCCGGCCGAGCAGCCGGTGCCGCGCATGCTCACGTCGACGACCGCGTAGCCGAGCAGCTCGGCCACCGGCTGGATCCCGCTCTCGGGTCCGTCGGGGTCGGCGGTGCCGTAGCCCGAGTACTCGACCAGTGTCGGGTAGGGCCCGTCCTCGGCTGGGCCCGGGAGGTGGACCGTGAGCGCCAGCTTGGTCCCGTCGCGGGTCTCGAAGTAGCCGTAGCCGCCGGCGGGCAGGGTCTGGTCGTAGATCGAGCTCGAGGGCGGTCGCGAGCGCGGCGTCATCACCTTCAGCCGCGGGCTCGTCGTCGAGCCCTGCTTGACCGTGTAGCCGCCCCCCGGCTCGACCTTGCGGAAGACCGCCCCGCCGAGCTCGCCGGCGCTCTGCTTGGCCACCGTCTCGCCCTTGCGCAGCAGCTTCAGCTTCGCCCCGGGGGTCGCACCGGTCACCTGGACCTGCTCGACGCTGCCGCGGGCGACCAGCGTCCCGGGCGCCTGAGCCGAGGCCGGCCCGGCCGCCGCCAGGGCGCAGAGGAGGCCGGCGATCACCGCAAGCGGAGCTCGGCTGCCGCGGACCTGCCCACCCCTGGCCGTCATCGATCGGAACTCTCGCAGGTCGGCGTCCGTCGCGCCACCCCCGCGCTCAGGCCGGGGCGCGGGCGCTGAACAACGACTGGATCACCGCGAAGTAGAACTCGCCGCGCTCGGCGAGCTCGCGTTGCTCGTCGGCCCACGCATGGGCCTCGTCGGCGGGCAGCGCCTCGCGGTCGATCACGAACTGCTCGATGAAGCCGACGATGAAGCCGCCGTAGGTGTCGGGGCTGAGCTCGTTGGTGGCGAAGGAGTGGCCCTCCATCGTCGCGTCCTCGAAGCCGGCGTCGCGGAGCCGGGCGGTCAGGGTCGCCGGCAGCGAGACGTGAGTCAGGTGCTCGTCCCAGACGTCGAGCACCCTCCGCATCCGCGCGGGGTCGGCGGTCCGGATCGAGAGCGTCGCCCAGTCGACGTCCCAGATCACCAGCCGGCCACCGGGCCGCAGCACGCGGCGAACCTCGGCGAGCGCGGCGGGGATCTCGGCGACGTACTCGAGCACCTGGACGCTGAGCGCGGCGTCGAACGAGTCGTCGGCGACCGGCAGCGCGGTCGCGTCGCCCTCGACGAACTCGACGTTGGCCGCCTCCGAGTTGCGGCGGCGGGCCAGGGCCAGCATCGCGTCGCTGCCGTCGACCCCGGTCACGCCCCCGTCGGCGCCGACCTCGGCGGCAAGCTCGGCGGCATAGAAGCCCGGCCCGCAGCCGACGTCGAGGATCCGCTGGCCCGGCGCGGCGCCGATCGCCTCGCGGACGAGGGCGCGCCGGCGGAGGACGTCGCGCGACGAGTACGAGGCTTCGATCCGCTTCGAGGTCTCCTCGTCGAACTCGAGTTGCGTCACCGGCGCCTAAGCGGTCGCGGCGACCGCCTCCGGCACGCGGTCGGCCGCGGCGACCTCGACCGGGATCCCGTTGAGGACCGCGTTGCCGGAGGGCACGTCGACGTCGACCGGCGCCAGCAGGTTCGAGTTGACACCGGCGTGGGCGGCGGCCACCGCCATCCGGTTGCCGGGAGCGTCGTGTCCCCAGCCGTGCGGGATCGAGACCACGCCGGGCATGATCTCGTCGGTGATCTCGACCGGCGCGACCAGCTCGCCGCTGGCCGAGGAGACGCGCGCGCGGCCGCCCTCGGCGAGCCCGAGCCGCTCGGCGTCGTCGGGGTGGACCTGGACCGTGCACCGGTCCTTGCCTTTGACCAACGCCGGCAGGTTGTGCATCCAGGAGTTGTTGGAGCGCAGCTGGCGGCGGCCGATCAGCACCATCTCGCCGTTGCGGCCGATCCCCTCCCCCGCCAGCTCGGCGCGCAGCCTCGGGACGTCGGCGGCGATCTCGGGCGGCGCCAGCTCGATCCGTCCCGAGGGCGTTCGCAGCACGTCTGGGATCCGGGGGCGCATCGGGCCAAGGTCGATCCCGTGCGGGCTCGCCTCCAGCCGCTCCAGGGTCAGGCCCTCGGGGTGGGCGCCGAAGCCCTCGCCGAACGGGCCGACGCGGACCATGAAGTCGATGATCCGCTCGGGCCCGCGGCGCTCGCCGAGCGCCGCCGCGATCTCGGCCGGGTCGCGGCCCTCGATCGGGGAGCCGGGCAACGCCACCTCGCGCCCGATCAGGGTCTGGATCACGAGCTCGTCCCAGGCCTCGATGTCGGCGTCGGGCCCCTGTCCGGCGGCGATCGCGGCGAGCCTCAGGATCACCTCCCACTCGTGCGGCTGACCCTCGGGAAGCTCGAGCACGGGCGCCGACCAGTTGGCCACGCTGCGTACGGCGAGCTGGTAGAGCGCCGCGTCGTAGTGGGCCTTGGCGAGCGGCTCGGGCGCCGGAAGGACGACGTCGGCGTGGCGGGTGGTCTCGTTGACGTAGATGTCGACCGAGACCATGAACTCGAGCGTCTCGACCGCCTCCGCCAGCGCTCCCGAGTCGGGGGTCGAGACCAGCGGGTTGCCGGCGATCGTAATCAGGCCGCGCACCTGGCCGTCGCCCGGCGTCGCGATCTCCTCCGCCAGCCCGGCGACCGGGAGCTCGCCGAAGACCTCGCCGCGCCCGCTCACCCGGCTCTGCCAGCGCCCGACCCGGACCCCCTTGCCGGTCGGACCGCGGCCCGAGGAGTTGCGCTGGGCCGCCGCCGCCAGCGGGAACATCGCCCCGCCCTCGCGGTCGAGGTTGCCGGTCAGGTAGTTGAGCACGTCGACCAGCCAGCTCGCCAGGGTGCCGAAGCGCTGGGTCGTGGTCCCGATCCGCGCGTAGACCGCGGCGTGCGCGGCGCCGGCGAGCTCGCGGGCCAGCCGGCGGATCTCGTCGGCGGCGATCCCGCAGACCGCTTCCACCGCCTCGGGCGTGAACGGCTCGGCGAGATCCGCGACCAACTCGGCGTCGTTGGCGTACTCGGCGAGCCGGCCCGGGTCGGCGAGCTGCTCGACGAGCAGCACATTGGCGATCGCGAACAGCAGGTGAGCGTCGGTGCCCGGGCGGATGAAGTGGTGCTCCGACGCCTCCTTGGCGGTGCGGCTGCGGCGCGGGTCGACAACCACGACCTTGCCCCCGCGCTCGCGGATCGCTCGCAGGCGCCCGCGCATGTCGGGCGCGGTCAGCAGCGAGCCGTTCGAGACCAGCGGGTTGGCGCCGAGGATCAGCAGGTGGTCGGTGCGGTCGACGTCGGGGACCGGGACGCTGAGCCCGGCGCCGAACATGAGCCCGGCCGAGACCTGCTTCGGCATCTGATCCACGGTCGAGGCCGAGTAGATGTTCTTCGTCCCCAGCGCCTTCAGCAGCGGGGTCCCGTAGAGGACCGGGCCGAGGCTGTGGGCGGCCGGGTTGCCGATGTAGACGGCGACCGCGTCGCGGCCACCCTCGCCGAGCACCCGCCCGAGCCCCTCGGCGACCGCCTCGAACGCCTCCTCCCAGCTCGCTTCGACCAGCTCGCCGTCGCGGCGCACCAGCGGCTTCGTCAGCCGGTCGGGATCGTCGTGCAGCTGCTTCAGGCCCTGGGACTTGGGGCAGAGGAAGCCGCGGCTGAAGACGTCGTCGGCGTCGCCGCGGACCGAGACCACCTCATCGCCGCGCATCGTCACCGCCAGGCCGCAGGTCGCCTCGCAGAACGGACAGGTGCGGTAGTGGACGGTCTCCGTGGCCACCGGTGGCCAATGTACCGTGATCCGTGGCGTCCGGCCGGGTTTGAGGAATCGACGGCCGCTGCCGATCAAGTTTTCAGTATGCCCAGGGAACGTATTTCGATCTCGATCGCGACGGTCGCCGCCGCCGCGGCGGTGCTGATCACCGCCGCCCCGGCGGGCGCCAGCCAGCCCGGCGACACCGAGCACGGCGTCAACCGCGCCAAGCTCGCCGGCAAGGCCGAGCGCGTGGTCGAGACCCGCAACGGGATCGAGGTTCTGAAGGTCAGCAGGTGCGGGCCGCGCAAGCGCAAGGGCAAGCTCGACTTCTCGACCTGGGTCTGCATGTGGCGAGCCGAGGGCGCCTACGCGGGCAACGTCCCCTACCACTGCTCCGGCAAGGCGGTCTGGAAGCGCAAGCGCAACCGCTGGCGAGTCGACAAGTGCGAGAACCGGCTGCAGCCGATGGCGCCGCTGCTCGACGTCCCCAACCCGCCGGCGACCTTCGGCTTCAACGACAACTGGATCTTCGCCTCGCAGAACGCGCTCGACCTGCTCGGCCGCGCCCGCGCCCAGGTCGCCAGGGTGAGCCTGCCGTGGGCCGGCGTCGAGCCGACCCGCGGCAACTTCAACTGGCATGGGACCGATGTCCTCTACGACGAGCTGCTGGCGCGCGGCGTGCGCCCACTCTGGGTGCTGATGGACGCCCCCTGCTTCGCGCAGTCGAATACCGCCGCCTGCGAGAACGGGCGCGGCAACGCCCACCCCTCCCCCGCCAACCACGACGAGCTCGCGGACTTCGCCGTCACCGCCGCCCGGCGCTACCCCGCCTCGTTCGCGTTCGAGGTCTGGAACGAGCCCAACTACCCGAGGTTCTGGGGCGGGCCGCCCGAGCCCGGCGAGTACTCCGAGATGCTGAAGACGGTCGCCGACCGGCTGCACTCGGCGGTCCCGGGGATGCCGGTGGTCAGCGCCGGGCTCTCGCCGCACGCCGACACCGACACCAGCGGCTCGATCGGCTTCCGCAACTTCCTGATCCAGATGTACAAGCGCGGCGCCGCGCAGAAGGCCGACGCGATCGGCATCCATCCCTACCCCGGGGTCGGCCCGGGCGACGACTACCTCGGCGACGTCCGCGTCTACCTCGGCAAGGTCCAGAACGTGATGGACCGCTACGGCGACGGCTCGCGCCCGCTGTGGGCGACCGAGTTCGGCGCCTCGACCGCCGGCGACCGCGCCTTCAGCCCGGAGGCGTCGGGGGATGCGATCGTCGCGATGCTGCAGATGTTCCGCCGCATCCGCGGGATCCAGGTGGCGATCGTCCACCGCTTCGTCGAGGAGCCCGCGCTCCCCGGACGCGAGGCCGGGTTCGGGGTCCTGAACAAGAACCTGAGCCCGAAGCCCGCCTTCTGCGACCTCGCCGCCGCGCGCGCGGTCGCGGTCCCCGGGGTCTGCTGAGCGCGAGCGCCTCAGCGCGCGGCATCGAGCGCCGCACCCCAGAGGATGTCGTGCTCGGAGACCTCGATCTCGGCGAGCCCGAAGGCGCGCATGACCGCGATCAGAATCACCACCCCGGCGACGATCGTCGGCGCCCGGCCCGGGTGCAGCCCCGGGACCTCGAGCCGCTCGGCGAGCGGCATCGCCGCCAGCATCGAGAGCATCCGCTGGATCGAGCCGATCGAGAGCCGGTAGCCGTGCACGAGCTCGGGGTCGTAGGGGTCGAGGCGCTGTTCGATCGCTGCCAGCGAGGTCGGCGTGCCGGCGACCCCGATGCCGAAGTTGGCCTGCGCCAGCGCCTCGCCCTCGAGCGCCTCCGAGATCAGGGCGCCGATGTCGGCGGCGAGCGCCTCGAGCTCCAGCGTCTCGGGGGGGTCGTGCTTGAGGTGGCGCTCGGTGTGGCGCACGGTGCCCGCCTGCAGCGAGGCCGAGAAGCCGACCTCGGGGCCGTCGCCGATCACCAGCTCGGTCGAGCCGCCGCCGATGTCGACCACCATCGTCTTCAAGGCCGGCGGACGCTCGGCGTAGGCGCCGAGATAGGTGAGCCGCGCCTCGGTCGCGCCGTCGAGGATCTCGGCGTCGAGCGCGAAGCGCTCGCGCAACTCGGCCAGGAACATCTCGCGGTTGCCGGCGTCGCGGACGGCGCTCGTGGCGATCGCCCGGACCCGCTCGGCACCCGCCCGCTCGGACAGCGCCAGGTAGTCCCCGACCGCGTTGCAGACTTCCTCGATCGCCTCCGCCGCCAGCCTGCCCGAGGTGTCGACCCCGCGGCCGAGCCGGGTCACGACCGAGCGCCGCACGATCTCGCGCACATGGCCGTCGACGTCGGCGATCAGCAGCCGCGTCGAGTTGGTGCCGATGTCGACGACCGCGACTCTCAACTCGGCGCATCCTAGGCGGGCGCGGCCGGCGCCCGCTCCCGGCGTCGTCTAGGCGTTCTCGATCTCGCGCTCGACGATCCGGTCGAACGCCGGCGCCGGCAACAGCGCGCGAGCGACGCGCTGGATCTGGGCCTCGCGGCCGATCGTGTAGCGGGCCTTCGGCTTCTCGGCGGTGAGCGCGTGCTCGACCGCCTCCGCGACCGTCTCGGCGGGCAGACCCCGGGCTCCCGTCTTCGCCGCCAGCGCCTCCATTCGCTCGAGCTTGGCGCCGTAGAGCTCGTCCATCCCGGGGCCCAGCGACTCCCGCATCGCCGGCGCCGCCTCGATCCCCTTGTCCCAGATCTCGGTCGCGATCGAGCCCGGCTCGACCACCGAGACCCCGACCCCGAACTGGCGCATCTCCTGGCGCAGCGAGTCACCGACGGCGCTCAGCGCCGCCTTCGAGGCGTTGTAGGGCGAGAGGTAGGCGATCCCGCCGCGGGCGCCGATCGAGGAGATGAAGACGACCCGGCCGCGGGCGACGCGGACCATCGCCAGGAACGCCTGGGTGACCGCGATCTGGCCGATCAGGTTGACCTCGAGCTGGCGCCGGTACTCGTCCAGCGGCACCGCCTCCACCGGTCCGGCGACCGAGACGCCGGCGTTGTTGACCAGACCGGCGAGCCGGCCGCGCGTCGCCTCGCGGACCCGCTCGGCGGCGGCCGCGATCGCCTCCTGGTCGGTGACATCGACGATCAGCGTCTGGAGCCGGTCGGAGGCGAGCGCCGCGAGCGCCTCGGCGTCGTCGGACTTGCGGACGCCGGCGAAGACCGTGAACCCCGCCCGGTCGAGGCCGATCGCGCAGGCGCGCCCGATCCCGGTCGAGCTGCCGGTGACGACGACCGCGCCCCGGCTGTCGGCGCCGCTCACGCCCGCATCCGTTCGAGCTCGACCGGATCGTGCGAGCAGAACAGGCGCACCTCGGCCGAGCTGTCGCCGGCGAGCCGGTGGAGCCGCTGCTCGTTGCGGTGGCGGGCCGAGCGGTCCGCGGCCATGACGCTCTGAAACGCGCGCAGGGCCGAGGGGCAGTCGGGCGGGTCGGCCATCTGGTTGCGGTGGAAGTAGGCGTCGCCGCAGTGGAGCATCCAGCCGCCCTCGTCGCGGACCGCGATCCCCGTGTGGCCGGGTGAGTGCCCGACCAGCGGGATCAGGGCGATCTCCGCGCCGACGCCGGGGAGCAGGCGGATGCTCTCGAACCCGTTCCAGGTGTCGCCGTCGACCTCGTGGGCGACGAACCTCGGCCCGTGCTGGAAGTGGTAGCTGCGATAGCGGGCGCGGTCGGGAAGCGACGGGTGCATCGCCGCCGGCTCCTCCGGGGCGAACACGTGGACCTCGGCTTCCGGGAAGTCGGGCAGCCCCCCGGCGTGGTCGAGGTCGAGGTGGGTGCAGACGATGTGGCTGACGTCGGCGGGGTCGAGCCCGAGCTCGCGGACCCGGGCGATCGCCGCCGTTTCCGGCTTCGGCTGGGCACGGAAGGCCGAGGTGAACGCGACCCCGAGCCGCTTGTACGGGTGGGCGGCGTCCGCGGTGCCGAAGCCGGTATCGACCAGGACCAGCGAGCCGCCGGCCTCGATCAGCAGGCAGTGGCAGACCATCTCGGCGCCGCCGATCAGCCCGCCGTCGCCCGAGATCAGCCGGCCGCCGTAGGGGCAGAGGGTGCCGCAGTTGAGGTGGTGCACCTTCATCGCGACGGCCACCCTCTCACAAGCGCTAGCCGTCGTCTTGGCGGAAGGCCCAGCGGATCTCGTCGATCGCCAGGCCCGAGGCGAGGCAGGCGAGCAGCTTCATCCGCGCCGCCTGCGGCGAGAGGAAGCCGGCCGGGATGATCCGGCCCGCGCGCAGGTCCTGCTCCGAGCCGCGGTAGCCGTAGGTCGCGTTGAGGATCACC
>DASPGZ010000271.1:0-13689 GCA_035620355.1 Solirubrobacterales bacterium | reverse complement strand
AGCCGACGTTGACCGGACAGGCAGTCAGATACCGAAGAGGAGAGGATGACGATGCCAGATAGACGCCAGCGCAGACGACGCGCAGCCGTAATCGGCGGAGCCGCGGTTGCAGCCAAGAAGCGCAAGGACGAACGCGACGCGCAGCAGCAGGCGCAGCAGGGCGCGCCGCCGCCGGCCGCCGAGCCCGCCGCGCCGGCCCAGCCGGCGCAGTCGGGTGGATTGAGCGACGAGGCGATCGAGCGTCTCAAGGAGCTCGGCAAGCTTCATGAGCAGAACGTGCTCACCGATGAGGAATTCGAGCGCGAGAAGGCGAAGTTGCTGGGCCGCTGAGGAGCTAACGATGACCATCCCGGGCCCTGCCTCGCAGCCGGGCCCTCGACCTAAGGGGAGCATCCATGTCCGAACAATCCGAGACCCCGATCCTCGATTTACTCGAGACGATGACCGTGGCTTCGCTGGAGGCATCGAGCCTCGACGAGCGCACGCTGATGTTGGTGCGGATCGGTGCGCTGGTCGCCGTCGACGCCCCTCCCGCGTCGTACCTCCTCAACCTCGGCGCCGCCGGCCAGGCGGGGGTCGATGACGAGCAGGTCCGCGGCGTACTTGCCGCCGTCGCCCCGATCGTCGGCACGGCTCGCGTCGCCGCGGCCGCCGGGAGCATCGCGCAAGCCCTCGGGATCGCGCTCGAACTCGAGGCCGAGGCCGAGGGATAAGGACGCCGAGCGGCGGGCCTGTTATCTCCCGGCCCGTCGCAGAGCACGGCTGGTGAGCTGTCCCAGCGTCACCCCGCTGAGCGCCCCGGCGATCACGTCGCCGGGGTAGTGAACGCCGGTGTGGACGCGCGAGTAGGCGACGGCCATCGCAAGCGCACGCAGCGGGATCGCCACACCGGGCAGCACGTCGCCGACTCCGGTCGCGAAGGCGAACGCCGCGGCGCTGTGTCCCGAGGGAAACGAGCGCGAGCTGGGCATCGGCACCTGTCGTGCAAGTGGCACTCCGGCCGGGTCCGGGCGGCGACGGCGGGCGGCGAGCTTGAAGCCGAGATTGACCACGGTCGCCGTAGCCGCGAGCGCGGTGAGCCCGCTGCGCGCCGCGCGCCGGCCGCTCGGACCGCCGAAGAGCGAGAGTGCCGCGGCGGTCCCAATCGAGAGCTTCGAGTAATCCGCGGCGCGGGTCACACCTGAGAGGGCGCGATCGAGCGCCGGGGTCTCGGTCGCGGCGATCGCCGCGTACACGGCGAGGTCGAGCCGCTCGGCGTCCGCCAGCCAGCCGGGCAGCGTGGTCGGGCGCTCGGCGGACGAGTCCCGATGGTCGGAGGTTGGGTCCATGACGGTGATCGTATGACGGCAGCCCCCTTCGAGGGCGACCGTGAAGTGCCCGCCAGCGCCCGAAGCACGCACCCCCAACGACACACCGGGCCACCCCCTTGCCCGGAATCACGGCGGGCGTGAGGGTTCGAATCGACGATGAACGAGGCAAACGCTGAAACGCCGCGCGGACGCAGAGCGCTCGCCAGCTTCCTGGCGGAGAAGAAGCGGATCCTCGGCGCGTAGGGAAGTCGAGAGCTGCTGTGGATGAGGAGGATCGCGAGCAGCCGGACCCGCCGCCGCCTGATGACGAGTCGGTCGAGGACCTGGATCGCGAGCAGCCAGACCCGCCGCCCGACGACGAGGAGGTGGACGACCTCGATCGCGAAGGGCGTTTGGACCCGCCGTCCCGAAACGTAGCTCGAGCTCGGAGCTCCGAAACCGCGCATGGGCGTCGCAACCACAGCGAGCAGCACAAGTGGCGGAGCTGGGCGTGGTGGGCGCTCATCATCACCACGGTTGGCGTCGGTTGGGCGCTCGTCCTCGCCACGGTCTTCGTGGTCAGGAACGGCGACCGCACGGAGGAGTTGCTCGCGCTGGTCGCGGAGGGTCAGCAACAGCGGGAGGGCACGTCCGGGGACATTCAGCAGAACCAGAAGGAGCGACAGGCCGCGCTCAAGGCCGAGCGCCAGCACACGCAGACCTTGCGCGCGCAGGAGCTGTCCGCTCTGGCGGATCAGGCGAGGAGCAACGCCGAGGCCCGCCAGGCGCTTGCCGACGCAGCGCTTGCCGGGTCCAGGGTCGACCAGGCGGACTCCGAGGCGCGACAGGCCGACGCGGAGGCGGCGCTCGCCCAAGCCCAGACCGAGGCACAAGCCAGGCGGGCGAACGGCGACACGGCTGCTGGGGCTGAAGCCGGTTCCACCGGACAGCTACAGGCACAGGCGCTGTCGACGCTCGCCGTCGCCGCCGAGGCACTGCAAGCCGCGATCAAGGAGCTTGGAAACGGCGGGCCGGGGCACTGTTCGAAGTCGGACGACCTCTCGAAACCGCAGGGAAACGACGCCGGTTGCACTACCGGCGGGACGGCCGCGCCCGGCCCGTAGCGGCCGCCACGTAGGGTGTCTCGGCGATGGCCGAGTCCGCCAACGCCGCCTTCGTTCGCCGAACCTATGAGCTGTCAATGCCGGTGACCTCGAAGCCATGGTGGAGGGTTTCGAGCCGGGCTTCGAGTGGCACCCCGACGAACTCGCGCCGGGCCAGACCCCCCGGCGGACCGCCGACGAGGTCAAGCTGGCCGTGGACGATTTCACCGGCGCTTTCGCGGAGTTTCGCACCGAGGTCGAGGAGCTGATCGAGGAGGGCGATCAGGTGATCGCCGTCGTCCGCCATGTCGCCCGGGTCGGCGGCGGCGACGTCGAGCGCCGTGAGACGCACCTCTGGACCTTCGCCGCCGGCCGGCCGCGCTCACTGCGGGAGTTCGAGGAGCGTGATGCGGCACTGGCGGTGGCTCGGCGCGCCGGGCGCTAGCCGGCGCTCACCCGAGGCCCGTTCGAGCCCTGCTCAGTCGACCACCGCCCGCCGCGACTTGTCGCGCAGGCAGACGAAGACCGTCCCGGCGGTGCCCTCGGCGCGTTGCTTGACCACCGCCCGGTAGACGCCGGAGCTGAGCGGATCGACGATCACGGCCCACTTGCCGGCGAGGTCGGTGTGGGTCTCGCCGAGCAGCCGCCGGCCGCCGCTGCGCCGCTTCTTGAACAGCTTCACGAGCCGGTTCTGGATGCAGGCGTCGTTCGAGGACTTGACCTTGCCGTGGAACGCGGGGAAGGTCGTGCGCATGACGATCTCGCTGTCGATCTCGACCGTGTTGGTGGCCGGAGCGGCGCTGATCGCCAGGCCGGAGAAGACGAGCGCGAGGGCCGCCGTCAGGGCGAGCTTCGGGGTTAGGGTGCTGGACATCAGCCTCAAACCTCCCGGTTTCGGATCCGGCTCCGAACCTATCCGAGGCGATCGAGAATGCAAGCGCGATGGCCGGAAAGGCCGGATGCGAAGCCCCGACCAGGCGTGCGGTTGTGAAGGTTGAGCCTGCAAACGCCGATCTAAGCTGCTGCAGGTGAGCTTTCGGCTTCGACTGACCCTGTTCTTCGTGCTCATCGTCGTGCTGCCGATCGTGGCGCTGATGGTGCTCGTCTCGGAGATCGCGGCCGACTCCGAGAGCGGCAAGGTCGACGCGCGCCTGAGCGCGGGCCTGCGCACCGCGACCACCGTCTACGACGCGGCGCAGGCGGAATCCCGGCCGCTCGCCTCCCGGGTCGCCGACCGGCTCGCCGCCGACCCCGCCGCGACCGAGGCGCTGCGCTCCGGCGACCGCGGCGAGCTCGAGGACGTCGCCGACGACCTGGTAGGCGGACGGGTCGCGTCGGCGACGCTCACCGGCCGCGGTGGGACCAGCGCCGAGGCCGGCGAGGGCCGCCAGGTCGCGGCGGCGGCGATCGAACTCGCCTCCGGTGGCGAGACGATCGGCTCGGTCGCGGTCTCGGGGATCAGCTCGAGCGAGTTGCTCGACCGGATCTCGCAGGCGACCGGGGAGCAGGCCGCGATCGTCGGCCCGCGCGGCCCGACCACCGGCGACGTCGAGATCGAGGCCTCGGCGCTCCCCGAGAGCGGCGAGACGGCGACGGTCGACGCCGAGGGCGGCGAGCTGCGGGCCGCGGTCACCGAGCCGCTCGGGATCGAGCGGGTTCGGGTCGCCCTGTTCTCGCCCGCCGCGGACGCCGCCTTCTTCTCCTCGCGGCCGGGGGTCGCGATCGCGCTCGCGGTTTTCCTGGCCGCGGCCCTGATCGCGGTCGGCTTCGTGCTCCGTTCGCTCCAGGGCCAGATCCGCGAGATGCTCGGCGCCGCGCGGCGGATCGGCGGCGGCGACTTCAGCGGCGAGGTCCCGGTCAGCGGCAGGGACGAGATGGCCGGGCTGGCGACGGAGTTCAACCTGATGAGCGACCGGCTCGCCGAGCAGATGGACCAGCTTCGCCGCCAGCGGCTCGAGATCGAGAAATCGGTGCGACGGGTCGGAGAGGCGTTCGCCTCCGGGCTCGACCGCGAGGCGCTGCTCGAGATCCTCGTCGAGACCGCCGTCGGCACCTGCGAGGCCGATTACGGGCTGGTCGCGCTCAAGGGTCATGTCGGCGCCGAAGCGGAGGCCGGGACCGGCGCCGAGAACGTTCAGGAGGCGGCGCTCGCCGCCGAGCAGAAGGCGCTGCAGCAGGCCGGGCCGGTCGAGGTGGAGGAGAACGGCGCCTACGCGTTCGCGAGCTCGCTCGGGCGCATCGGCCAGACCGCGGCGCCGGTGGGGGCGATGACGATCGCCCGCGGCGGGCGGCCGTTCAACTCGAACGAGCGCGAGGTGTTCCTCTACCTGGTCGGCCAGGCGGCGGCCTCGGTCGAGAACGTCGCCCTGCACGAGCTGGTCTCCGAGCAGGCGGTGACCGACGATCTCACCGGGCTCGCCAACAACCGCGCCTTCCGCGAGCTGATGGAGAGGGAGGCGGCGCGGGCGCAGCGCTTCGGCCACGACCTGTCGCTGCTGATCCTCGACCTCGACGACTTCAAGCGCGTCAACGACACCTACGGGCACCCGCAGGGCGACGCCGTCCTGAGGATGGTCGGCCGGGTGATGGCCGAGGAGTCGCGAGGGATCGACTTCCCCGCCCGCTACGGGGGCGAGGAGTTCGTGATCGCGCTGCCGGAGACCGGTACTGGGGGTGCGAGCGAGCTCGCCGAGCGGATCCGCGAGCGGCTCGAGGCGCAGGCGGTCCGGCGCCTCGACGGCGGCGGCGAGATCAGGGTCACGGCGAGCATCGGGCTCGCAACCCTCCCGGGTTCGGCCGCCAACGCGGGCGAGCTGATCGCGAAGGCCGACGCAGCGCTCTACGAGGCGAAGCGATCGGGCAAGAACCGGGTCGTGGTCGCGGAGATGGCGGTTCCGCCGGGCCCGGCGTCGGGTCTCGGGGGCTCGAAGGTTCCCGCGGCTTCACGGCGAAAGTAGGCTGTGTTCGCGCCCCGACGCGTGGCCCGTTCTCGGTGCCGGCGCCGCGGCGGCCCGCAGTAGTCTTCGTTCATCGCATAGCCATGGGAATTCTCGACGACGCGATCCGGGAGCATCTGGACCTGAAGCGCCGCCAAGGCGTCGAGGACGACGAGCTTGCGCGACTCGAGGACGAGGCCTTCGGGCCCCCGAGCCGCCCCGGCGACCCCGACTTCCCCGGCGAGCAGCAGGCGGCCGAGCAGCAGGCGGGAGGCACCGCGGTCGCCGAGCAGCCGACCTCGGAGGAGCCGGTGACCGGCGAGGCGCCGACCACCGTCGCGCCGCAGACGCCGCCGGCTGAGCCCGCGCCCGCGCCCGCGCAGGCCGAGGCGCCCGCAGTCGAGGCCGAGCCGCAGCCGGGCGGGCCCGCGGAGCAACCCGAGCAGGCGGGATCCCTGTTCTACGACCACGAGAGCAACGAGGGCGCTGCGCCCGCCGAGGCCGGCGAGCCGCCTCCCGCCGCTCCGGTGCCGCCGCCCGAGCCGCTGTCGCCGGAGGCGGCTCCGCCCGCGGCGACCCCGGCGGAGCCCGAGCCCGCCGAGGCCGAGGTGGCACCCGAGCCCGTCGCCCCGGACCCCGAACCCGAGGCCGCCGCCCAGCCCCCGAGCGAGGAGGTCGAGCTGGACCTGGACCTCGAGCTCGATCAGGAGCCCGAGCCGCCCGCCCCCGAGTCCGAGGCGGCCGCTCCCGCGACCGACCCGACCCCGACCCCGACCCGTGAGCAGCCGATCGAGTCGTTCGACACCGTCGAGCACCACTTCGAGGGCGCGATCGAGGACACCGGCGAGGCGGAGGTGGTCGAGGGCGAGGTTGTCGAAGGAGAGGTGGTCGAGCCGCGCACCGGCGAGGACGACGAGCTGGCCGGCGAGGAGGACGCGACCGAGTCCACCGACGAGGAGGACGAGGACGTGCTCGAGGAGACGCCGGAGTTCCTCCGCGAGCGGCCCGAGGACGACGAGCTCTGGTTCGAGCAGGGCGAGCCGAAGGACTTCGACTTCTGAGCCCGGCGGCCCGCGCCGCGGCCGCTCAGTCCTGGACGTAGCCGCGGGTCTTGGCGGCCTCGACCACCCGCTCGAGCCCGATCAGGTAGGCGGCCTCGCGCAGGTCGAGCCCCTCCTCCTTGGCTCGTCCCGAGACGTCGCGGAAGGCGCGCCGCATGACGGTGCCGAGCCGGTCGTTGACCTCGCGCTCCTCCCAGCGGAAGTGCTGCAGGTTCTGGACCCACTCGAAGTAGGAGGCGACGACACCGCCGGCGTTCGCCATCACGTCGGGGATGATGTAGACGTCCTTGCCGCCCAGGATCTCGTCGGCGGCCGGGGTGGTGGGGCTGTTGGCGCCCTCGATCAGGACCCGGCACTGCATCCGGTCGGCGTTCGACTCGTGGATCATCCCGCCGAGCGCCGCGGGCAGGAAGACGTCGCAGGGAACCTCGACCAGGTCGTCCGGATCGATCGTCTCGACGCCGTCGAACTCGGTGATCAGGCCGCCCTCGGAGATGTGGCGGTAGAGCTCGTTCGCGTCGATGCCGGCGTCGGACCGGACCGCGCCATGGGCGTCGGAGACGGCGACCATCTTCGCCCCGAGCTGCTGCATGATCCGCGCCGCCCAGGAGCCGACGTTGCCGTAGCCCTGGACGACGAAGGTCGTGTCCGCGGGGCTCAACCCGAGCTGCGGCGCCGCCTCGCGGAACATGTAGACGCAGCCGCGTCCGGTCGCCGCCTCGCGCCCGAACGATCCCTCGAGCGAGATCGGCTTGCCGGTGACGATCGCCGGGGTGTGGCCGTGGAGCTTGCCGTACTCGTCCATGAACCAGGCCATCGTCTGCGCGTTGGTGCCGACGTCGGGCGCCGGGATGTCCCGGGTCGGTCCGAGCACCTTCTCGATCTTGTCCATGAACGAGCGCGAGATCCGCTGCAGCTCTGACGGCTCGAGCTGGTCGGCGGGGCAGTTGATCCCGCCTTTGGCGCCACCGAAGGGAACGCCGGCGACCGCCGTCTTCCAGGTCATCAGCGAGGCGAGCGCGCGAACCTCGTCGGTGTCGACCTCGGGATGGAAGCGGATGCCGCCCTTGTACGGGCCGCGGGCCCCGTTGTGCTGGACCCGATAGCCGGAGAAGACGTGAGTCTTGCCGTCGGCGAGCTTGACCGGGATCTGAACCGTGACCTCGCGGTAGGGGGTCCAAAAGACGACCCGCAGATCCTCCGGGAGATCCAGTTTGTCGGCGGCGATCTCGAAGTAGTGGCGGACGATCTCCAGGTTCGAGACCTCGGCCGGATGCGCCCTCGCGGGCGCCTTGTCCGCCGTCTCCGGCGATTTGTCGGGATGCTCGCGCTCTCCTACCGCGACCGCACTCTCGTCCTCGGTCATCCGCTTCCTCCTTGACCCTTCAAAGGCGATCCTCCCACAAGGAGCGTCGCCCGGGATACCAAGCTGTCACCGGTCGGCTACCGCGCTCGACGCGGCCTAAACTCGCGGGTCTGGGGCCATAGCTCAGTTGGGAGAGCGCCTGCTTTGCAAGCAGGAGGTCGCCGGTTCGATCCCGGCTGGCTCCACCTCGAGCGCGATCACCGTACGGCGGAGGTTGTGCCGTAGCAAGGGCGCCGCTTAGTCGCCGGCGAGCTTCCGAAGCGCCTCGTAGGAGAGCTTCTCGTCGCCGTCACGGTCGATCAGGCCCGAGGCCGGGCACCAGCCGCAGACCGCCTTGCCGCGGTCGGTGTCGCGCCACGAGTACCAGTACGCCGCTCGCACACCCCATCGGTCGCCGCGGTCGATCAGCCATCCGAACGTGCGGCGCAGCAGCCGCGCCTGGCCCTTCGGCGACTTGACCAGCGCCCAGCGCTTCTTGCCCGCCGACGCCCAGCCGAGCTCGGTGACCCAGATCTCGGCGTCGTCGGAGGCGCGCTCCGCGACCCCGCGGGCGGTCCTCACCTGCCCGATCACCCCCCGGGTCTGGCGGTCGTAGGGGTGGATCGCGATCCCGTCGAACGTCTCGCTGACCTCGGGGATTGCATACAGCGCCTCGAGGAAGGCCCCGGTGCTGATCCGGCGCGAGGTGCTGCTCGAGCCGGAGAGCCCCCCGAGCAGGATCTCGGCGCCGGGGTCGCGCCGGCGGATCTCGGCCGCGGCGACCCCGAGGATCGCCGCGTAGGCCGGGACGTCGACGCGGGGCTCGAAGAACGAGCTCAGGTTCGGCTCGTTCCAAATCTGCCAGACCCGGATCGGCCGGTACGGCAGCCCCGGATGCTGGTCCCAGTAGGTGCCGTCCGGCCCGTAGCGGCGCACCGCGGCGCCCGCGAACTGGGCGAACTCGTAGCGCGTCTCGCTCGAGCCCGGGGGGAAGGAGATGCAGTCCGGCCCGTCGCACTCCCGCCCGTCGCGCTCGGCGGCCCAGGCGGGCGAGCCGAACAGGAACGGCAGCGTCGTCAGCCCGGCGTCGGCGTTGATCGCCACCGCGTCGTCGAGCGACTCCCAGTCGAGCTCGTCGCGCTTCGACTCGACCGCCGCCCATGGGAACCAGATCCGGACCGAGTCGACGCCTGCGTCGGCGATCTCGTCCGTCTCGTGCCTCTCGATCGGGCGCTGCGGCATCACCCCGATCGAGAGCCCGTCGACGGCCGCGACCCTGCCGGCCGCCTCCCCGCGGTCCTCGGACACGGCAGCGACGAGGGCGATGGCGATCAGCCCGGCCAGCGCGATTCTCGCCCTCCCCGCGACCACTGTCAGCTCAAACCCCTGTCGTCGCGAGTAGTTTCGACCCCGTTACCGGGTCCCGGAGCTCGAGCCCGCCAGCGCCGGCTCCACCTGAGCCGCCGGGCGCCGGGCCCGGACCCGCACCTGGGCGCCGTGTCGCGGGACCAGGGTGATCCCGCGCAGGACGACCGGGTCGGGCTCGGGCCGGACCGCCTCCAGCTCGACTCCGGAGACGATCGTCCGCAGCACCTCGGCCATCTCGGCCTGGGCCAGTCCGGCGCCGATGCAGCGGCGGATCCCGCCGCCGAACGGGAGCCAGGTGTACGACCGCGCCCCCTCCTCGAGGAAGCGCTCGGGACGGAACCGGTCCGGCTCGGGGTAGAGGTCGGCCCGATGGTGGACGAGCGCGATCCCGGGATAGACGCGGATGCCCTCGGGGAGGTCCCAGCCGGCGACCGTGCGCGGCGCCTTCAGCGTCCGCTCGGTGGCGTCGATCACCGGCCGGATCCGCAGCGTCTCGGTGACGACCGCGTCGAGGTAGGCGTCCTCGCCCGCCTCGAGCTCGTCGCGCAGGCGATCGAGCGCCGCCGGGTTGTGCAGCAGCAGGTCGACCGCGAACGCCAGCCCGGTCGAGGTCGTCTCGTGCCCGGCGGCGAGCATCGTGAACAGCTCGTCGCGCAGCTCGACGTCGCTCATCGGCCGGCCCTGCTCGTCGCGCGCTCGCAACAGCAGCGAGAGCACGTCGTCGCGCTGCTCGAGGTCCGGCTGCTCGCGCCGGCGCGCGATCTCGGCGTAGAGGAGCCGGTCGGCGACCTCGCGCCTGCGGTTGAGCCAGCCGCCCGGGGTGAACCGCGACTTCGAGTCGCGCAGCCGCTCCGGGATCAGGAAGAAAGACTGGGTATCGATCAGGTTCAGCATCGCCGTCCGCAGCCGCTCGACCCGCTCGGGCTCGTAGACGCCGAAGACCGCTCGGCAGATGACGTCGAAGGTGACCTGGCGCATCCGGTCGCGGATCCTGAGCTCGGACCCCGGCTGCCAGCTCCCGACCTCGGCCTCGGCGACCTCGCGGATCAGCGGCCGCATCGCCGACAGCCGCGCCCCCTGGAACGGTGGCAGAAGCAGCTTGCGCTGGCGCAGGTGCTCGGGCCCGTCGAGGACGAGCACCGAGTGGTCGCCGAGCACCCCGGCGAGCGGCGCGTTCGCCTCCCCGGCGTGCAGATCGGACTGGTCGCCCGTGAACAGCTCGCGGATCGCCTCGGGCTCGGCGACGTAGACACCGGTGCCGAAGACCAGGAAGCGGGTCGTGAACACGTTGCCGTACCGCTTCTGCCAGCCGAGCAGCATCTCCAGCGGACGGCGGCTGAAGCGAACCGTGTTGATCGACGCGGACCCGGTCGGGCCGGGCGGCAGGGCCACGGCGCGAGTATAGGAACGCTCGGCGGCCCGCGCGATAGCCTCGACCGATGCCCGACCAGCCGCTGACCGGGCGCTGCCTCTGCGGCGAGGTGCGCTTCCGGGTCGCCGACGCCCCCACCGGCGCCGGCTATTGCCACTGCACCCGCTGTCAGCGACGCACCGGCAGCGCCGTCTCGGCGCAGGCGTGGATCGACGGCGCGGGCTTCGAGTGGCTCTCCGGCGCCGATCGGGTCAAGACCTGGCGCCACCCGGACGGTGGCTTCGAGAAGGGGTTCTGCGGCGAGTGCGGGTCGCACCTGTTCAGCCGCGATCCCGACGACCACGACGAGATGACGATCCGGATGAGCGCCTTCGACGCCGACCCCGGCGTGCGACCGAGCCTGCGCGCGTTCGTCGACAACGCGGCGCGCTGGGAGCCGATCCCCGACGACGGGCTCGAGCGCTACCCGGGCTCGCGTCCCTAGCGGTTGCGATCGAACAGCGCGCCGACCAGCGGCAGCGCCAGGAGCACGACGATCACCGCGGCGATCACGGTCAGCACAGTGAGCCCGTCCTCGATCACGACCTGAATCGTCATCGCCGCGAACACCGCCACGAACAGCAGCCCGCCGATCAGCAACGCCCCGCGCAGGTCGGGGTCCACTAGGCGACCGCCCGCGGCGCCGCCGCCGCGCTGTCGGCCCTGCGGGCCAGCAGCCAGCCGCCGATCAGCCCCACGACGAGCCCCGCCGCCAGCCCGGCGAGCGGCGGCTGGCCGACCTCCGGGATCGCCTGCAGCGCGAGCCAGGCGGCGGCCAGGATCAGCGCCCGGATCTCGACGAAGGTGACGAAGAACGGGATCAGCACCCAGCAGAGGATCCGGGCGCCGGGATAGGCGAGCGCGTGCGCGCCGATCAGGCCGGCGATCGAGCCCGCGATCCCGACCGACGGCACCGCGGCGTCGGGGTCGACCAGCTCCTGGGCCCCGGCGGCGGCGAGCCCCGCGAGCAGCACCAGCGCCGCGAAGCGGACGATCCCGAACCCGTTCTCGAGGCTTTCGCCGAACAGCCAGAGGAAGAGCATGTTGACCACCAGCCCGAGCAGCGACGCGCTCAACAGCAGCGAGGCGAGCGCCGCCCAGGGCCAGGCGAGGCCGGCGAGGTTGGGGCTCCAGTCCGCAAGATGGAGCCCGACGCTGGCGGCGATCAGGGTGACCGTGAGCAGGGGGACGCCGCCGGTCGGCACGTTGTCCTTGAGCGGGAGCAGGGGGCGACAGCCTAGTTGCGGCCCCGGGAACGTAGGCTGCGCGGATCGGCCACTGGATCGCCCAGGTCAACATCGCCCTCCCACGCGAGCCGCTCGACTCGACGGCGCTGGCCGGGTTCGTCGCCAACCTGGAGCCGGTCAACGCGCTCGCCGACGCGGCGCCGGGTTTCGTCTGGCGGCTCGAGGACGAGAGCGGCGACGCGACCTCGATCCGCCCGTTCGACGACGAACGGCTGATCATCAACATGTCGGTCTGGGAGTCGATCGAGGCCCTCTGGGAGTTCGTGTACTCGGGTCGCCATCTCGAGGTGATGCGTCGCCGCCGCGAGTGGATGACCCGGATCGCGAGCACCTACATGTGCCTCTGGTGGACGCCCGAGGGCGAGCTGCCGACGGTGGCGCAGGCGCGCGAGCGGCTCGACCGTCTCGAGGCCCACGGGCCGACGCCGCGCGCGTTCACCTTCAAGCATCGCTACGGGCCTCCGGGGAGCGACGACCCGGATTCGAGCTTCGACGACCGAGAGCCCTGCCGGGCCTAGGCCGCGCGGGCGGCGACCTCTGCAGCCGCCTCGTCAGCGTGGTACGAGCTGCGCACGAGCGGACCGGAGGCAACCGACTCGAAGCCGAGCTCGAGCGCCGCGTCGCGGAGCCGGTCGAACTCGTCGGGGTGCCAGTAGCGGACCACCGGAAGGTGATTCTCGGTCGGCCGCAGGTACTGGCCCACGGTGAGGATCTGGACCTCGTGCTCGCGCAGGATGCGGAAGGTCTCGACCATCTCGTCGAACTCCTCGCCGAGCCCGACCATCAGCCCGGACTTGGTCACCACCCGCTCGCCGCCCATCTCCTTCGCCGTGCGCAGCACCCGGCATGAGCGCAGGAAGTCCGAGCCGCGGCGGGCCCGCGGGTAGAGGCGGGGGACGGTCTCGACGTTGTGGTTGAAGACGTCGGGCCGCTCGTGGACCACCTTCGCCAGCGGCATATCCTGGCCGCGAAAGTCGGGTGTCAGCACCTCGACCTTGCACTCCGGGGCCATCATCCGGATAGAGCGGATCACGCCGACGAAGGCCGAGGCGCCGTAGTCGGGCAGGTCGTCGCGGTCGACCGAGGTGACGACCGCGTGGCGCAGGCCCATCTTCTTCACCTGGGTCGCCACTCGCAGCGGCTCGAGCGGGTCGTTCCAGGTCGGGACGCCCGTCTGCACGTTGCAGAACCCGCAGCGGCGGGTGCAGACGTCGCCGAGGATCATGAAGGTCGCGGTGCCCCGCTCCCAGCACTCGCCGACGTTGGGGCAGTTGGCCTCCTCGCAGACGGTGTGCAGGTTGTCCGCCTCGATCGACTTCTTCAGCTTCCGGTAGGTCGCGCCGCCGGGCGCCGGCACCTTCAGCCACGGTGGCTTGCGCTCGCGAAACGGCCGGCCCTCGATCCCGGTCGCGCCGCCGGGGTTGGCGCGAGAGCGGGTGACGTGGATGCGTTCGGCCGCTTTGCTCATACCGGTTCCAAAGTTAGCCGCCCGACGACGTCGTCCATCCGCGCCTCGACCGGCTCGCGCGCGTAGGCCTGGCCGAGCCGCCGCACGAGCGCGGTGGCGAACCCGTCCACGCCCTGCTCGCTGCCGAGCTCGCGGGTCAGCGAGGTCATCCGGCAGGCCTCGATTCCGCACGGGACCACCCACTCGAACGGCTGCAGGTCGTTGGCGACGTTGACGGCCAGCCCGTGGGTGGTGATCCCGCGGCTGACGTGGATGCCGATCGAGCCGATCTTGCGCGCGTCCCCGGCGGGCGGCGGCGAGTCGCCCACCCAGACCCCGGTGAGACCGTCGATCACCGCCGCGTCGACCCCGAAGTCCCCGAGCGCCGCGATCATCGCCCACTCCATTCGGCGGATGAAGTCGTGGACGTCGTCCGGGTCCGCGAGTCGGCGCAGGTCGACGATCGGATAGGCGACGAGCTG
>DASPGZ010000270.1:0-5214 GCA_035620355.1 Solirubrobacterales bacterium | reverse complement strand
GTCTCGGTCTCGGTCGCCCGGGTGATCGCGATCTGGTCGCCGGGCGCGTCGCCCCAGGCGTCGTCGGACCGCGCCGCGAGCCGCTGGGTGCGGACCGTGCGGGCGGCGTCTCGGGTTCCGCTGCCGGCGCGGCGCACCGCGCGCCCGGTGGCGCCGAGTACGGTCGCGACGGTGGTCCCGGTCAGCAGCAGGGCGCCGGAGACGAGCATCAGCAGGACCAGGATGTGGGCGCCGATCCGCTGGAACAGCGTGGCCGAGGCCCAGAACAGCGCCTCCCCCACGGCGCCGCCATGCTCGAGCATGAACTTCTGCTCGAAGTAGTCGTGGCGGGCCGGCTGGTCCGGGCCCAGCCCCAGGGTCTCGGCGGCGAACGCGAGCAGCAGCGCCGCCAGAACCAGGATCCCGCCGACGTTGAGCGCCGACGGGGTCTTGATCAGCGGCCTGGCGATGAACGAGGCGCCCCAGGCGCCAAGCGCCAGCGGGACCACGTAGGCCACCTTGCCGAACGCCTGCGAGAGCCCCTCGGCGAGCCAGCCGCCGACGCGACCGCCGTCCCACTCGAGGTAGAGGACGAAGGCGAGGTAGACCGCGGCGGCGACCAGGGCGAGCCCGATCACGTCCAGGTGGCGCTGCTCGAGGCCCTCGACCAGCTCGCGCGGGCTGCGCCGCTCGCGCGCGCGGCGCGCGGGCGCGCGGCGCTTCGCCGGGGCGCGCTTGGCGGGCGCGCGGCGGGCGCGGGGGGTCTCCTTGGTCCAGGGAAAGATCATCTGCTCGCGGTCTCCAGTCGCTCCAAGCACGAGCGAGCGGACGCCCGCTCCGTGCCTGAGGAGGTTCGACGGCGGCGCTCCGACCCCTGCGGCGGCGGTCGCCGCCGCCCACGCCGCTAAACGGGCGCTAAATATCCGCCTGTCCGGCCCTTTCCGGCTCTACCCTGATCAAAGTGCTGAGCGACGATCAACACTCGGGACGCGTGCTCGTGGTCGAGGACGACGAATCGATCGCCGACGTGCTCCGCCGCACCCTGCGCCAGGAGGGCCACGAGGTCCGCTCCTCGATCGACGGGATCGAGGCGCTGCGGGCCGCGGAGGAGTTCGTTCCCGACCTGGTCATCCTCGATCTCGGCCTGCCCGGCCTCGACGGGGTCGAGGTCTGCCGGCGGCTGCGCGCCGAGTCCGACGTGCCGATCCTGATCCTCACCGCCCGCGGCGAGCTCGACGACCGGGTCGAGGGCCTCGACTCCGGCGCCGACGACTACCTCGCGAAGCCGTTCGAGCGCCAGGAGCTGCTGGCGCGGATGCGCGCGCTGATGCGCCGCCGTCCGCCCCGCGGCAGCGCGGCGCTGGTGGTCGGCGACCTGCGCCTCAACCCCGACACCCGCGAGGTGACCCGGAGCGAGCGCGAGATCGAGCTCACCAATCGCGAGTTCGAGCTGCTCGAGTACCTGATGCGAAACGAGCGCCTGGTCGTCTCGCGCGAGCGCCTGCTGGAGGAGGTCTGGGGCTACGACCCGCTGGCGATGACGAACACGATCGACGTCTTCATCTCCAACCTGCGCCGGAAGCTCGAGGAGGGCGGCGAGCCTCGCGTCCTGCACACCAAGCGCGGCGCCGGGTACGTCGTCCGTGCGGCCTCGGGCGATGGCTGAGGGCCGCCGCCGCGGCCGTTCGCTGCTCTCGGTGAGGCGCTGGCCGGTCCGCTGGCGGCTCGCCGGCGTCTCCGCCGGCCTCACGCTGCTGATCCTGGTCGTCTTCGCACTCGTCGTCGGGCAGCTGGCGAGCGACCGGATCAAGGACGACTTCGACGACGAGCTGATCGGGACCGCGAACGAGGTCCGCAGCCAGTACCAGCTCGGCGAGGCCGGGATCAACGCGGCCCCGGGCCGCGACCTGCTCGACCTGCTGATGGCCGGCGATGCCGCGGTCCGGATCGTCGACGCCGCCGGGGACCCGATCAGGGAGACCGACGGCGCCCCCGACCTCGGACCGCCGAACACCGAGGAGCTGACCGAGGTCGGCAACTTCGAGGTCGCCGCGGTGCCCCTTTCCCTCAGCTCGATCCCGCCGACCTACCTCCAGTACGCGCGCAGCCGCGCCTCGCTCGACGACACGCTGAGCAAGCTCTGGCTCTTCCTCGCGCTCGGGGTCACCGGCGGCACGGTGCTCGCGTTGCTCGCGGGGCTCGCGGTCGCGGGCCGTGCGATGCGGCCGATCTCGTCGCTGACCGCCGCCGCCCGCAAGATCGCCACGACCCGCGACCCGTCGCTGCGCCTGCCGATGCCCGAGTCGGCGGACGAGGTCGCCGAGCTCGCCCAGACCCTCGATCAGATGCTGCGCGAGCTCGACGCCGCGCGCTCGGAGACGCAGACGATGATCCAGGCGCAGCGCGACTTCGTCGCCGACGCTTCACACGAGCTGCGCACGCCGCTGACCAGCATCCTCGCCAACCTGGAGCTGCTCGAGGCGAGCTTCGCCGCCCGCGACGCAGACCCCGACGAGGAGGAGATCGTCGCCGGCGCGCTCGGCTCCTCGCGCCGGATGCGGCGCCTGGTCGGCGATCTGCTGCTGCTCGCGCGCGCGGACGCCGGGCGCACCGGCCCGCGCCGCAGCTGTGACCTGACTGAGATCGCCGCGGCCGCGATTGCCGAGGTGAGGCCGGTCGCCGACGGCCACTCGATTCAGCTCGACGCGCCCGAGCCCGTCCCCGTAGAAGGCAACCCCGACGACCTGCACCGGCTGGTCCTCAACCTGGTCGAGAACGGGGTCCGCCACACCCCCGCCGGCAGCACCGTCTCGGTCGCGGTCGGCGCCGAGCCCGGTGGCGAAGCGGTGGTCACCGTTTCCGACGACGGCCCCGGGCTCCCCGACGGGGTCGGCGAGCAGATCTTCTCGCGCTTCGTCCGCGGCAGCGGCCCGGCCGACCTCGCCTCAGACTCGGGCACCGGCCTCGGGCTGGCGATCGTCAAGGCGGTCGCCGAGTCCCATCGCGGCAGGGTCGAGGTCGGCAGCTCGCCCTCGGGCGGGGCCGAGTTCCGCGTCCACCTGCCCCCCGGGGAGCCGGCGAAGCGGCCGGCGCAGATTCTTTAGCGACCCTTTACGGCGGCGTCATACCTTGCTTTTTGGACGAGACACGCCCGGTGAAGGCAAACCCCCGACGCGCCCTCGCCGGGCATCCATTGGCCAGTTCTGAGTCTGAGCCAATCCGACCCGCCGGTGGTTCCCCTCCCTGAGACCGCCGGCGGGTCTCTTTCGGGTCCGGCTCGGGTCGACGCACCGCCGGAATCCGGCCGCGAGGCGGTCGCCGCCTACATGCGCGACTTCCTCTCCCAGTGGGACGAGTTCACGGTCTCGGCGGAGGAGTTCGTCGACGGTGGTGAGACGGTCCTGGTGACCGAGCGCCAGACGGGCACCGGCAGGGAGAGCGGCGCCGTGACCGAGATCGTCTTCTACACGGCCTGGAGCTCCGCGACGGCGAGGTGGTCAGGGTCCGCTGGCTTACCGACCGCGCGGAGGCGACCGCGGCGATTCAGCGCTAGCGGCTCAGCAGCTGGCGCCGCAGAACTTGCGCGCCGTCATCACCGACTGGATCGTCGGCACGTGCGCGCCGCCGTACAGCAGCTGGTCGGCGGCGATCAGGGCGCGGCCGCCGTCCCGGTAGCCCGACTTCTTGGTCAGCAGGAAGTTCGACTCGAGCGTCACCCGGTCCATGATCGAGAGACCCGCCGGGTCGGCGCCGAGCTGGCTGCGGAGGTCGAACAGCGCCGACGCCCAGACCTGGCCGACGCAGTGGATCTCCTTCTGGCAGCGCTGCTCGGCCTTGTTCACGGTCAGGCTGATGTCGGCGAAGCGTCCGCAGGTGCCGCTGGGCGAGTAGGAGATCCCGTCCCAGTCGAAGATGCAGGTGTCGAACGGGCTGCCGCCGGTCTGCAGCGCCGACATCGCCGCCGCCAGGTAGTCGCCGAAGCCCTCGCCCATGGTCGCCCCCTCGCGCTTGCGCAGCGAGTTCTCGGAGGCCTGGTCCTGAAGCGAGTGGCCGAACTCGTGGACGATCACGTCGGCGTCCTCGCCGTCGTCGACTCCGCCGGTTCCCAGAACCAGCTCATGGGTGCTCTGCGAGTAGAACGAGTTGTCGTCGGGGATCGCGTTCGCGAACACCTTCTGCGGCTTCGAGCGCAGCGGCTGCGAGAGCCCGAGGCTGTCGGCGTAGGCCCGGGTGCGGTCGATGTGGAAGTAGGCCATCACCGCCTCGAACTCGTTGTCGGAACGGGTCAGCGCGGTGAAGTCGGCGCCGGGCTTACAGACCTTCTTGCCACGCTCGGTCACCCGGACGTCGACGTAGGTCCCCTTGAGGCAGCCCTTGCCGTTCGTGAGCCGCTCGAGCGTCACCGGCAGGAGCAGCTGGGTGAGCCGCGTGTAGTCCTTGTCCTTCTTGTCCTTGAGGCCTTCATAGCTGCCCTGCTCGACCACCGGATTGGGGTCGAAGATCGAGGCGCTGCCGGTCGCGTGGCGCAGCAGGTCGCGGGCGCGCAGCTTCTCGCCGCTGCGGGCGTCGACCGCGACCAGCCAGTCGGCGGGCGGGTCGTCGGCCGGCAGCGTGACCTCCCAGGCGAGCCCGCCGGAGCCCGGGTCGATGCCGAGCTCGGCGACCGCGGGGGCGCGCAGGCGGTGGACGCCGACGGCGTCGCGGGCCGCGGCGATCGCCGCCGAGCGCGAGATCGCGCTCGAGGCGTCGGCCGGGTCGAGCCCGGCGACGGTCGAGTCGGAGACCAGGATCGGCGCGGTCTCGGGGCCGTCGACGGCGACCAGCTCGGCACCGAAGACCGGCAGACCGCCGACCTCCTGCTCGTAGCGCTGGACCAGACCGCCCTCGGGCCCGGCCATCGTCCGGCTCTGGGTCAGCTGCGACGGCGGGGCGTCGGCTCGCGCGACCGTCCGCTCCAGCGGCCCGGCCGAGGCGCTCGGCGCGAGCACGAGGATGACGGCGACGATCGCGATCGCCGCCCCGACACCGGAGCGATAAACCCCTGCCATACGCGGATCCTAGCCTGAACGGCGGGCGCCGCCTACCCCCACCCGTGCCGGCCGGGCTAGACCTCGACCACCACCGGCAGGATCATCGGCCGCCGCCGAAGACGGTCATAGACGAAGGCCGCGACATCGTCGTGCAGGTCCTGCTGCAGCAGCACCGGCTCGGTCACCCCGTCGTCCGCGAGCTTCG
>DASPGZ010000269.1:0-16426 GCA_035620355.1 Solirubrobacterales bacterium | reverse complement strand
AGGCCCCTTTCGAGGGGCTTTTTTCGTCCGCGAACACCCCTAGGTTTGGAGCCAGATGGAAGTCGAGATCGGACGCGGTAAGAAGGGCAGGCGGGCCTACGGGTTCGACGACATCGCGATCGTGCCGTCGCGGCGCACCCGCGACCCCGACGACGTCGACATCTCCTGGACCCTCGGTCCCTACCGCTTCGAGCTGCCGTTGCTGGCCTCGGCGATGGACGGCGTGGTCAGCCCGCAGACGGCCGCCGAGCTCGGCGCCCTCGGCGGGCTCGGGGTGCTCAACCTCGAGGGGATCTGGAGCCGCTACGAGGACGCCGACGAGAAGCTGCGCGAGATCGCCGCGGCGCCGCCGGAGCAGGCGACCCACCTGATGCAGAGGATCTACTCCGAGCCGGTGAAGCCGGAGCTGATCGCCCAGCGGGTCGAGGAGATCAAGGCCGCGGGCGCGGTCGCCGCCGGCTCGCTCACCCCGCAACGGGTGACCGAGCTGTACGAGGTTGCGATCGAGGCCGGGCTCGACATCCTGGTGATCCAGGGCACGGTGATCTCGGCCGAGCACGTCTCGACCAAGGCCGAGCCACTGAACCTGAAGGAGTTCACCTCCGAGGTCCCGGTCCCCTGCGTGATGGGCGGCTGCGCCTCGTACTCGACCGGGCTGCACCTGATGCGTACCGGTGCGGTCGGCGTGCTGGTCGGGGTCGGTCCCGGCGCCGCCTGCACCACCCGCGGCGTACTCGGTCTCGGCGTCCCCCAGGCGACCGCGATCGCCGACGTCGCCGCCGCCCGCGCCCAGCACATGCTCGAGACCGGCGAGTACTGCAACGTGATCGCCGACGGGGGCATGCGCACCGGTGGCGACATCTCGAAGGCGATCACCGTCGGCGCCGACGCGGTGATGATCGGCTCGCCGCTCGCCCGCTCGAAGCAGGCGCCCGGCCGTGGCTACCACTGGGGGATGGCGACCTTCCACCCGTCGCTGCCGCGGGGCACCCGGGTCAAGACCGAGCAGGACGGGACGATGGAGGAGATCCTGATGGGGCCGGCGCACGAGAACGACGGCACCTTCAACCTGATCGGCGCCCTGAAGACCTCGATGGCCACCTGCGGCTACGAGGACATCCGCGACTTCCAGCGCGCCGAGGTGATGGTCGCGCCGGCGCTGCAGACCGAGGGCAAGCAGCTGCAGCGCTCGCAGCAGGTCGGGATGGGCGCCAGCGGCAAGGACCGGACCGCGAACGGCACCCCGAACGGCCACGGGACGGTCGAGCCGGAGCTCGAGGTAACCAGCGGCGATGGCTGAGCCCACGATCGCCCCCGAGCAGGAGTCCGGGGGCGGCGTGCGGCCGGCGACGGGCCCCCGGGGCCCGCTCGAGAGCGGCGACCCCGAGCTGCCGGTGGCCCCCGGCGTCGACGAGGCGATCGAGGTCGAGCCACCCGAGACCGCGCACGAGGAGGTCCTCGTGCTCGATTTCGGCGGCCAGTACTCGCAGCTGATCGCGCGCCGGATCCGCGAGTGCGGCGTCTACGCGGAGCTGCTTCCCCACGACCTCGCGCTCGACGCGATCCGCGAGCGCTCGCCGGCGGCCCTGGTGCTCTCCGGCGGCCCCGCGTCCGTGTACTCGCCGGCGGCGCCGAAGCTGCGCTCGGAGCTGCTCGAGCTCGGGATCCCGGTGCTCGGCATCTGTTACGGGATGCAGGCGATGGTGCTCGAGCTCGGCGGCCGGGTCGAGGGCGCCGAGTCGGGCGAGTTCGGGCGCACGGAGCTCACCCTCGCCGGCGACGGCGGCCGCCTGCTCAGCGGACTGCCCGCCGAGCAGCAGTGCTGGATGAGCCACCGCGACTCGGTCTTCGAGGCGCCCCCGGGCTTCGCCCCGCTCGCCGCCAGCCCCGGCTCGCCGGTCGCCGCGCTCGAGAACCCCGAGCGCGGCCTCTACGGGATCCAGTTTCACCCAGAGGTCGTCCACACGCCCTACGGCCAGCAGATCCTCGATCGCTTCCTGCGCGAGATCGCCGGCTGCGAGGCGCACTGGTCGCCGGCCTCGGTGGTCGACGAGCAGGTCGAGCGGATCCGGGCCCAGGTCGGCGACGCCGGCGTCCTCTGCGGGCTCTCCGGCGGGGTTGATTCGGCCACCGCCGCGGCGCTCGTCCACCGGGCGATCGGCGACCAGCTCACCTGCGTGCTCGTCGATCACGGCCTGATGCGCCTCAACGAGGCCGACCAGGTGGTCACGGCGATGGAGGAGCTGGGGGTCAACCTGATCAAGGTCGACGCCGAGGCGCGCTTCCTCGACCGGCTCGCCGGGGTCGACGACCCCGAGCGCAAGCGGATGATCATCGGCGAGGAGTTCATCCGCGTGTTCGAGGACGAGGCGGCGAAGCTCGAGGACGCCGGCTTCCTGGTCCAGGGGACGCTCTACTCGGACGTGATCGAGTCGGGCGGCGACGGGCGCACCGCGGACACGATCAAGTCGCATCACAACGTCGGCGGCCTGCCCGAGGACCTCGGCTTCGACCTGGTCGAGCCGCTGCGGATGCTGTTCAAGGACGAGGTCCGCGCGGTCGCCGCCGAGCTCGGTCTCTCGGAGCGCATCGTCTGGCGCCAGCCCTTCCCCGGCCCGGGCCTGGCGATCCGCGTCGTCGGCGGCGAGGTCAACCGCGAGCGGCTCGACACCCTGCGCGCCGCCGACGCGATCCTCCAGGAGGAGATCAAGGCAGCGAGCCTCTACCGCGAGCTCTGGCAGTCGTTCTGTGTGCTTCCGGTGGTGCGTTCGGTCGGGGTCCAGGGCGACGGCCGCACCTACGCCTACCCGATCGTGATCCGCGCGGTCACCTCCCAGGATGCGATGACCGCCGACTGGGCGCGGCTGCCCTACGACCTGCTCGAACGGGTCTCGAACCGGATCATCAACGAGGTCCCGCACGTCAACCGGGTCGCGCTCGACATCAGCTCGAAGCCGCCGGCGACGATCGAGTGGGAGTAGCTCAGCCGATCTCGTCCGCCGCCGCCATCTGAGCCTCGATCTCGCGGCTGGAGCCGGGGGTGACCTCGTCCTCGGTCACCGGGTGCGGGCTGCGGTAGAGCAGGTAGAGCATCGCCGAGAGGATCGCGGCGCAGCCGGTGAAGCCCACCTCGACCGTGCGGAACGGGTCGAACGGCTGGATCAGGTTGAAGGCGATGAAGATCACCGCGCAGGTGACCCAGCAGGCGGCCGCGCGGCGCGCCTGACCCTGCGCCAGCGCCGCCTGGTTCAGGGTGACCGCCGAGAGGTAGAAGCCCATGCCTACGGCGACGATCGCGAGCCCGGCGCGGTCGTAGTCGTGGTCGTCGCCGAACGCCAGCTGCATCACCGCGGGCCCGACCAGGAGCACTCCGACGAGGACCGCGGTCGCGAACCCGGCGATGATCAGCAGGGTGTTGTTGACCGACATCCGGAAGGCGTCCTCGCCGGTCGAGTCGCCGCGGGTCCGCAGCCGGGTGAGGTGGGGGAGGAGGCTCGCGGCGACCGCCTGAAACAGCAGCAACGGCGCCCTGGCGACCATCAGGATGTTGAAGATCCGGCCCGCCGCGTCGGCGTCGAGCGCACCGCGCACGAACAGCGCCCCCGAGCTCACCAGCACCTGCTCGGAGAGCATCATCAGCAGCACCGCGGCGGCGAACGCCCCGCCGCGCGCCATCGTGAACTCGAGCCCGGCGTCGACGGCGGCCGACTCGTGCTTGGCCGGCGCCCGGCGGCCGAACGCGAACGGCAGCACCGAGAGTCCGGCGAGCGGGGCGACCGCGACGCCGAGCGCGACCGCGTCGATCCCGTCTGCGATCCCGACCGCGACCGCGACCGGGAACATCAGCCGCGAGCCGCCCTCGAGCACCAGCAGGGTCGCGTAGAGGCCGAACTGCCGTCGCCCGGCGAGGAAGCCGCGGGCGTAGTAGGCGGCGCCGAAGCCGGCGATCCCGACGACCAGGACCCAGTACAGGGTCTCCGAGCCATCGAGGACATCCTCGGTGATCGGTTCCTTGAGCACCAACATCACGACCACGGCGATCAGGGTCACGCAGCCCTGGATCAGTCCGGCGATCCGGAGCACGTGCCCTGACCCCTCGCCGAGCTCGTCGTGCTCGGCGATCGTCCGCGAGAGCAGCTGCTCGATCGGCCGGAACAGGGTCGCTGCGGCGATGAAGTTGACCGACCAGAGGACGACGATGGTCCCGTAGTCGTGGCTGTCGAGCGTGTGCGAGGAGACGGCGAAGAAGGCGTACGCGAGCAGCCCGGCGGTGCCGAGCGCGATCGTCAGCAGGCCGGCGGAGCGGCCGTACTGGCGCGTCTCCGCAGCCGCCACCTCATGGGTGACCTCGGTCGATGGCCCCTCGCTCATCGCGGCCAAGCTACCCGCTGCGGGCGGAACCCGATCCGCCCCGCCGCCGTAACGCCCGTTCGCCTAGGGAAAGGAGTCCCACCGCTGAAGCGCCGCGAGCGGGTCCTCGGGGCCACCGTTTCGGTAGCCGTGAGGCCAGAGCTCGAAGTGCAGCTGGCAGAACTCACCACGTGCGTTGCCGGTCTTGCCGACCTCGCCGATCCGCTCGCCGGTGCGGACGCGGTCGCCCTCGGCCAGCGGGGTCGGCGACTCCAGATGGGCATAGAAGTAATCGCGGTCGGTGGCCAGGCCGTCGATCAGCACGTAGTAGCCGTAGAGGGCGTCGCTGTAGCCGGTGCGGGCGACGGTGCCGCCGCGGGCGGCGACCAGCGGGGTGCCGCAGCCCGCGGGCAGATCCTGGCCCTCGTGCACCCGGCCGCCGCTGCGCGGCTCGCCGAATCGATCGCCGTAGCCGTGCGCGCCCTGGACCGGGAACGCGTGGTCGTGGAACTCGAAGCGCCCGGCGGCGGCGCCGCGGTGGCCGGGCGGCCCGATCCGAACCGCGTACTCGCCGTCGGCGGCGACCCGGCGGTTGGCCCGGCGCCCGTCCCAGCTCAGCTCGTGGAACCTGCCGGGCGCCAGTGCCCGCTCGCGGTAGCGGCGCACGGGCTTGCCGTCGCGGGCGCGCACGATCCGGACCAACAGGTCGAGGCGCCGGGTGGCGCCGAAGGAGAAGCGGACGGTGACCCTGCGCTCGCCGTCGAACAACGCGTGTGCCGGCTTCACGCTGCCCTGGCGCAGCTCGTAACCGGCCCCGGCGGGGGCGGCGTCGGAGGCCCCCGGGAGCAGGACGGCGACCAGCAGCGCCGCGGCGACGCTCGCGGGAGCGCGCAAGCTCAGCTCCGGGTGTCCCAGGCGCGCAGCAGCCGGCCCACCGAAGGCATCGGCTCGCCGCCCTCGTACCAGCCCGGGGCGCTCCAGATCTCGAAGTGCAGGTGGCAGCCCGAGGCGTTCCCGGAGCTCCCCACCCGCCCGATCGATCCACCCGTGATCACCCGCGTACCTTCGCGCATCGGCGAGCGCGAGAGCAGGTGGGCGTAGATGGTGTCGATCGCGGTCGCTCGGCCGTCGACGACGACGTAGTTGCCCGCCCGCGGCTCGAAGCCGACCTCCTGGATCCGGCCGCCGCGGGCGGCGAGCACCGCCGAGCCGCAGCGCGCGAACAGGTCCTGACCCTCGTGCCCGCGCCCGGCGCCGAACCCGTCGCCGTAGGTGTGGCGGGCGCTGAGCGGGAAGCTGTAGTCGGCCGGGCCGAAGCCGGGCTCGGTGGTGGCGACGACGCCACCTCCTCCGCCGGGCTCCGCCGCCTGTCCTCCGGAGCCGCTCGCGGCGCCGACCCCGCCCCCGGCCGCCGAGGCGATCCCGGCGCAGGCGAAACAGGCGGCGATCGAGACCGCGAGCGCGAGCCGGGCTCGGCATGATCTGCTTGCGGCCCTCACACCCGCGGGGATTCGACGCGCCGGCGCCGGTTCCCCCAATCAACCGCGAGAAGCTAAGATCAGCGGTCGCCGCGCGCCCGGAGCGCGGCTTTTGCGCGCATATGAAGACCTACGTCGCCAAGCCCACCGACCGCCAGCGAGACTGGTACGTCGTCGACGCCGACGGCAAGACCCTGGGCAGGCTGGCGACCCAGATCGCCGACGCGCTGCGCGGCAAGCGCAAGCCGGAGTACACGCCCCACTGCGACACCGGCGACTTCGTCGTCGTCGTCAACGCGGAGAAGGTCGCGGTCACCGGCAAGAAGCGGACCGACAAGATCTACTGGCGCCATAGCGGCTACCCCGGCGGGATCCGCTCGCGGACGCTCGGCGAGATGCTCGACCGCCGACCCGAAGAGGTCATCCGCAAGGCGGTCGGCGGGATGCTGCCGCGCAACCGGCTCGCCCGCCAGCAGCTGCGCAAGCTCAAGGTCTACGCCGGGCCCGACCATCCGCACGCCGCCCAGCAGCCGAAGCCGATGGAGATCGAGACTTGATCGAAGAGAACGACCAGACACCGGACGAGACCCCCGAGCCCGAGGCAGAGGCGCCCGAGCCCGCCGCCGAGGCGCCGGCGCCCGAGCAGCCCGCCGAGGACCCCCCCGCCGAGCCGGCCGAGGCGCCGGCCCCGGTCACTGAGCCGCCCGCCCCGGCCGAGCCCGAGCCCGCGGCGGAGGTCCCGCCCGAGCCGGTCGCCGACGCTCCCGCCGAGCCCGCCTCGGACGCCCCCGCGGAGCCCGCCGCCGAGACTCCCGCCGCGCAGCCCGCCGCCGCTCCCGCGAAGCCGAAGGGCTCCGAGCAGGCTCCCGGCGCCGATCTCGAACCGATCGCGCTCGAGCCCGAGCGCCAGCTCTCGGCCGAGGAGCGCGCCCGGCTCGAGGCCGAGGAGGAGGAGCGCGCCCGGATCGAGGCCGCGGCCGAGGCCCAGGACGAGCCCGTGGCCCGCCGCGGCCCCGCGGTCCAGCTCGACGCCAACGCCAGGATCCAGGCGACCGGCAAGCGCAAGAGCTCGATCGCGCGGGTGATCCTGCGCCCCGGGAGCGGGACCTGCGAGGTCAACGGCCAGCCGCTCGATGAGTACTTCCCGCGTCAAGCGCTGCGGACGATGGCCCGGCAGCCGCTGCTGACCGCCGGCTACGAGTCGAGCGTCGACGTGCACGCCCGCGTCCACGGCGGCGGGATCGCCGGCCAGGCGGGCGCCGTCCGCCACGGGATCGCCCGGGCGCTCACCGAGATCGATCCGGAGCTGCGGCCCGAGCTCAAGCGCCGCGGCCTGCTGACCAGGGACGCGCGCAAGAAGGAACGCCGCAAGGCGGGGCTGAAGAAGGCCCGCAAGCGGCCGCAGTTCTCGAAGCGCTAGCCGCCTTGGCGCGCAGGCTGTTCGGCACCGACGGGGTCCGAGGGGTCGCGGGCGAGCTGCTGAGCGCCGAGCTCGCACTGGCGCTGGGCCGCGCCGCCACCTTCGAGGCGGCCGCCGAGCGCCCTCAGGTCCTGATCGTCCGCGACACGCGCGAGTCCGGGCCGATGCTGGAGGCCGCGCTCGCCGCCGGCGTCGCCGGCGAGGGGGGAGACGCGCTGGTAGCCGGGGTGTTGCCGACGCCCGGCGCCTCGGTGCTCGTTCGCCGGCTCGGACTCGACCTGGCCGCGGTGATCTCGGCCTCTCACAACCCCTGGCACGACAACGGGATCAAGTTCTTCGGCTCCGACGGGCGCAAGCTCGGCGACGAGTCCGAGGCCCGGATCGAGCGCTCGGTCAGCGGCTCGGCGCCCGTCGACGCCCCGGTCAGCACCTCGATCGGCCGGATCCGCGAGCTCGAGGGCGGCACCGACGACTACCTGCGAGAGCTGGAACGGGCCTTTCCGCTCGACCTCTCCGGGCGCCGGATCGTGCTCGACTGCGCCAACGGCGCCACCGCGCGCGCCGCGCCGGAGATCTTCGCTCGGCTCGGCGCCGACGCCGTGGTTCTCGCCGCCGAGCCCGACGGGCGCAACATCAACCTCGGCTGCGGCTCGACCCATCCGGCGGCGCTGGCCGAGCGGGTGCGCGAGGCCGGAGCCGAGATCGGTTTCGGCTTCGACGGCGACGGCGACCGGGTGGTCGCGGTGGATTCGGCCGGCGCCGTCCGCGACGGCGACGAGCTGATCGCGATCGCCGCCCATCACCTGGCCGCGACCGGGCGCCTCGCCGGCGGGGTGGCGGTCACCGTGATGAGCAACTACGGCTTCCACCGGGCGATGGACGAGGCCGGGATCGAGGTGGCGACGACGGCGGTCGGCGACCGCAGCGTCTCGGCCGAGCTCGTGGCGCGGGAGTGGACGCTCGGCGGCGAGCAGTCCGGGCATCTGATCTGGACCGACTTCGCGCCCACCGGCGACGGGATCGCCGCCGCCCTGCTGACGCTCGCGGCGCTCGGCGAGCGCCGGCTGGCCGAGGTGCGGCCGATCGAGCGCCTGCCGCAGGTGCTCGAGAACGTCGAGGTCGCCGACCGCGACGCGGTCGACGACGCCGCCGCGGTCTGGGAGGCGGTCGACCGCGAGGCCTCCGCGCTCGAGGGGCGGGGCCGGGTGCTGATCCGCCCGTCGGGCACCGAGCCGCTGGTGCGGGTGATGGTCGAGGCGCCCGAGGCCGACGAGGCCGAGGCGGTCTGCGCCCGGCTGGTCGAGGTCGTGCGGTCCGAGCTCGGCTAGACGAACCGCCGATGCAGCGCCGCACCCGCTGGATCGGGGCCCCGGAGCGGCGCTACCCTGACTTCCCTCCGAATGTGCGGAATCGTCGGATATGTGGGCCAGCGCCCGTGTCGTGATCTGCTGATCGCGGGGCTCGAAAAGCTCGAGTACCGCGGTTACGACTCGGCAGGCATCTCGCTGCTCTCCGACGGTGAGATCGACACGGTGCGCGCCGTCGGCAACCTCGCCAACCTGCGCGCGGCGGTCGGCCTCGACGCCGATCTGCCGGTGACCCAGACCGAGGGCGCGGTCGCGGTCGCGGCCCCGCCGGCGACGATCGGGCTCGGCCACACGCGCTGGGCGACCCACGGCCGGGTCACCGAGGAGAACGCGCATCCCCACGGCGACTGCTCCGACAGCATCCAGATCGTCCTCAACGGGATCGTCGAGAACCACTCCGAGCTCCGCGCGCAGCTCCGCGAGGAGGGCCACGTGTTCGCCTCCGAGACCGACGCGGAGATCGTCTCCCACCTGATCGAGAAGCACTACGACGGCGACCTGACCGCCGCCGTCCGCGACGCGTTCGCCGACCTCCGCGGTCACTACGCCTTCGTCGCCCTGCACGCCGACCACCCCGACGTCCTGGTCGCCGCGCGCCAGGAGTGCCCCCTGATCGTCGGGCTCGGCGAGGACGAGAGCTTCGTCGCCTCGGCGATCCCGGCGTTCCTCGCCGAGACCCGCCACGTGCTCGGGCTCAAGAACGGCGAGATCGTCACCGTGACCCCCGAAGGGGCGACGATCACCGAGGCCGACGGGACGCCGGTCGAGCGCGAGGTCGAGGAGATCACCTGGGACGAGGAGGCGGCCGAGAAGGGCGGCTACCCGACCTTCATGATGAAGGAGATCCACGAGCAGCCCGACGCGGTCGCCGAGACGATCGCCGACCGGGTTCCGGACCTCGACCGCGTCGACCTCTCCGAGCTCGAGTTCCCGGCCGACCTGGCGCAGCGATTGCGGCGGATTGTGATCGTCGCCTGCGGGACCTCCTACCACGCCGGGCTCATCGGCCGCTACGCGATCGAGCAGTGGGCCCGGGTGCCGGTGGAGATGGACGTCGCCTCCGAGTACCGCTACCGCGACCCGGTGATCAACTCGGACGACCTGGTGATCGGCATCACCCAGTCCGGTGAGACGGCCGACACGCTGGCGGCGATGCGGCTGGCGCGCGAGCGCGGCGCCTGCGTGCTCGCGGTCACGAACGTGATGGGCAGCCAGGCGACCCGCGACGCCGATGCGGTCCTGTTCACCCGGGCCGGGGTCGAGGTCGGGGTCGCGGCCACCAAGACCTTCGTCAGCCAGGTCGCGGCGATGTATCTGCTCGGGCTCTGGCTCGCCCAGGAGCGCGGGACGATGGACGCCGAGCGCCGGACGGAGCTGATCGCCGAGCTCCGCAACCTGCCCCACCAGATCCAGGAGACGATCCGCGGGGTCGACTCGCGCGTACGCGCGATCGCCCGCAGCCACGCAAGCCAACCCTTCTTCCTCTACCTGGGGCGGAACATCGGCCTGCCTGTCTGCCTCGAGGGGGCGTTGAAGCTGAAGGAGATCTCCTACATCCCGACCGACGCCTACGCGGCCGGCGAGATGAAGCACGGGCCGATCGCCCTGCTCGACGAGAACACGCCGGTGGTCGCCGTGGCGACTGACAGCCCGGTGCTCGAGAAGGTGCTCTCGAACGTCGCCGAGGTTCGCGCCCGCGGCGCCGACGTGATCGCGGTCGCGACCGAGGGCGGGACCGAGGTCGCGGAGGCCGCCGACCAGACCCTGTTCGTGCCACGCACGGACTGGATCCTGCAGCCGATCCTCGCGGTGCTGCCGCTGCAGCTGCTCGCCTATTACATCGCCCGCCACAACGGGCACAACGTCGATCAGCCTCGCAACCTGGCGAAGACGGTCACGGTCGAGTAGCGCCGGGTGCCGCCAACGCCCATCGCTAGCATGCCCCGCTTGCGCGGTGGCATGGCAAAGGCAGGGGCCGCGCTCGTCCTGGCGGCGGGCGCCTTGGTGGCCGGATGCGGCGGCGACGACGCCGGCTCCAGCGGGCTGGCCTCGCTGGTGCCGCCCGACGTCCCCTTCTACGCCGAGAGCGTCCTGCGGCCCGATGGCGACCACGCGGAGGCGATCGAGTCGTTCGCCGAGCGGGTGGGCGGGATCACCGACCCCGGCGCAACCGTGGTCGCCGAGCTCGACGCATCGTTCGCCGACGGCGATCTCGACCTCAACTACGCCGACGACATCGAGCCCTGGCTCGGCAGCCGGGCGGGCGCCTTCGTGAGCTCGTTCGAGGACGGCGGCGACACCCCGGACTTCGCGGTGATGGCGGAGGTCGAGGACGCCGACGCGGCCTCCGACTTCGTCCAGACGCTGATCGAGCAGAGCCCTGACGAGGCCGAGGAGCGGACCTACGAGGACACCGACTACTTCGTCACCGGCGGCTTCGCGGTCGGGGTGCTCGACGAGAGCGCGCTCGCCTTCGGCTCGGAGACGGGGCTGAAGGTCGCGATCGACGCCGGCGACGGCGAATCGCTGGCCGAGAGCGACGAGTACACGGAGCGTCTCGACCAGCTCCCCGACGATCCGCTGGTCTCGTTCTTCTTCGAGCCGGCGGCGGCGATCGAGGCCTCGATCATGCAGGGCGACGTCGACCCCGCGACCGCCCAGGTGCTCGAGCCGCTGCTCGGCGGGGCGCTCTCGCAGCCGATCGCGGCAACCCTGACCGCGACCGCCGACACGGCCAGCTTCGAGTTCGCGGCGATGTTCGACTCGGCTACCGACTTCGCGACCGAGTCCTCGCTGCTCTCCGAGCTGCCGGGCGAGTCGTGGTTCGCGGCCGCGGTGCCCGACCTCGGCTCGAGCCTCGAGGAGAGCCTCGACCAGCTCTCCTCCAGCGGCCTGCCCGGGGCGGGCGAGATCGAGCGCCAGGTGATGCGCGCGACCGGTCTCGACCTCGGCGAGGACGTGTTCGGCTGGCTCGGCGATGCGGCAGCCTTCGTCGAGGGCACCGCGGCGCCCGGATTCAGCGCCGGGCTGATCGCGCAGACGAGCGATCCGGAGGCCCCGGGCCCGCTGCTCGAGGTGCTGCGAAGGATCGCCGAGCGGGACTCCGGCCTGCGCTCCAGCGGCCCTCCGGAGGGCTCGGACGTCGGCTTCTCGCTCGGCATCCCGGGGATCGGCGGCGGGGCCGAGGCGGGCGTGATCGGCGATCAGCTGGTCGCGGTCGTCGGCGCGACCGTCGACCAGGCGCTCAACCCGAGCGAGACGCTCGGCGACAACCCCGAGTTCGAGGACGCGGTCGCGTCGCTCGGGGACGATCTGGCGCCGGCGCTGTTCGTCTCCCTGCCGGAGCTCTTCCAGGTCGCCGAGCTCGGCGCCGACGGCGACGTCGACTACGAGGCGATCCGCCCGTACCTCGACGCCTTCTCGACCCTGGTCGGGGGAGCTCGGGTGGAGGACGGGCTCACGGTCGCCCGGATCACCGTCTCGCTCGCCGACGAGTAGCGTCCCCAGCGCGATGAGCGCCCCCGGGATCGGCATCGACCTGATCGAGATCGAGCGTCTCGAGCGCGCGCTCGAGCGCCGGCCGGCGCTCGCCGAGCGGGTCTTCAGCGCCGCCGAGCTCGCGCACGCGCGCCGGCGCCCGCGCCCGGGGCGCCACCTCGCCGCCCGCTTCGCCGCCAAGGAGGCGGCGCTGAAGGCGCTCGGCATCGGCGGCCTGCGGCTGCATGAGGTCGAGGTCGAGGGGGGAGGGGACGAGGCGCCGCGCCTGCGCCTGCATGGGTCTGCGGCCGAGTCCGCGGCCACCGAGGGGCTCGAGCTCTCGGTCTCGCTCACCCACGCCCGCGAGATCGCGGCGGCCGTGGTCAGGGCCGAGCGCGTCTGACGCGCTGGGAGCGGGGGTAGCCTGCGCTGGGTGGAGACCTGGCTCGAGCCGCTGCACGACGCCGAATCGATGCGCGCGACCGACGCGTGGGCGATCTCCGAGCGCGGGGTCCCGTCGCTCGAGCTGATGGAGGCCGCCGGGCTGGCGCTGGCCGAGGCGACGCAGGCGGCGGCCGCACCGGGCCCGATCCGGATCGTCTGCGGCAAGGGCAACAACGGCGGCGACGGGCTGGTCGCGGCTCGCCTGCTCGCCGGCTGGGGCCACGAGGTCGAGGTGCTGCTGCCGTGGCCGGCTGGCGAGCTGTCCGGCGATGCCGCGGCCAATCTGGAGCGCCTCGACCCGCCCTTTCGCGAGCTCGGCCGCGACGACGCCGCGGCCGCGCTCGACGGCTCCGGGGCGATCGTCGACGCGATCTTCGGCACCGGTTTCGAGGGCTCGCCGCGCGACCCCGCGGCGGCCGCGATCGAGGCCATCAACGGCTGCGGGGTGCCGGTGGTCGCCGCCGACATCGCCTCGGGGGTCGACGCCTCGACCGGCGAGATCGCCGGCGCGGCGGTCGAGGCGGCGATCACGGTCAGCTTCCACGCAGCCAAGCTCGGCCACTGGATCGCCCCGGGCAAGCGCCGTACCGGGGCGCTGCGGGTGGCGGAGATCGGGATCCCGCCCGGCGCCCCGCCCGAGGCGCCCGGCGGGCTGATCCGCCCCTCGGTGCTCGAGCTGCTGGCCCGCCGCGGCGCCGACTCGACCAAGTTCAGCTCCGGCCAGGTGCTGGTCGCCGGCGGCTCGCGGGGCCTGACCGGCGCCGTCTGCATGTCGTCGCGTGCGGCGACCCGCGCCGGCGCCGGCTACGCGACCGTCGCCGTGCCGGCGGAGCTCGAGGCGATCTTCGAGATCAAGCTGACCGAGGTGATGTCGGTCGGCTGCCCGAGCGCCGACGGCCACCTGACCAGCGACGCCGCCGAGCCGATCCTCGAGGCGGCCGCGCGCGCGGCCGCGGTAGTCCTCGGACCCGGTCTCGGTCGCGCCGAGGAGAGCTTCGCGCTGGTCGCCGAGGTCGCGCCGCGGTTCGAGGCGCCCCTGGTGCTCGACGCCGACGGGCTCAACGCGGTCGCCGGGCGGCTCGAGCTGCTCGCCGCTCGCGAGGCCCCGACGGTGCTCACCCCGCACGCCGGCGAGCTCGGGCGGCTGCTCGGCGTCGGCTCCGACGAGGTTGGAGCCCGGCGCCTCGCCCGCGCGACCGAGGCGGCCGAGCGCGCCGGGGCGATCGTCGTGCTCAAGGGCGACGACACGATCGTCGCCGCTCCCGGCGAGCGGACGATCGTCAACGGGCTCGCGAGCCCGGCGCTGGCGACCGCGGGGACCGGCGACGTGCTCAGCGGGATGATCGCGGCGCTGATCGCGCGCGGGCTGGAAGCGCGAACGGCGGTCGCCGCGGCCGTCCACGCGCACACCCGCGCCGGGCGCGCCGCCGCGGCCGCGATCGGCGCCCCGGAGTCGGTGATCGCCGGCGACGTGATCGAGGCGATCCCGGCGGGGATCACCCCGGGGGGCGTCGAGGGGTGAGGGCGGAGGCGGTGATCGACCCGGGGGCGGTCGAGCGCAACTGCCGCCGGCTCGCCTCTGAGCTTTCGGAGGGCACCGAGCTCTGCGCGGTGGTCAAGGCCGACGGCTATGGCCACGGGGCGGTCCCCTGCGCCGCCGCGGCGCTCGCCGGCGGCGCCACCTGGCTTGCGGTCGCGGCGGCCTCCGAGGCGGCCGAGCTGCGCGCCGAGCTCGGCGAGCGGGCACGGCTCCTGGTTCTCGGCGCGCTGACCCCCCGCGAGCTCGACCTGGCGCTGGCCGCCGGCGCCGACGTCGCCGTCTGGCGCCGCGGCTTCCTCGAGCTCGCCGAGGCCCGCGGGCGCGAGCTCGGGATCCGCCCGCAGGTACACGTCAAGTACGACACCGGCATGGGCAGGCTCGGCGAGCGCGACCCGGAGCTGGTCGGCGGGCTCGCTCGCTCGGCGGCCGCCTCGCCGGACCTCGACCTGGCCGGGATCTGGACCCACTTCGCGTCCGCGGACGAGCCCGACCGCTCATTCTTCGACCTCCAGCTGGAGCGCTTCCGCGAGCTGGCGCTGCCACTGCGCGACGAGCTCGGCGGCCCGATCCTGCACGCCGCGAACAGCGCCGCGACCCTCCGTGAGCCCGGCTCCCATCTCGGCATGGTCCGCTGCGGGGTCGCCATCTACGGCCTCGACCCGTTCGGCTCCGACCCGGCCGAGCAGGGCCTGGAGCCGGCGCTCACGCTGCGCTCCTACGTCGCCGCCGTGAAGCGCTTCGAGCCCGGCGACAGCGCAGGCTACGGGCGCACCTGGACCGCCTCCGAGCCGACCTGGGTCGGGGTGCTGCCGATCGGCTACGGCGACGGCGTCCGGCGGGCGCTCTCGAACAACGCCGAGGTGCTGATCGGGGGCCGTCGCCATCCGGTGGTCGGGACGATCTCGATGGACAACCTGACCGTCGACCTCGGGCCCGAGCCGCTGGTCGAGGCGGGCGAGGCGGCGATCCTGATCGGCGCCGACAGCGGTGAGCGGATCCTCTGCGAGGAGCTGGCTCGGCGGCTGGGGACGATCAACTACGAGATCACCTGCGGGATCTCACCGAGGGTGCCGCGGGAGCTCGCCGGCGCCCGATGAGCGCGCCCGCCGAGCCGCTCGCCCGCGCCGCGGCGGTCGAGGTCGCCGGAGCGGCGCTCGGCGCCGAAGCCGGCGCCTGGATCGTCGGCGGGGCGGTCCGCGACTCGATCACCGGTCGCGGGGTGGTCGACCTCGACCTTGCGATCGACGGCGACCCGGAGGCGGCCGCGAGGGCGATCGGCAGGGCCGCCGGCGGTCCCGCGTTCGAGCTCTCGGGCGAGTTCGGTACCTGGCGTGCGCTCGCTTCGGACCGCAGCTGGCACGTCGACGTCACCCGGATCCGCGGCGCCGCGATCGCCGACGACCTCGCCCAGCGCGACTTCACCGTGAACGCAATCGCGGTGCCGCTCGCCGACCCCGCCGCCGAGCCGACCGACCCGTTCGGCGGCGCCGACGACCTCGAGCGAGGTGTGCTGCGGGCGGTCTCCGAGCGCAGTTTCTCCGACGACCCGCTGAGGATCCTGCGCGCGGCCCGGCTCGCGGCGCAGCTCGGGATCGGGCTCGACCCCGCGACGGCGCGGCTGGCGAAGGATTCGGCCTCGCGCGCCGGTGAGCCGGCCGGCGAGCGCCAGCTGGCCGAGCTGAGGCTGCTGGTCTGCGGGCCGGACCCGCTTCGTGGGCTCGAGCTGCTCGACCGGCTCGGCGCCACCGCCGGCGTCCTGCCCGAGCTCGAGGCGCTCCGCGGCGTCGGCCAGAACCCGAACCACCACCTCGACGTCCACGGTCACACGCTCCAGGTGCTGGCCAACCTGCTCGACGTCGAGGCCGACCTCGACCGCTACGCGGGCGACGCCTCGGAGGGGGTCCGGGCGCTGCTCGCGGAGCCGCTCGCCGACGGTCTCAGCCGCGGCGACGCGCTGCGCTTCGGCGCCGTCCTCCACGACGTCGGCAAGCCCGGGACCCGCGAGGAGCACGAGGGCGGGTTCGTCTCCTTCGTCGGCCACGACCGCACCGGCGCGCTGATCGTTCGCGAGGCTTGCGCGCGGCTGAAGACGAGCCGGGCGCTCTCGCGCCACCTCGAGGCGCTGACGCTGCACCACCTGCATCTCGGGTTCATGACCCGCGAGCGGCCGCTCTCGCGGCGGCGCCTCTACGACTACCTGAAGCTGACCGCGCCGGTCGCCGCCGACGTCACCCTGCTCACGGTCGCCGACCGGCTTTCGGCCCGCGGCACCGGCCCGACCGCGACCCCGGAGATGATCGAGGCGCACCGCGAGCTGGCGCGGGAGGTGCTGCCCGCGGCGCTCGTCTGG
>DASPGZ010000268.1:0-19946 GCA_035620355.1 Solirubrobacterales bacterium | reverse complement strand
GGCCCGGTCCTCTACAAGGCCAGGCGGGTCGGCCGCGACGGCGCCGAGTTCGAGCTCTACAAGCTGCGCACGATGCACACCGGCAACGACCCGGTCGGGGTCGGCACGCCGGTGCTCGCCGGCGACCCGCGGGTGACCCGGGTCGGCGCCGGCCTGCGCCGCTTCTCGCTCGACGAGCTTCCCAACCTGGTCAACGTGATCCGCGGCGAGATGTCCGTCGTCGGACCGCGCCCGACGCTTGCGGCGCAGGTCGCCGCCTACACGCCTCACCAGCGCCGCCGGCTCGAGGTCAAGCCCGGGCTCACCGGCTGGGCGCAGGTCAACGGCCGAGCCGGGATTCCCTGGGACGAGCGGATCGAGCTCGACGTCTGGTACGTCGAGCACCGCTCGCCGGCGCTCGATCTGCGGATCCTCGCCCTCACGGCCCGCCTGCTGGTCACCGGGCGGGGCCTCTACGGGTAGCGTTTCGGACGTGCCCAAGGCCGAGGTCACGCTGCGCGACTTCCGCCCCGGCGACGCCGAGGCGGTCCACCGGTGGTTCAACGACGAGCGGGTCACCGCCGACCTGGTCGGCAGCCGCGACTCGTTCCCGCTCGAGGCGGCGGCGGGCTGGGTCGAGCGGGCGATCGACACCTCCGAGGACCGCAAGTGGGCGATCACGATCGACGGCTCCGACGACGCCGTCGGCTTCGTCGCCCTGTTCGGGCTCGAGCGCCAGCTCGGCCCCGAGCTCGCGGTGCTGGTCGGCGAGCCGTCGGCGTGGGGCAAGGGCGTCGCCCGCGAGGCCGAGCGCCAAGCCTGCAACCGGGCCTTCTCCGAGCACGACGCGCACCGCATCCACGCCGAGATCCCGGCGACCAACGAGGCGGCCCAGAAGGTCGTCACCTACCTCGGCTTCCGCTGCGAGGGCGTGATGAAGGCGGCGATCCGGCGCGGCTCGGACCGGATCGACAACCAGGTCTGGGGGCTGCTCCCCGAGGACTTCACCGGGTGGGATTGAGCGCCACCGCGGAGCTGCTCGCCGACGGCGGCGCCGCTGCGGTCAGCGACGACTTCTTCCGCTCGCGCGCCTTCCTCGAGGCGGAGCGGGTGACGCACACGCTGAGGCTGGCAGGCGACCGCCGCGAGGCGCTCGTGCCGCTGATCGTCCGCGAGGTCGAGGGGACCGACCGGGTCGACGCGATCTCCCCCTACGGCTACCCGGGCGCCACCGTCGAGGGAGGCGGCGCGGCTCCGGCCGCGAGCGGCGTCGACTGGGCGGCGACCGGGCTGGTGAGCGTGTTCGCTCGCGAGCGGCTGGGGGGCGATCCCTGGCTCGCCGATGCCCGCGAGCGCTCCGGGGTCCTCGTCCACGACCCGGCGCTCGAGCGCCGGGTCCGCCCGCGGCTCGCCGAGCAGGTGCGCGCCAACGAGCGGGACGGATGGGCCGTCGACTCGGTCGCGGGGCCGGAGTCGCCGACCGCCGACCGCGACGCGTTCGCCGCCGCCTACGAGCAGACGATGCGGCGCGCCGGCGCCGCCGAGCGCTATTTCTTCGCCCGCTCCTACTTCGACTCGGTGCTCGGCTTCCAGCCCAGCTGGTTGATCTCGGCCAGGCGGGGGGGCGAGGTCGGCGCCGCCGCGATCGCGGCGGTCAGCGACGGCGTCCTCCACTACTACCTCGGCGGCACCGCCGACGCCGCCCGCGACGCGTCGCCGTTCAAGAACGTGGTCATCGCGATGCTCGACCTCGCCGACCGGCTCGAGCTGCCGCTCAACCTCGGCGGCGGGGTGACTGCCGGCGACGGGCTGGAGGGGTTCAAGCGCGGCTTCGCCAACGGCGAGCTTCCCTTCCACACCCACGAGGTCGTCTGCGGCCCGGCCGGATACGAGCGGCTCGCCGCCGGCCGCGACGCGGGCGGGTTCTTCCCGGCTTACCGGGCCGGCTGAGCGAGCGGGTGCGCCGCGAGGGCCGCGAGCCGCTTCAGCGCGGCTCCACCCCACCGCCCGGCGGGGTCGTGATCGGCGGGTCGCCGGGGCCGCCGGAGGCCTCGATCCGCGCCTGGATCTTGCGTCGCAGACCGACGATCAGCCGCTCGAGCGCCTCCCCGGGACAGGCGGTGTAGCCGAGTGTGCCGTGGCCGATCACCTTGTTCAGCCGCACCCGGCGGCCGGCCGGGTAGCGGCTCAGGTCGCCGCCGGCGGAGGTCATCGTCGTCTTGCCCGTCGCGGTCAGGCCGTGGACCGAGAGCTTCCATGCCAGGTAGTCGACGATCGAGGCCTGGGCGGCAGCCGTCGGCGCCTCCTTGGTGTGGGTGCCGATCGAGGAGATCGCCGTCGACTGGGCGTTGAAGCCCTGGGCCTGGGCGCCGATCACGGCCTTGCGGATGCCCCCCGCCCGCCCCGCGTAGAGGTTGCCGAAGCGGTCGACAAGGGCCTGGTAGCCGATGTCGTTCCAGCCGTTGGCATTGCGGTGGTAGCGGCAGATCCCAAGCACGATTCCGGGCGCCTCCGCCTCGCTGTAGTCGTTGGCGGTCACGGTGTGGTGGATGACGCCCGCCTTGACCACGCCGTAGGAGGGCCGCTCGCGCGGCGGACAGCCGCCGCGGGTCAGGTTCGCACCCCACTCGCTGCGGGTGACGATCTCCGGCCGGGTCGGCGCCGCCTCGGCGATCGGGTCGACCAGCGAGCCGGCCGAGATGAAGGCCGAGTTGATCGCCTCGCGGACGCCGGTCAGCAGCCCGCCGGCGGCGCTGGTCGTGCCCGAGACGTTGACGTAGTGGAGCCGGCCCGACGGGCGCCAGCCGCGGGTCCGCAGCTGGACCTCGTCGGCGCCGCCGAAGTACACGGGGCTGCCGTCGGCGGCCTCGACCCACTCGCTCCACGCACCGCCGGAGTCGCGCGCGCGCAGCTCCAGCGGGCGCATCTCGCCCGCGAGCCCGACCAGATCGAAGCGCTTCGGCGCCGCGAGCACGGTCGAGCGGTAGCTGATCGGTCCGCGGCCGGCGCGCCGGCTCGAGCGGACCAGCTTCGCGTTCGGCAGGGCGCCCGCGGCCCGCACCGGGCCCAGCGACTGCTCGAAGTCGACCGCGCCCGGCAGGTAGGGCCGCGAGGAGAGGGCGGGGGCGGCCACCCAGGCGAGGGCCAGGCAGGCCAGGGCCGGCACCACGTATCGCGGTCTCAGTCGCACCATCCGTTTCAACACGCCACCCCGACCATAGATTCGCCCGGTCCGCGACGACGCCGGTCGGGCGCGCCGCTGAACGCCGGCGTGCAGGCGCTATTCGGGGACGGAGAGCGGCAGCGGCTCGGGGCCGAGCCCGATGTAGGTGTCGCGGAAGTCGCGGATCGCGTCCAGGGTCGCCGCACCCTCGTACTTGTCGCAGGTCATCATCTGGGTCCAGGCGGTGACCGCGACCTCGTACGGCATCTCGTCGTTGGGGAACAACAGCACCCCGTCGGGGGCCTCGTCGAAGACGCCCTTGAGCGCCAGCTGATCCTGCTCGGGAAGGTCCGGCGAGTACTGGATCTCGATCCGGCCGTGCTCGAGCGAGTGGACGAAGTACCAGGGCTCGGGCATCACGCTGTAGGCGCCATCGGCGAGCTGCTGCGGGTTGTGGTTGCCCGAGGTCGGCGGATTGGTCCCGTAGTCGGGGATCTCGCTCTCCTTGGTGATATGGGTCGAGCCCTCGTCCTCGAGGTCGAGGTCGAGCTTGCAGCCGGCCTCCCTGGCCGCGGCCTGCAGGTCGCCCTGGTGGAGCGGCGGCGGCGGCGTGCCCTCGCGCCCGTCCGGGGTGGTCTCGTGCAGGAAGCCGCTGTTGACCTGGATGTGGGCGGCCTCGGGAATCTCCTCGCCGCCGACCTGGTTGGTCGAGTCGCCGCCGGAGGTGAACACGATCACCAGCCCGACCACCACGGCGAGCGTCAGCGCCCCGGCGACCACGTAGCCGAGGATCAGCCTTCGCCGGTCGGACGCGGCCGCGGCCTTCTCGGCCGCGAGCCGCTGTTCGCGGCGCCTCTCGCGTTCTGACTTAGCCGACATCGACGGCGCAGGCTAGCGAACAACCTTCAGCCGGCCTCAAGGCTGGGAGGCGGATCAGGCGGAGGCGGACGCGGCGCTCTCGGCCGTCTCGGCGGCGTAGACCTCGGCGATGAACTCGGCCAGCTCGCCGTCGAGGCGCCCCGGGCGGACGCGCCACTCGAAGATCGACTCCGCGTTCACCAGCCGCGCCCGCGGGATCTCCTCGACCAGCATGTCCGAGTCGGTGAAGGGATGAAGCGGGTCACCCTGGTGGCCGATCACCAGCGCCGGGATCCCGATCAGCTGGCGCTCCTCGCGCGGCGGAGCGGTGCGGCCGAAGAGGATGCCCTCGAGCACCGCCTCCGACGACTCGGGGGGCCGGCGGGTCCAGTCCAGGGCCAGATCGACGAGGAAACGCGACCGCGGGATCCGGTTGGTGACCGCGGCGACCCCGCGGAGCACCGGCTTCGCGGCCCGCAGGGTGAGCAGGATGGGGAGGAAGATCAGCCCGGCCGCGACCAGCGCGCTGTCGAGAACCGGCATCTCGATGAACAGGCCCCGGGCGACTCGGGGATGCCTCGTCGCCATCTCCAGCGCCGCGTTGGCGCCGAGCGAGGTTCCGCCGACGATCGGCCGGTCGAGCTCCAGGTGCTCGCACAGGGCCGCGAGCTGGTCTCCGAACGCGGGCATGTTGTAGGCGCGCATGTCGGCGGGCTTGTCCGAGGCCCCGTGGCCGAGCAGGTCGACGGTGATCACGCGGATGCCGCGCTCGGCCATCGTCGGCGCGAGCTGGTCGTACATGTGACGGTTCATCAGCAGGCCGTGAGCCAGCACCAGCGTGCGCTCGCCCTCGCCGTAGTCGGCGAACGCGATCCGATGCCCGTTGAAGCGAAAGCTGCCCTCGGTCTGCACGGCCCTGGGAATTGTTGCGACTCGGTCGGTCGGCCGGTTCAGCCGGCTCGGGTCGCGGCCCGGCCCTCGGCGCCGGCGCGCTCCCACGGTCGCGAGGCGCGCAGCGCGGCGAGCACCGCGCGGGTCGCGGGGGCGCGATTGAGGGCGTAGAAGTGGACTCCCGGCGCCCCGCCGGCGAGCAGCTCCTCGCACTGGCGCGCCGCGTAGGCGACCCCGAGCAGCGCCTCCGCCTCCTCGTCGCCGCCGAGCTCGCGCATCGCGTTCTCGAGCTGCTCGGGGATCGTCGCGTCGCAGAGGTCGCAGATCCGAGCCACCTGGCCGAACGAGGTGATCGGGATCACCCCGGGGATGATCGGCACCTCGATCCCGACCTCGCGCGCCGCGGCGACGAAGTCGAAGTACGCGGTGTTGTCGAAGAACAGCTGGGTGATCAGAAACGAGGCACCCGAGTCGACCTTGGTCTTCAGGTAGGCGAGATCCGAGGCGAGGTCGTCGGCCTCCGGGTGAACCTCCGGGAAGCAGGCGCCGCCGATCGTGAACGAGTGACCATCGGTGATGAACCCGGTCAGCTCGGCGGCCGAGGAGAGCCCGTCCTCCGGCGGGGTGAAGTCGGCCTCGCCGCGGGGCGGGTCGCCGCGCAGGGCGAGCACGTTGTCGATCCCGATCTCGGCGAAGCGCTGAAGCAGCGACCGCAGCCCCTCGCGGGTCTCGCCGACGCAGCTCAGGTGGGCCATCACCTCGAGCCCGTGGTCGCGCTTGATCCGCTCGGCGATCTCGACCGTGCCGTCGCGGGTCGCGCCCCCGGCCCCGTAGGTGACCGAGACGTAGTCGGGTTCGAGCGGCTTCAGTGCCGCGACCGTCTCGAACAGCAGCTCGAGCCCGGGCTCGGTCTTCGGAGGGAAGAACTCGACCGAGAACACCGGGCGCTGGGTCGCGAGCAGCTCGTCGATGCGCATGGACGGTGATGGTAGAGCGCCTTACACTCACCTCATGCCGACCGAGGGTCAACAACAGGCGGCGATCGAGCTCTCGGGCGTGGTCAAGCGCTTCGGCCGCTCCGAGATCCTCCGCGGCGTCGACCTGACCGTCCCGGAGGGCGAGATCACGGTCCTGCTCGGGCCCTCGGGCGCCGGCAAGACGGTCACGATCAGCCACATCGTCGGGCTCATCCACCCCGACCGGGGCACGGTCCGGCTCGAGGGCCAGGATCTCGCCCGGATCTCCGACGAGCGCCTCAATGCCCTGCGCCAGCGGATGGCCGTGGTCCTGCAGGGCACGCTGCCGTTCACCTGCGGGCTCTTCTTCAGCCTCAACGTATACGAGAACGTCGCCTTCGCCCTGCGCCAGCGCAACCGCTGGTCGGAGGCCCGGGTGCACGAGGCGACCATGACCCAGCTCGAGATGGTCGGCCTCCGCGACCGCGCCGAGGCGATGCCCGACCAGCTCTCGGCCGGAATGTGCAAGCGGGTCGCGATCGCCCGGGCGCTGGCGCTCGAGGCGCGGATTGTGATCGTCGACGACTTCGACTCGGGGATCGACGGGGTGCGGCTGTCGCTGCTCTGCGAGATGCTCGCCGACGTCCAGGCCGAGAGCGGCGCCACCTTCCTGGTCACGACCCACAACATGAGCGCCGCGCGGCGGCTCGCCGACCACGTCGCGGTGATCGACGACGGGCGGGTCGTCTCGGCCGGCCCCGCGGGCGAGGTGCTCGGCTCGGAGGAGCCGCTGGTGCGCCAGCTGGTGACCGGCGCCACCTCGGGGCCGATCACCCTCCGCGACGTCTAGGGATGGCGGCGGGCGGGCAGCCTGGCCTTCCCGAGCGCCTCGTCCTCGGCCCGGTGACGATCCTGGTGCGCGAGGACGCGGCCAGCACCGGCGGGGCGATGACGATCTTCGAGGAGCTACCGCCGATGGTCGACACCCCGCTGCACGTCCACTCCCGTGAGGACGAGCTCTTCTACGCCCTCGACGGCGAACACGTGGTCCGCCGCGGGGACGACGAGTTCACGCTCCGGCCGGGCGACTCGATCTTCCTTCCCCGGGGCGTCCCGCACGCCCAGCGCCGGGTCGTCCCGGGCGTCGGCCACCAGCTCGTCGTCTGCGCGCCGGCGGGGTTCGAAGCCTTCTTCCGCGACCTCGCCGAGGCCGAGCGCGACGGCCGCCTGGGCCCGGACGCCTACGCGGCGGCGTCCGAGCGCGCCGGGATCACCTGGCTCTGAGCCGGGCGGGGCTCAGCCGCGGCGGTGGGCGATCTTCGCCGTTGCCTGCGCGGTCGGCTTGATCGAGACGTAGTCGATGTCGACCCCGCCCGGCCGCCCGGCGACGAAGGCGATCGCCTCCGCGACGTCGGCAGCGGTCAGCGGGTCGATCCCGTCGTAGACGCCCGCGGCGCGCTCGGCGTCGCCGTCGAAGCGCACCAGGGAGAACTCGGTCTCGACCATCCCGGGCGCGATCTCGCTCACCCGGATCCCGTCGCGGTGCAGCTCCAGCCGCAGCGTCTGGGCGATCGCGTGGGTGCCGTGCTTGGCGGCCGTGTAGCCGCCGCCGCCCTCGTAGACCTCGACCCCGGCGACCGAGCCGACGATGACGATGATCGGGTCGGCGCCCCGCCGCAGCGCCGGCATCAGCGCCTTGGTCACCCGGACGATGCCCATCACGTTCGAGTCGAACATCTCGCGCCAGCGTTCCTCGTCGGCCTCGGCGAGCGGTTCGAGCCCGAGCGCGCCCCCGGCGCTGTGGACGACCGCGTCGACCCTCGGCAGCCCCTCGGCGAGCGCCTCGACCGAGTCCGGGTCGGTGACGTCGAGGCGGGCGGCGCGCCCGCCGACCTCCCTGGCCAGCTCCTCGCAGCGCTCGAGCCGCCGCGCCGCGGCGACCGTCTCCCAGCCGTCCGCGGCCAGCGCCCGCACGGTCGCCTCGCCGATCCCGCTCGAGGCGCCGGTGACCAGCGCGACCTTGCCTTGCACGGACATGCCGTGAATCTAGTCGGCGGGCAACTGCTCGGCCGAAAGCTCGCCTAGCCTGTCCGCCGATGAGCGAAGGGTCACTGGAGAGCTCGGTCGAGGCGACGCGCGAGCCGAGCTTCCTGCTCGCGAAGCCGGAGAAGCGGCTGCTGCAGTGGATCGCGCGCCGGCTACCGCGCTGGATCCTGCCCGACGACCTGACCGCGCTCGGGGTGCTCGCCGCGATCGGCGTCGCGGCCGCCTATCAGCTCGCCAACGACTCGCTCGACTGGCTCTGGGTGGCGAGCGCGCTCCTGGTGGTGCAGTGGTTCGGCGACTCGCTCGACGGCACCCTCGCGCGGGTGCGCAAGATCGAGCGACCCACCTACGGCTACTACCTCGACCACCTGGTGGACGCGATCGCGACCGCCGCGATCGGGATCGGCCTCGGGCTCTCGCCGCTGATGCTGCTCTCAATCGGCACCCTGATCGTGGTCGCCTACCTGATCCTCTCGATCAACGTCTACCTCGAGAGCTTCGCCTTCGGGCGCTTCTCGATCGGCTACGGCTACGTCGGGCCGACCGAGATCAGGCTGATCCTGATCGCGCTCAACACGGTGGTCGCGCTCGGCGCCGGCCTCGACTTCGTGGTCGCCGACCTGCAGCTGACCGTCTTCGACCTGATCGGGCTCGCGATCGCCGGGACGATGATCGTCCTGCTCGGTGGCCGCGCCACCCGCAATCTCCGCGAGCTGGCGAAGAAGGAGCCCGCCGCGAACCGTCGCTGAGTCCGTTTTCTCGCAGATTGCGGGAATGACTCCGGCGGTCCCCTTGCATTTCGGCGGGCACCGAAATAAATTCAAACTGCGGTTCGGGAAGAGGAAGACGGCGACGGAAGCCAAGTCGTCGGTCCTCTCGAAGGAGACCGGCAAAGCTTTGATCGCGCGAAGGCTACGCGCGAGGCAGGCAGAGCCAGGTAGCCCCCGGACCGCTTTTCTTTGCCCGGATTTCGGGCCGGTCGTCCGAGCCCTTCCCTACCTTCTCCGGTGCGGCAAGGATCGCCGCCGGCTCGGGATGGCCTGCCGCCACGGGTCGCGCGACCGGGGCGCACTCAGGGGAGCGAGCGCCGAGGTGGAACCCCGGACAGTCACCTCAGCTAGCCCGCCCGCCCCCCACACCCGAAGGTGCCCGGCTTTGCCGGACCCCTACCATTGAGCCCGTGGCGACGGTCTCTCGATTGGACCCGGCAGGCGTCGCGGAGGTCGGGCGCCGGCTGGGCGACAACATCAAGCTTGCGGTCAAGGTCGACGACACCGTCGTCCGCGACCTGCTCGTCGCCCTGTTCGCCGAGGGCCACGTCCTGATCGAGGACTATCCGGGGGTCGGCAAGACCGCGCTCGCCCGGGCGCTGGCCCGCTCGATCGACGCCGAGTACGCCCGGGTTCAGTGCACCGCCGACCTGCTGCCGGCCGACATCGTCGGCACCAACGTCTTCAACCAGCGCGAGGCGCGCTTCGAGTTCCACCCGGGACCGGTGTTCGCCAACGTCGTGCTCGTCGACGAGATCAACCGAAGCTCGCCGAAGACCCAGTCGGGCCTGCTCGAGTGCATGCAGGAATGGCACGTGACCGTCGACGGCCACCAGCACGAGCTGGCGCGGCCGTTCGTCGTCGTCGCGACCCAGAACCCGGCCGAGTACGAGGGCACCTATCCGCTGCCCGAGGCGCAGCTCGACCGGTTCATGGTCCGCGTCTCGCTCGGTTATCCGAGCCCGGTCGACGAGGCGGAGATGCTCGCCGAGCACGCGGCGCACGATCGCGTCCACGACCTCGGCCCGGTCACCGACGTCGCCACCGTGCGCGCAGCGCAGGCCGGGGTCACCGAGGTCCACGGGAGCGAGGCGCTGCGCCGCTACGCGGTCGCGCTCGCCGAGGCGACCCGCACCGATACAAGGGTCGAGCTCGGCGCCAGCCCGCGCGCCGTGCTGATGCTGTTCCGGGCGTCGAAGGCGCTTGCCGCGCTCGACGGGCGCGACCACGTGCTCCCCGACGACGTCCAGGCGCTGGCGACGACCGTGCTCTCCCATCGCCTGCTGCTCGCTCCCGAGGCGGCCCAGGGTGATGCCGCCGCCGTGATCGCCGACGCGCTCGGGCGCGTCCCGGCGCTCTGACGCGCGGCTGATGCCCGGCGCGCCGACCGCGGCGACGTTCGGAATCGCGCTGATCCTCGCCGGGCTCGGGTTCGGCTCCCCCTCGTTGCTGGTTCCGGGGATCGGGCTGCTCGGCCTCGGCCTCGTCGCCTTCGCCTGGGTCGGGCTGGCGACACCGAGCCGCCTGGTGCGGGCCCCCGGGCCGTCGCGGGTGGTCGAGGACGAGCCCTTCCGGCTGCGGATCGACGCGCTCGGCAGCCGCCTGCCGATCCCGGGCGGCGAGCTCACCGATCCGGTGCTCGAGCGGCCGATCGCGGTCGGCCCGCGCTGGCGCCGGCGCGTCGACCTGGAGCTGCGCCTGCACGGCCGCGGCCGGCGGCCGGCCGAACCCTCGACCCTGGTGGTCCGCGATCCGCTCGGCCTGCGCTCGCGAACCGTGGTCTCCGAGGAGCTCGCCGAGCTGATCGTGCTGCCCCGGGTCGACCCGGTCGCGGTCGGCGGCCGGGGCCCCGGCGGGCCCGGCCTGGTCGCGGGAATCGAGGACGGGGCCGCACCCGGCCGGATCGACGCCCGCGCGATCGAGCTCGAGGTCGACGGGCTGCGCGCCTATCGCGAGGGCAGCCCGGCCTCCCGGATCCACTGGCCCGCCGTCGCCCGCACGGGCGAGCTGGTCGAGCGCAAGATGGTCGCCGGCGCCGACGCGGCGCCGCTGGTCGTCCTCGACGCCTCGCGACCGGCGAGCGACGACGACCTCGATGCCGCCGTCCGCGCTGCCTGCTCGCTGTGCTGGAACCTGGCGCAGGCGGGCGGTTGCGGCATTCTGCTGCCAGGCGACCGCCGCCCGACCGAGGTCGAGTCGGAGCTTCGCGGCTGGCCCTCGGTTCACGCGCGCCTCGCCCTGGTCGAGCCCGTCGCCACCGCGCCCGCGCTCTCGCAGGCGCGTCGCCTCGCGGCGGTCTTCTGGGTCACCGCCCGCGCCAACCCGGCACTGCCGGCGGCGCTTCGCGCCGGTGCCGCCCCGCGCTACCTGGTCGGGCCCTCGGTCGGCGGACGCGGGATGCCGGCTCTGATGGTCTCGGGGTGTGAGGGGCGCCGCCACGGTGCCCGAGGCGCCGCTCGGCAGTTGGGGAAGGTCGCGTGACCGGCGCCGCCGTCCCGGCGGGCGCCCCGGTCGCCGCCGGCGCCGGGCGGCTCCCGGCCGCAATCCGCGAGCGCGCCGGCGCCCTCGCGATCGAGTTGGCGCTGTTCGCGGCCCTGGCGGCCTTCGGGATGGCGCAGTGGGCGCGACTGGTCGAGCCGCAACCGACCGCCGACCTGATGCTCTCGCTGGCGGTCGTCTGCGTCGCCGCCACCGGCCTCAGCGCCCTCGCCGGGCTGCGGCCGGGGATCCGGCGGACGCTGCTGGCGCTCGCCGTCGCGGCCGCCGGGCTGTGCGCGGCGCTGGTCGCTGCAGGCCTGCCCGCGCATCTGCTCGAGCCCGCCCACTGGGGCGAGTTTCGCGACGAGGTCCAGAACGGGGTCGGCGGGATCGAGCAGGCGCAACTGCCGTACGACGGCGCCGACGAGTGGATCCGCCGCAGCCTCGTGCTCGGTGCTCCCGCGCTGGTCGCGCTCGCCGCCGCGGTCGCCTTCTGGCCCGGCGGGCGTCCGGGGCGCCGTCGCGCGGTGGCGCTCGCGATCCTGCTGATCGTCTACGGGGTCGGGGCGACGCTCGACAACCCGGGAGCGGAGATCCTCTGGGGGCTGGCGCTGCTGCTGCTCTCTGTCGCCTGGCTCTGGGTCGCCCGGCTCGGGGCGGGTCGGAGGATCCCGGCGCTGGTGGTGGCGCTCGCGGCCGGGGTGCTCGCCCTGCCGCTCGCCGCCCGGCTCAACGCCGAGGCTTGGTGGGACTACGAGAACTGGTCGTGGTTCGGGGCCGAGCGCTCGGTTGAGTTCGAGTGGAACCACGAGTACGGGCCGCTCGATTGGCCGCGCGAGGGGACGACGCTGATGACGGTCCAGACCGAGACCCCGCTGTACTGGAAGGCCAGCGTGCTGGACCGCTTCGACGGCTACACCTGGAGCCGCGCCGTGAGCGGCGACCCGACCGCGACCGCCGAGCTCGGCGCCCGCTCGATCGTTCCCGGCGGCACCGAGCTCGACAAGCTCAACCCCGGCTGGGTCGAGGAGGCGACCTTCGAGCTGCGTGCCTTGAGCAGCGAGCTGGTGATCGGCGCCGGGGTTACCCGCGACGTCGACGGGGCCAGCGCCCTCGCCAGCGACGACGGCACGCTCACCCACGTCGGCGACTCGCTCGAGCGCGGCGACGAGTACTCGATCGTCTCCTACGTTCCGCAGCCGACGCCGGAGCAGCTGCGCGACGCGCCGGTCGCGAGCTCGGTGCGGCGCTTCGGCGGCACGACCCTGATCGGGCTGCCGACCTCGGTCGAGTCGCCGGTCCTGCAGACGCTGGCGATGCCGCTCTGGGGCAGCAGCAACGAGGAGGCGGAGGCGGCCCTGCTCGCCTCGCCGTATGGCGAGGTCTACCGCCTTGCCCAGCAGTGGACCGCGGGCGCCGAGACGCCCTACGAGGCGGTTCGGGCGGTCCAGGAGCACCTCCGCGGCGACTTCGACTACACCCCGACGGTCCCCGAGAGCAGCCTGCCGCTGGTCTCGTTCCTGTTCGAGGACGAGGCAGGCTATTGCCAGCAGTTCGCCGGCTCGATGGGCCTGATGCTGAGGATGCTGGGGATCCCGGCCCGGGTCGTCTCGGGGTTCGCCCCCGGTGCCCGCGACGCTGAGAGCGGCGCCTACGAGGTGCGCGACTTCGACGCCCACTCATGGGTCGAGGTCTACTTCCGGGGTATCGGCTGGGTCACCTTCGACCCCACCCCAGGCGTGGCTCCCGCCGAACGCCCGACCCTCGGCGGCGACGCCGACACCGCGCTCGCCGGTCCGACCCCCGGCGTCTCGGTCCCCGAGTCGACCGGAGGGTTCCGCCGTGGCGACCAGGAGCAGGGGGCGTCGGCGCCGCTGAACCAGGGGATCAGCACCGGAGGGATCGTCGGCCTGGTGCTGCTGACGATGATCGTGGTCGGCGGCGCCGTCTGGACGGCGGTCGCCTGGCGCCGGCGCGCCGCGCTCGCCCGGGGCGAGCGGGTCGACGAGCAGGTCGATGAGCTCGCGGCGGCTCTGCGACGGGTCGGTTGGGAGCTGAAGCCGGGCGCGACCCTGATGGCGATCGAGCACCGCGCCGAGGGTCACAGCCGCAAGCCGGTGCGCGAGTACGCGGCCCGCCTGCGCCGCCACCGCTACGGCCCGACAGCGACGCCACCACCGGGGCCGCGTGAGCGCCGCGCTCTGCGCAAGGCGCTCGCCGGCGACGGGATCGCCGGCCGGGTTCGGGCGCTGCTCGCGATTCCGCCGGGCGGGCCCGCCGGGGCGTGAGCGCCGACGCGCCGTTCGAGCCGGCCGAGCTCGGGCCCGGCCTCTGGCGGTGGACCGCGCCGCACCCGAACCACGATCCGCACGCGGCTCCGGGGAGCGAGGGCGACTGGGGACCCGAGGTCGCGAGCGCGCTCTATCTCGAGGGCGACTCGGCGACCTTTATCGACGCCCAGCTGCCGCCCGACGAGGCGGGGTTCTGGACCTGGGCCGACGCCCGGACCGCGGGGGCGAGCCGGGTCGCCGCTCTGACCACGATCGGCTTTCACCGCCGCAGCCGCGAGCGGATCGTCGAGCGCTACGACGCGAGCACCTCGCGCGCTCGCGACCGGCTCCCGGCCGGGGTCGAGGCCGTCGCCCTGCGGGGCGCCGGCGAGGTCGCCTACTGGCTGCCGCGGCCCCGGGCCCTGGTGGTCGGCGACCGGCTGCTCGGCGACGACGCCGGCGGGCTGCGGCTCTGTCCCGAGTCCTGGATCTCATACCTCGGCGATCGGCTGACGCTCGCGCGCCTGCGCGAGCTGCTTCGCCCGCTGCTCGATCTGGACCCCGAGCTGATCCTGGTCTCGCACGGCGAGCCGGTGCTCGGCGGCGGACGCGTGGCGCTCGCGAGGGCGATCTCATGAGACTGCTGGAGACGTGCCTGTACCACGACCCGGCCGAGGCCGAGGCGGTCGAGCGCTTCTACGCGGAGTCGCTCGGGCTACGGGTCTGCGCCAGGTGGCCCGGCGGGCTCGCCCTGCGGGCGGGGCCGGGCGTGCTCTTGCTGTTCGACCGCGAGGCGCTCGCCGCTCGCGAGGGGCCGGTCTCCGACCACGGCACGGTCGGGCCGGGACACGCCTGCCTGGTCGTCTCGGATCCCGGCGACTACGAGCGCCGGCTCGGCGACCTGCGCGAGGCGGGGGTCGAGATCACCCACGAGCACCAATGGGACGGCGGACGGCGCTCGTTCTACTTCCGCGATCCGGCGGGGAACCTGCTCGAGCTCGCCGACGGCGATCTGTGGCCGGAGTGAGGCCGGTGGGCGGCGAACGCACACTGAGCGAGCCGGAGCTCAACCGCGCGCTGCTCGCCCGCCAGCTGCTGCTCGAGCGCAAGCGCCTCTCGCTGCCGAAGGCGCTCGAGCGGATCGGCGGGATCCAGGCGCAGTACGCGCCGTCGATGTACATCGGGCTCTGGAGCCGGGTCGAGGGGTTCGAGCGCGACCAGCTCACGCGGGCGCTCGAGCGCCGCAAGGTCGCCCAGGGCACCTCGCTGCGGGCGACGATCCACCTGCTCACCCCGGCCGACTGGTGGGCGTTCACGATCGCCATCCGCGAGCGGCGCCGGGAGACGTGGCTGCGCTATCACCGCGACGGGCCGAGCGCCGAGCAGATGGTGGCGGCGGCCCGCAGGGTGCGCACGCGACTGGCGGAAGGGCCGGTCGACCGCAAGGAGCTCGCCGGGATGATCGGCTTCGGGCCCCAGGGGGTGACCGGGATCACCCTCTGGCTCGACCTGGTGCGGGTACCGCCCTCCGGCACCTGGGAGCGCCGCCGGGCGGATCGCTTCGGCGACGCCGCGGCCTGGCTCGGCGCGCCGCCCGACCTGAGCCGCGGCGAGGCCACGGTCGCGCTGGTTCGCAGTTACCTGCGCGGCTTCGGCCCGGCGACCGCCCACGAGATCGCCGACTGGGGCGGGCTCAGCATCGAGGCGACCCGGCTCGCGATCGGCAAGCTCGAGCTGCGCTCGTTTCGCTCCGAGGACGGCGCGGAGCTGGTCGATCTGCCGCGGATGCCGCTGCCCGATCCCGAGACCCCGGCGCCGCCGCGCTTCCTGCCCACCTGGGACTCGACCCTGCTCGTGCACGCGCGGCGCTCCCAGATCCTCCCCGAGGAGCACCGCGCCAAGGTGTTCAGCACCAAGACCCCGCAATCGGTGCCGACGTTCCTCGTCGACGGCCGGGTCGCCGGCACCTGGCGCTACGAGAACGGCAGGGTCGAGCTGAGCCCGTTCGCGCCCCTGGCGCGTGCCGATCGGCGCGGGGTCGAGGCCGAGGCGAAGCGGCTGGCGGCGCTTCACGCCTGAGCCGGGCTTAGGATCGCTCGGGTGACCGCGGCGGGGGCCTCAGCTCGAGCGATCGCGGTCGTCGCCCTGCTCATTGCCACGGGGCTCGCCGCCGACGCGGCCGCGGGTGGCGGCGAACGCGCCGAGGTCCGGGTAGCGAGCACCGGCAACGACTCCGAACGGCGCCGGACGCTGCCGATCACCCGCGCGCCCGGCGCCCGTCCGCAGGTGGTGATGTCGATGGGGCCCGGGGTGTTGCCCGACCTCGCGCGCGGCGATCGCCTGCGGTTGAGCGCCGAGCTCCAGACGACCAACAACTGCAACTTCCGCAGCCCGCGCTGCGTCGGCCGCGTCTATCACTATGCGCCCCGGATCCGGGCGCAGTTGCTGCTCGCGCCCGGGCCTGGGACTACCGCCGGCGGGCGGGCGCTGCATGTGGCCCGGCCCGTGCGCGAGACGTGCACCCAGAAGCGCCCCGACTACGAGCACCATTGCGTGCTCACCTTCGCCGGCGCGGGGCTGACGATCCGCGACCCGGGCAGGCTCCCATGCAGGCTCGACCGCTGCCGCGTGAACCTGGTCGCCGACGCGCACAGCCCCCGGGCGCGGGCCGGCGACCTGTTGATGATCGGCGGCCAGCGTCCGAACGGGACCATCCCGCAGGATCGCGGCCGGATCAACGCGGTCCGCCTGCGCGCGACCACGGCGGGCGACTTCGAGACGGTGGAGGTGCGCGAGCCGCGCCGCCGCCGGCTCCGCCCCGACCTTCGCCGCCGGGTCGTCTACTCGCAGCGTCTCGACCGGCTCGAGGCCGGCGAGCAGCTCGAGGTCTCGGCGACCCTGCGCACCGGTGTCTCGCAGCTGCGCTACGCGGTGCGCACCAGCGTCCGGATGATCCTCGCCGACTCGCCGCGCGCGACCCGACAGGGTGACTTCGTCAAAGGCCGGACCGCATTCCGCGGCGAGATCTCGGAGAACAACGGCTCCAACTGCACCCAGGACGACGGCACCTGCGTCTACCGCAAGGTCGGGGTCGAGGAGCTGCGCCGCGCGGCGGTCGACCGCCGCGGCCGGGCGGTGCCGCTGTTCGTCAACCTGGTCGCGGTCGTCGGACCGAAGGTGCGCCGGGCGCAGGCGGGCGACCGGGTGATCGTCCGCCGCCGCGGCGGGATCGAGGTGCGGCGCTACCCGCCGGGCCTCAACCCGGCGGCCTCACGCTGACGGCGTCGGCCGCCGGCGGCACCCGCGGTGGAGCCCCAAGGGAAGCTGAGAGACTGGTCGTGTGGACCTGGGCGTCCATTTGCCGCTGATGCAGTTCGGCGATGAGGGGCTCTCGCTCCGGCGCCTGCAGGCCGGCGTTGACGCCGCAAGGGATTGCGGGTTCGCCGCGGTCTCGGCGAACGACCACTTCATATTCCAGACTCCGTGGCTCGATGGGCCGACCGCGCTCGCGAGCATGATCGAGCGTTCCGGCGACATGACCGTCGCCACGACTGTGGCGCTTGCCGTCCTCCGAGGCCCGGTTCCCTTGGCCAAGGCATTGGCCGCTCTGGACATTCTGTCCGAGGGTCGACTGGTGGCCGCCTTGGGACCGGGCTCATCGTCGCGTGACTATGACGCCCTGGGCATCTCCTTCGAGGAGCGCTGGAAGCGGTTCGACGAGGCGGTTCTGGTGCTGCGAGCACTGCTCAAGGGAGAACCATTCCCCGAGCACGCCCGCTACTACCCCGTACCTTCGGACGTCGAACTGGCGCCTGGTCCCAGACAACATGGGGGTATCCCGTTGTGGATGGGAAGCTGGGGCTCGAAGGCCGGGCTTGCTCGAGTCGCGAGGGCGGCCGACGGCTGGCTCGCCTCCGCCTACAACACAACGCCGGACCGATTCTCCGCTGCTCGCTCTCTCCTGGCGAGCAAGCTTGAAGATCAAGGCAGGCAGGCCGCCGACTTTCCCAACGCGCTCGCCACGATGTGGACCTGGGTCTCAAAGGATCAAGCCGAGGCCGATCGAGTGCTCGCCGAGGTCTTGGCTCCGCTCCTGAACCGCGATCCCGACGAGCTTCGCGGGCAGATCTGCGTCGGGACCGTGGAGCACTGCGCGGAGCTCCTCTCACGCTACGCCGAGGCCGGATGCCGACGGGTCTACCTGTGGCCGTTGGGCGACGAAGCGCGACAGCTCGAGCTCGTCGCGAACGAGGTGGCTCCGAGCATCGCGTCTCCAGCAACCAAATAAGTGGCCTCCAACCTGGCGGCTTCCCACTTGCCATCGAGGGTGGGCAGGGTTACGTTCTTTCGTGCCCAGCGGAGGACGGTCAAGGGGAACTCCCCTCAAGCTCGGCCGCGCCAGCCTCTGGACGGTGCTCGCCGCGAACGAGCTGATAGGCCAGTCCGCCTATCGCCGCGCCCGCAAGTGGGCCGACGATGTAGATCCAAAAGTCGGTCCACTGGCCGGAGGCCAAGGCCGGGCCAAATGAGCGGGCCGGGTTCATCGAGGCGCCGGTCACGGGCCCGCCGAAGATGGCGTCGAGCCCGACCGTGCCACCGATCGCGATCGCTGCCGCCGCGCCGACGGCGCGCGTGTCGGTGGCCACGGCCATGATCACGAACATCAGGAAGGCCGTGAGCACGATCTCGTAGACGAGCGCGCTGCCGGCGCCGACGCTCGGCACCGCCGCCCCAAGGTCGGCAGGCCGGTCAGGCCAGACCGCGAGCAGCACCAACGCGCCGGCGACCGCACCCGCGAGCTGGGCGGCGACGTAGGCGGCGGCCTCGCGGGCGGGAAAGTGGCGCGTCAGCGTGAAGGCCACCGTCACCCCCGGGTTGATGTGCGCGCCCGAAAGGTGGCCGGTGGCGTAGACCATGACCATGATGACCAAGCCGAAGACAAGCCCGATCCCGACCGCGCCGAGGGCGCCGTCGTAGACCGAGTCAGCGACGATCGCGCCGCAGCCGGCGAAGACGAGCGCGAACGTTGCGAGGCCCTCGGCCGCCGCCCGCCGCAGCAGGTCAGGCTTGGGCATCGGGCACAAGGTCGGCCAGTAGGCGCCTAACGCGCTCCTCGATCTCGTCGCGAATCCGACGCACGGTCTCGACGTCCTGACCGGCGGGATCCTCGAGCTCCCAGTCCTCATAACGCTTGCCCGGGTAGATCGGGCAGGCGTCGCCGCAGCCCATCGTGATCACCGCGTCGGCGGCGCGCACGAACTCGTCATTCAACGGCTTCGGGAACTCTTGCCCGAGGTCGACGCCTACCTCGGCCATCGCCTCGACCGCGGCCGGGTTGATCTCGTCGGACGGATCAGAGCCGGCGGTTCGGACGTGCACACGACCGTCGGCGAGCTTGTTCAGCAGTCCCGCCGCCATCTGGCTCCGTCCCGCGTTGTGGACGCACACGAACAGGATCTCGGGCACGTCCTTGGTGATCTTCTCGTCGGCTTGGCCCAAGGCCCTCAACCGCTCACGGGCGAAGCGATGAACGAACAGGGGGACGAAGTTCTGCACGTTCGCCGTTGGAAGGTCGCCGATCGCCTCGGTCATGTACCGCTCGATCGTCTCGGCTCCGAAGACTCCTGCGAACTCGTCCTTGAGCGAGACGAGGCCCTTCTCGAGGTGGCCCCGGGTCACCAGGTCCACCTCGAGCTCGGCCAGTTGCGTTGCCATGCGTCATCCCTTCACCTGCCCCGGTATCGATCTGCTCTCGGGCGCCGAGCCTACTCCATTGACAAATGCCATTTCAATCGATATATGTGTATTGATGCCTGTCGATCTGGAGCTCGCGCCGAAGAAGAAGAGTCCGAACGGTGAGCCGTGCTGCGAACCGGTCGTCTATCCAGACATCGAACGCGAGCATGCGGAGCGCATGGCCGCGGTCGCAAAGGCGCTCGGCGATCCAGTGCGGATGCAGCTCGTCGACGTGCTGCGAAAGCACGCGGGCAAGGTCTGCGTCTGCGAGCTCGTGCCGCTCTTCGATCTCTCGCAGCCGACCGTCTCGCATCACCTGAAGAAGCTTCGCGACGCCGGGATCGTCGGTTCCGAGCGCCAGGGCCTGTGGGCGTACTACTACGTCAAGCCCGAGGCGCTGGAGGAACTGAGTACATGGCTGAGCTAGAGACCGTCGGGAACCACGCCCCGGTCGGCTCGAGCTGTTGTTCGGCCTCATTGCAGGAGACGTGCTGCGAGCCCGAGGCCAAGGGCGAATGCTGCGGGCCCGAGCACCAGGCCGGAACCTGCGGCTGCAGCTCCGGCACCGCGGCGGTTCCCGACGATGCCGGTGAGCTGCGCGAGACCGTGCGCGACCGCTACGCGAAGGCGGCCGAGGCGGTGAGCATCGGCGAGACCGCGTGTTGTGGTGACGCGGCTGTGATCGCCGACGCGCAGCGTGAGCTGTTCGGCTCCGGCCTGTACGGCCGAGACGATCGTGACGCACTGCCCGAAGCCGCCCGGTTGGCCAGCCTCGGCTGCGGTAACCCGACCGCGGTCG
>DASPGZ010000267.1:0-8726 GCA_035620355.1 Solirubrobacterales bacterium | reverse complement strand
TCGGGGCGAGGCGGGCGGTCCAGGCTTAGCTTCTCGCCCGGGCTGCCCTCGAGCGCCTCGGTGGCGCCGATCACGGCCGCGCGAAGCTCGGCCAGCGGATCGATGACGGGCGGGGCGGCCACGCCCCGATACTAGGGCGAGCGGGGCGGCGATCCCGTCGCCCTCTAAGCTCGCCGCCGATGAGAGCGCTGGTCACCGGCGGGGCCGGGTTCATCGGATCACACGTGGTTGACGCCCTGCTCGCCAGGGGAGACTCGGTCACGGTCCTCGACGACCTCTCGTCGGGCAAGCGAGAGAACCTCGAGCGCGCCCTCGACGGCGGCGCCGAGCTGGTCGAGGCCGACGTCACCGACGACGCCGCGCTCGCCGAGACCTTCGGCCGCGCCGACCCCGAGCTCGTCTTCCACCTCGCGGCGCAGATCGACGTCCGCCGCTCGGTCACCGACCCGGTCTACGACCTCGGCATCAACGTCGGCGGGACGGTGAAGATGCTCGATCACGCCCGAGCCCACGGTGCGGCGCGGTTCGTGTTCGCGTCCACCGGGGGCGCGATCTACGGCGAGGGCGAGGGACGCGAGCTGCCGTTCACCGAGGCCGACGAGTGTCGCCCCGACGCGCCCTACGGCCAATCGAAGCTTGCCGCCGAGGGCTACCTGGGCCTGTACCGGCGCATGTACGGGCTCGAGACCACGGTGCTGCGGCTCGGCAACGTCTACGGCCCACGCCAGGACCCGCGGCTGGAGGCCGGCGTGGTCGCGATCTTCTGCGGGGCGCTGCTCGACGGGCGCCGCCCCCGGGTCTACGGCGACGGCCACCAGACCCGCGACTACGTCTACGTCGGCGACGTCGCCGCGGCCTTCGTCGCCGCAGCCGGGGCACCCGACGCGGGCCCGTACAACATCGGCACCGGCAGCGAGACCAGCGTGCTGGCGCTCGGCGAGGCGATCGCCGGGGCGGTCGGCGCCAAGTTCGACCCCGAGTTCGCCGAGCCCCGGCTGGGCGAGATCCGCCGCTCGTCGATCGATCCCGCCCGCGCCACCAGCGTCTTCGGCTGGCGCCCGGTGGGGATGATCGGCGACGGGATCGAGCGGACGATCGCCGCGATCTCCGAGTAGCGGTGGCCGTGTCGGCGCCGGCGCTCGACGTGGTGATCGTCTCGTATCGCTGCGAGCAGCTGCTCCGCGAGTGCCTGCGGTCGCTGTTCGAGAATCCGCCCGCGGGCGAGCTCACCGTGCGCGTCGTCGACAACGCCTCCGGCGACGGCACGGCCGAGATGGTCCGGCGGGAGTTCCCGCGGGTCGAGCTGACCGAGAACCGGGCCAACGTCGGCTTCGGCCGCGCCAACAACCCGGCGTTGGCGCACGGCCGGGCCCCTTACGCGCTCGTCCTCAACCCCGACACGCGGCTGACCCCGGGGGCGCTCGACGCGTTGATCGCGGTGATCGAGTCGCACCCGGAGGTCGCGATCGCCGGCCCGAGGCTCGAGCGCGAGGACGGCAGCTTCGACCACGCGTCGCGGCGCGCCTTCCCCACTCCGCTCTCGGCGCTCGGGCACTTCACCGGGCTCGGCCGGCGCCAGGGCGCCTCCGGGGCGCTGGCCGCCTACCGGGCGCCGGAGGTCGAGTCGGGGCCCGTCGACGCTGTCAACGGAGCCTTCATGCTGATCCGCCGCGAGGCGCTCGAGCGCGAGGGCGGCTTCGACACCCGTTACTGGATGTACATGGAGGATCTCGACCTCTGCTACCGCTATGCCGAGGCCGGCTGGACCACCTGGTTCGAGCCCTCGGTGACCGTCGTCCACACCAAGGCCGGGACCAGCGGCGAGCACCGCTCGCTGCGCCTCAACCGCGCCTTCCACTACGGCATGTTCCGCTTCTACCGCGACCACTACGCGCCCCGGCGCGGCCCGCTGCTCAACCTCGCCGTCTACGCCGGGATCGCGGTCAAGTTCGCGGCCACGGCGGCCTCCAGCGCGCTCGCCAGGCTCAGCGGCGCTCGCTAGCGAGGGCGGCGCCGATCCGCTCGACCGTCGACGGGTGGGTCGCGAACAGAGCCTCGTACCAGTCCGGCGGGTCGGGGTCGGAGAGGTTCGAGCGCGCCAGCCTCGTCTGCAGGTCGATCAGGGCCGGCGGGTCGTCGGTGAGCTCGAGCGCGAACTCGTCGGCGCTCGCCTCGACCTTGCGTGAGAGCTGGTTGCCGGGGATCCCGAGCGCGAACGCGGCCAGGGTGATCGCCAGCAGGTAGATCGGCACCGCCGCCGGGCTCGCCGGGTCGACGCCCTGACGGCGGGCGATCGCCACGGTCAGCTCGCGCACGAACAGCAACCCCAGCGGGGCGACGATCGCGACGTAGATCAGCCCCCGCCGGATGTCGGAGTGGGCGACGTGGCCGAGCTCGTGGGCGACCACCGAGCGCAGCTCCGGCCGCTCGGCTTCGGCGAGCAGGTTGTCGTAGAGGACGACCCGCTTGGTCGGGCCGATGCCGTCGACGAACGCGTTCAGCGAGGTGACCCGCCGGCTGGCGTCGATCCGGTAGACGTCGCCGATCTCGACCCCGGCCTCGCGGCCGAGCTCGAGCACGTCGGCACGGGCGCGGCTGCCGTCGGGGAGCGGCTCGAACTTGTTGAAGATCGGCGCCAGCACGACCGGTGCGATCCAGACGAAGACCGCGGCGAGCCCGGTGGTCAGAACGGCGCCGGGCACCCACCAGCCGCGCGGGAAGCGGCGCACGAGCGCGATCAGGATCGCCGTGCCCCCGGCGGTGATCAGCGCCGTGATCCCGGCCGACCGGGCGACGTCCCAGAGCCAGGGGCCGAGCGACTGGGTCGAGAGGCCGGCGTCGACCGCGCGCTCGTGCGAGATCAGGCCCAGCGGCAGGGTGACCGCTGTGGTCAGCAGGGCGACGGCGGCTCCGGCGGCGGCGGCGCCGAGCAGCGGTCGTGAGGCGAGCCCCTGGAGCCGGCGGCGCAGGCGGGCGGGGCGCCCGAGCGCGACGCAAACGAGCAGCCCGAACTCGACCGCGAGCCCGCCGATCATCAGCGCCCGCTGCGGTCCTCGGTAGTCGTGGGCGCGCTCGAGCTCGGTCGAGCCGAAGTAGTCCGACTCGGCCACCGGAACCGGCTCGGGCGGCGGATCGCGCGGCGCCAGCAGCCAGACGGCCGCCTCGGCGACGATCACCATCGCCACGGCCACGCCGCCGACGCGCACCGCGGTCGAGCGCGGTAAGCGAGGGGTCAGCCGAGCCGCGCCGCGGTCGAGCCGCTTGGACCGAGGCGTAGCCGAGCCGCGGCGCCCTCGAGGCGCCTGTCTGGACCCCGCCGGGCTCATCGCCGCCTACGATAGACCGCCGCCCTCGGGGGGGACGAATGCGCCTCGCGCTGCTCTCGGACATCCACTCGAACCTCCCCGCCCTCGAGGCGGTCCTCGCCGACCTCGAGGGGGCCCGGGTCGACGAGACCTGGTGCCTGGGCGACGTTGTCGGCTACGGCGCCCAGCCCGACGAGTGCGCCGACCTGGTCCGCGAGCGCTGCTCGGTCTGCCTGGTGGGCAACCACGACCTGGCCGCGCTCGAGCAGCTCGACATCTCGACCTTCTCGCCGGCGGCCGCGGCGGCGGTCCACTGGACCCGGGAGCGGATGAGCCCCTCGACCCGGGAGTTCCTCGCCGGGCTCGATCCCGCCGACGAGAGCCGCGAGGTCGGCCTCTACCACGCCTCGCCCCGCGACCCTGTCTGGGAGTATGTGCTCTGGCCCGATCAGGCGGCCGAGTGCATCCGGCTGCAGGCGCGCCGGGTGAGCTTCGTCGGCCACTCGCACGTCGCCCTGTTCTTCGCCCTCCCCGACAACGGCAAGAGCGACTCCGACGCCCGCGGCGCCCAGGCGGGCGCCGGGACCAGCCTCGAGGTGCGCCGAGGGCGCTGGCTGATCAACCCCGGGAGCGTCGGCCAGCCGCGCGACGGAGACCCGCGCGCCGCCTGGCTCGAGCTCGACACCGAGACCTGGCAGGCGTCCTTCCACCGGGTCGCCTACGACATCGACCGCGCGGCGGACGCGATCGTCGCCACCGACCTCCCCGAGCACCTCGCGCGGCGGCTCTACGTGGGGCAATGACCGTGGTCCCGGGGCCGCCAGAGCCAATTACTAGACTCGCCGCGATGGGTTGGAGGCGCCCGATATCCCTGCTCCTGTGCGTTTTGTCGCTTGCGATCGCAGGCTGCGGCAGCGACGACGGGACGATCCCGCCGGACAGCTCCGACCAGCTGCTCAACCTGCTGGCCGGCGCCCAGAGCGCGATCGGCGAGGGCGAGTGCGAGCGCGCCCAGCAATTCGCCCAGGAGTTCGTCAACCAGACCGAGAACCTGCCCGAGAGCGTCGACCCGGAGGTCGCCGAGGAGCTCGCCAACGCGGGCACCAACCTCGACAACCTCGCCAGCGACGACTCCGAGTGCTCCGCCGACAGCCTCGCCACCGGGCCGAGCGGCGACACCTCGACCTCGACCACCACGACGACGACCGCGCCCGAGGTGGAGACGACGACCGAGGAGACGACCACGGAGCCGGAGACGACCACGATCGAGCCCTCGAACGAGGGCCCTTCGCAGCAGGAGCCCCCCTCCGGCCAGCAGCAGCCGCCGAGCGGCGAGGGCGGCGGGGACAGTGGCCCGGGCACCGGCGGCGGCGGAGTCGAGCCGCCGAGCGGCGGGGTGAGCGGGAAGCGATGAACGCGACGATCTCGGACCGCTACGAGCTCGGCGACCGGCTCGGCTCCGGCGGGATGTCGACCGTCTACCGGGCCACCGACCGGGTGCTCGAGCGCACCGTCGCGGTCAAGATCCTCGCGGAGCATCTCTCGGACGACGACAAGTTCGTCGCCCGCTTCCGCCGCGAGGCGCTCGCGGTGGCGAAGCTGATCCACCCGAACATCGTCCAGGTCTACGACACCGGCGTCGACGCCTTTCGCCACTACATCGTCATGGAGTACGTCGAGGGCAAGTCGGTCGCCCAGCTGCTGCAGACGAAGGGCCGGCTGGGCGCCGACTCGACCGCTGAGATCGGGATCCAGGCGTGCGCGGGGCTCGAGTACGCCCACCGCCAGGGGATCATCCACCGCGACGTCAAGCCCGGGAACCTGATGGTGATCGGCGGCCCGGCGGGTCGCCGCCGTCGCGACAGCTCGGCGCACGAGCCGCCGACCGGCGAGATGACGATCAAGCTCACCGACTTCGGGATCGCGCGGGCGACGGCGCAGTCGCGCCTGACCCAGGTCGGCTCGGTGGTCGGGACGGCGGCCTATCTGGCGCCCGAGCAGGCGCGCGGCGAGGAGGCGACCCCCGCCGCCGACGTCTATGCGCTCGGCGTCGTCCTCTACCAGCTGCTCACCGGCCGCCTGCCGTGGGAGGGCTCGACCCTCGCCGAGCTCGCGATCCGGCGCGAGAACGAGCGCCCGCTGCCGCCGACCTCCTACGACCCGGACGTGCCCGAGACGCTCTCGGCCGCGGTCCTGCAGTCGCTCGAGGGCGAGGCCTCGGCCCGCTACTCCTCGGCCCGCGACCTCTCGCGGGCGCTCGAGGCCGGGCTCAGCGGCCAGGAGCCGCCGCCGCCCTCAGACGAACTGCCGACGGACATGCTCGCCCCGGGCCCGGCGACCTCGCCGACCCGGCGGATGGAGCCCGACCCGGTCACCCCGATCGCTCCCGAGCCGGTTCAGCGCCGCCGCCCTGTGCAGCCGGCGCCCCGGCCGGCCGTTACCCCGGCGGCGGCCCGCCAGCAGCGCTCCGCGGGCAGCAGGGTCGCGCGCACGCTCGGGATCCTGCTGCTGATCGCGATCCTCGCCGCCCTGATCGCCGGCGGGGTCCTGCTGCTCACCGACGCCGGCCAGCAGACCGATCTCGGTCAGACGATCAAGGACAACATCGACGACCAGATCCAGGCGATCGAGGACTTCATCCGCGATAACACCCAGTAGGACCTGCGCGACGCCGTTCCCGAGCGACACCGCGCACGGGGTTGCGAGGGACGTTGAATAACTCGCGCCACGTCCTCCGCTCTCGCTCGAATCAATGGTCCGCGGCTACGCCGCGGACATTTCCTGGTGCTTCCGCGTCCGGGCGTGCGCGGCGTCTCTCGGGGACGGGGTTGGCCTACTACGCCGCCCAGGGCGCGGTTCCTGACATGACCGCAGCCCGGTAACCGTTGAACCCCCCCGCCTTGATCGCCTCGCGGGCGCCGGCGACCAGGCGCTCGAGGAAGGTGAGGTTGTGGAGGGTGAGCAGGCGGGCGGCGGTCGGGGCCTCGGCGCGGCTCAGGTAGTGGAGGTAGGCGCGGGTGTGGACGGCGCAGGTTGGGCACGGGCAGCCCTCGGCCAGCGGCCCCTCGTCGGTCGCCGAACCGGACTTGGTCAGGTCGAAGCGGAAGCGCGACGCGGGGAGCGGCGCCAGCGCCATCCCGTGGCGGGCCAGCCTCGTCGGCACGGCGCAGTCGAAGATGTCGATCCCGAGCGCGATCCCGGCCAGCAGGTCGTCGGGCTCGCCGATTCCGAGCAGGTGCTTGGGGGCCTCCGGCGGCAGCAGCGGCGCGGTCATCGCGAGCACCCCGTGCATCTCGGGCTTGTCGCGGCCCAGGGTGCCCCCGATCGCCAGCCCATCGACCCCGGTGGCGCTCACCGCCTGCGCCGATTCGCGGCGCAGGTCCTCGTGGACACCGCCCTGGACGATCCCGAACACGGCCTGCTCGGGCGGGCCGTGCTCGCCGTGCCAGTCGAGGCAGCGCTCGAGCCAGCGGTGGGTGCGCTCGGTTGAGCTCGCGGTGTAGTCGCGGTCGGCGTGGAAGGGCGTGCACTCGTCGAAGGCGAGCGCGATGTCGGCGCCGAGCTTCGCCTGCACGTCCATCGACTCCTCCGGCCCCATGAACCGCTCCGTGCCGTCGAGGTAGGAGCGGAAGCGCACCCCGCGCTCGGCGATCTCGAGCACACCGCCGCTCGCCCCGGCGCCGCCGCGCCGGCCCTTGATCTCGTCGGCGACCCCGCCGTGCGCGAGCGAGAAGACCTGAAAGCCGCCCGAGTCGGTGATCAGGGCGCGGTCCCAGCCGATGAACCGGTGCAGGCCGCCGAGCTCGGCGATGCGCTCGGCGCCGGGCGAGATGAACAGGTGGAAGGTGTTGCCGAGGATCAGCTCGAAGCCGAGCCCGGCGACGTCGCCGAGGTCGAGCGTCCGCACCGCCCCCTTGGTCGCCAGCGGGATGAACGCGGGCGTCGCCACCGGCCCGTGCGCGGTCAGCAGGCGGCCGGCACGGGCGGCGCCCTCGCGGGCGTCGATCTCGAACTCGAGGCGTCTTGGGTCGCTGCGCACGCGGGCCGGTCAGACGACCTTGACCTTGCCCTCGCGCCAGCGCCGCTCGAACGGCAGCCGCCAGGCGCGGGGCGCGATCAGGTCGCGGATCTGACCCGGACCCCAGGAGCCGGCCGCGTACGGGATCACGGGCGGCGGATGTTCGAGCAGCGGCGCCGAGTCCTCCCACAGGTGTTCGATCCCCTCCGCGGTGGTGAACAGCGTGTGGTCGCCGTTCATCGCGTCGCGGATCAGCCGCTCGTAGGCCTCGAGAGTGTCGCCCTCGTCGTGGACCTCGACCAAGGAGAACTGCATGCTCATCTTCTCCAGCGTCATCCCCGGACCCGGCTGCTTGCCGTAGAAGGACAGCGACAGGCGCGAGGACTCGTCCAGGTCGAAGGTGAGGTGGTCGGGGCCGTAGTCGCCGACCCCCGAGCCCGCCGGGAACATGCTCTGGGGCGGCTCGCGGAAGGCGATCGAGATGATCCGCGCCCCCTCGGCGAGGTTCTTTCCCGTGCGCAGGTAGAAAGGGACCCCCGACCAGCGCCAGTTGTCGACGTCGGCACGCAGGGCGATGAACGTCTCGGCGTCCGATTCGGGATCGACGCCAGGGTGCGAGCGGTAGCCCTCGTACTGCCCGCGGACCACGTGGTCGACGTCGATCGGGCGCAGCGAGCGGAACACCTTGCTCTTCTCCTCGGTGATCGCCGAGGGGGTGAGCGCCGTCGGCGGCTCCATGGCGACGAAGGCCAGCACCTGCATCAGGTGGGTGACGACCATGTCACGGTAGGCGCCGGTCTGGTCGTAGAAGGCGCCGCGGGTGCCGACCTCGAGCGTCTCGGGGACGTCGATCTGCACGTGGTCGATGTGGTTGCGGTTCCAGATCGGCTCGAACAGCCCGTTGGCGAAGCGCAGCGCGAGGATGTTCTGGGCGGCCTCCTTGCCGAGGAAGTGGTCGATCCGGAACACCTGCTCCTCGTCGAAGACCTCGTGCAGCTTGCGGTTGAGCTCGCGGGCGCTCTCGAGGTCGGTCCCGAACGGCTTCTCCATCACCACCCGGGCGCGCTCCGCCAGGTCGGCGTCGCCGAGCAGCCGAACGACCTCGGCGGCCGCCGCCGGCGGCACGCTCAGGTGGTACAGACGCCGGGGCTTTCCGCCGAGCGCTGCCTCGGCCTCGGCGACCGCGCGGGCGAGGCCCCCGGCGCCGGCCGCCTGCTCGACGTAGGTGATCCGCTTCAGAAACGCCTCGCGATCCTCGGCGCTCACCGGACGGCGGACGAAGGTCTCGCAGGCCTGGCCCGCGATGGCGCGGAACTCGTCGTTGGTCATCGACTCGAGCGAGGTGCCGATGATCCGGAAATCGGGCATCAGCGAGGCCGACGCCAGGTGCAGGAGCCCCGGCA
>DASPGZ010000266.1:0-2588 GCA_035620355.1 Solirubrobacterales bacterium | reverse complement strand
CCAGCAGGACCTCGGGGCGCCCCTCGAACCCGAGCTCCGCCCAGCCGGGCTGCGCCGCGCGGGCCGCCGTGACGATCGCCCGTACCTGGTCCCCGCCGAGCTCGGGGACGCTCGCGATCGTCTCCCCCGTCGCCGGGTTCTCGACCTCGATTCGGCTCCGCGTCGCCTCGGGGATCCCCCCGTCCTCCATCGAGCCGAGTCTATTGCGCGGCGCCGGCCCGCGACGAGTACGGAGCCAGCGGGTCGGCGGGCACGACGTCGGTGCCTGCCCGACGGTCCCACCATCCGCGCCGGTCGTCGTGGGAGAGCACCCCGAGCAACCCGAGCCCGAATGGGATCAGCGCCAGGATCAGTCCAAACAGCCGTCGCCGCGCTCGGCGAATCCCGAGCCGGGGCGACCCGTCGTAATCCTCGATCCGGATAGAGATCAGGCGCATGCCCGGCGTCTGGCCGGCGGTCGCCCAGAAGGTCAGCAGGTACAGGGACCCGAAGAGGATCCACGCTCCGACGCCGAAGACGATCCCGGCGGTCGAGACCCCGCTCGGGTCGCCCAGCGCGGAGGCGACCAAGCCGAGTAGCGCGGCGGTGCCGAGGAAGATCACGTTCAGGATCGCCCCGTCGAGGAGCATCGCGACCGAGCGCGTGATCAGGCCAACGTGGTCCGTACGCTCCCGTCGCGGGCGCCCGATCAGGCGGCGGACGATGCGCTCGAGGCCGTCGTCGATCCGCATGGCGAAGTCCCGCACCTGGCGCCCGATGTCACGCACGAGGCCGACGCCCTGAGAGGCGATCGCGGCGCGCAGCTCCGGCGCCTCGGCGATCCGCTCGATCAGCTTCTGCGCCTCGTCCGAGGCGAGCAACCGGTCCCAGACGTGATCGACGAGCTCGGAGTCGAGCACCCGGACCGCAGCCCGCTCGACTGCGGGGCTCGAGAGGGTGCGCTCGAACGCGTCCTGGGCGGCCTCGGACTCGAGCACCCGGACGATCGCGCGCTCAACCGCGGGGCTCTCGAGCGCCCGCACGATCGCCTCCTCGGTCGCGCCCTCGACCGCGTCGTCGATCCCGGTCGCCGAGGCGACCCGCTCGCCGGCGCGGGCGCCGATCCCGAGCAGGCGCGCGGGCAGCGGCGGGCGCCTGCGCGGCTCGTCGGGCGAGGCCATCGCGGGGATGGTGTCGCGGCCGCCGGTCGGAACCGGTCCCCGCGCACCCGGATCGCGCCGGTGAATGGCCTTTTGCAGCGCTTGACGGCAGTCGCGCAGACACGACACTGAATCTGTGAGGTGCCGTGCCCAGGCCTAGCCAGCGCGGCCAGCGCTACATGCCCGGACTCGACGGGTTGCGGGCGCTGGCCGTGCTCGCCGTGCTCGCGTATCACCTCGACATCGGCTGGGCCCAGGGCGGGCTGCTCGGGGTCGGGATCTTCTTCACCCTGAGCGGCTACCTGATCACCGAGCTGCTGCTGGAGCAGTGGGTCAAGGGCGGGATCCGACTCGGCGACTTCTGGCTCCGGCGAGCCCGCCGCCTGCTGCCGGCGCTGTTCGTCGTCCTGATCGGCGTCACCGCCTGGGTCACGCTGCTGGAGCCGTCCGAGCTCGAGCCGCTGCGCGGCGCGGTCGCCTCCGCCGCCGGCTACGTCAGCAACTGGTGGATGATCTTCCAGGAGGTCCCGTACGCGGACCGCTTCGGGCCCCCGTCGCCGCTCGGGCACCTGTGGTCGCTGGCGATCGAGGAGCAGTTCTACCTCGTCTGGCCGTTCGTGCTGCTGCTCGGGCTGCGCTTCGTGCGCGAGCCGGTGAAGCGCTCGCGCGTGCGGCTGCGGCTCGCCGCCGCGACCCTGGTTCTGGCGACCGCCTCCGCGGTCCTGATGGCGATGCTCTACCAGCCCGGGCTCGACTCGATCCGCGTCTACGACGGCACCGACACCCGCGCCTTCGGCCTCCTGATCGGCGCCGCGCTGGCGATGGTCTGGCCCGCCCGGCGGCTGGTGCGCCCGATCGCGGCCTCCGCCCGGCGGCTGCTCGACCGCGCCGGGCTCGCCTGCCTCGTGGTGATCGCGGTGCTGATCTGGCGCACCGACTACTTCACCGCCTTCCTTTACCCGTACGGCCTCGTCCTGCTCTCGGTCGCGACCGCCGTGCTGATCCCGGCGCTCGCCCACCCCGCGACCCGGCTCGGGCGCGCCTTCGGATGGCAACCGGTGCGCTGGATCGGGGTGCGTTCCTACGGCATCTACCTCTGGCACTTCCCGGTGATCGCGCTGACGACCCCGCTCCCCGACCCCGGCTTCGAGCTCGGCCGGGCGGCGCTGCAGACGCTGGCCACATTCGCGCTCGCGGCGCTCTCGTGGCGCTGGGTCGAGGACCCGATCCGCCGCGGCGCCCTCGGCCGGGTCTGGCGGCGGGCGCGCTCGCGCGCCGAGGGGCGGACCCGGCCGGCGATCCCGCGGCTCGGCTGGGCGGGCCTCGCGGCCGGAGTCGCGGCGACCGCGATCGCGGTCTACGGGCTCAGCGGCGCGCCCTCGATCGGCCCCGCGACCGGGCTCTCGGCCTCGATCCCGGGGCCGGTCGACGCGGTCGCCGCGAGCGCCC
>DASPGZ010000265.1:0-2206 GCA_035620355.1 Solirubrobacterales bacterium | reverse complement strand
GCTGACCGGCCGACCGCGCGCACCGGCCCCGAGCCCGGCACGCGCCCAGCGCTCGACCGAGTCCCAGCGCGCGGCGAGCCGCTGCGCCACCCGCTCGGCACGCGCCGAGTGCTGGCGCCCGCGCAGCGACTTGACCAGCTTGCCGGTGTCGATCCCGAGCGGGCAGGCGAGCGCGCAGGTGCCGTCGGCGGCGCAGGTCTCGACCGCGTCGTACTCGTACTCGCGCAGAAGCGCCTCGAGCACCGGTGACCCCTGGGGCTGGCGGGCCATCTCGCGGCGCAGGACGATTCGCTGCCGCGGGGTCGTGGTCAGGTGGCGGCTCGGGCAGACCGGCTCGCAGAAGCCGCATTCGACGCAGGTGGTGACCTCGTCCTCGATCGCCGGGGTCGTCTTCAGGTTGCGCAGGTGGACGCCGGGGTCGTCGTTGAGCACGACCCCCGGGGCAAGCACGCCGTCGGGATCGGCGAGTCGCTTGACCCGGCGCATGAGCTCGGTCGCCCGGGTTCCCCACTCGCGCTCGACGAATGGCGCCATGTTGACGCCGGTCCCGTGCTCGGCCTTGAGCGAGCCGTCGTAGCGGTCGATGACCAGCTCGATCAGCCCCTCCATGAACGAGTCGTAGCGCTCCAGGTCCTCGGGCTTGGCGAAGTCCGGGGTGAGCATGAAGTGCAGGTTCCCGGCCGAAGCGTGGCCGGCGACCCCGGGGAGGAAGCCGTGCTCGGTGAGCAGCGCCTGCAGGTCCTTGGCCATCTCGGCCATCTGCTCGGGCCGTACGCAGACGTCCTCGACGATCAGCGCGGTCCCGGGCGCCCGCATCCGGCCGACCAGCCCGTGCATGCCCTCGCGAACCGTCCAGTGGACCTCGATCCGCTCCGGTTCGCGGTCGAACACGGGCTCGCGGATCAGGGTGCGGGCGGCGAGCACCTCGGCCGCCCGCGCCTCGGCGGCGTCGAGCTCGGCGTCGTCAGCGCCGCCGAACTCAACCAGCAGCGCGGCCGAGGACGGGTCGAGCTCGCGCCAGCTCTCCGGGGTCCCGCGGATGTTGTGGCTGGCGATGATCAGCGCCGGTGCCACCATCAGCTCGACCGCTCGGGCGCCGGCGGCGACGAAGTCGCGGACCGGCTCGAGCGCGGCGTCGACGCCGGCGAAATGCAGCCACGAGACCGTCGTCCGGGGCGGCTGCGGGACGGTCTCGAAGACCGCCTCGGCGATGAACCCGAGCGTGCCCTCGGAGCCGACCAGCAGGCGGCGGAAGATCTCGACCGGGGTCTCGGCGTCGAGGAAGGCGCAAAGCCGGTAGCCGGTCGTGTTCTTGATCGCGAACTTGCGCCGGATTCGGGCGGTCAGCTCCTCGTCGGCGAGGATCTCATCCCGGATCGCGAGCAGGCCCGCTGCGAGCTCGGGCTCGGCGTCGGCGAAGCGCCGCTCGGCGTCGGCGGCGGCGCTGTCGATCACAGTGCCCGAGGGGAGCACGAAGGTGAGCGCGCGGACGGTCTCATAGGAATCGTGCGTGACCCCGCAGCGCATGCCGCCCGAGTTGTTGGCGATCACCCCGCCGACGCAGGCGATGTCGGTCGACGCCGGGTCGGGGCCGAGCCGGAAGCCGTGCGGGGCGAGCACCCGGTTGACGTGGCCGAGCACGGTTCCGGGGCGGACCCGAGCGCGCTGCCCGTCGTCCTCGACCGCGACCCCGCGGAAGTGGCGGCGGACATCGACCAGGACCCCGTCGCTCTGGCCCTGGCCGTTGAGACTGGTGCCGCCGGCGCGGAAGGTGATCGGGATCGAGTTACGGCGCCCGTACTCGAGCAGCTTCGCGACGTCGTCGGCGTCGCGAGCCACCACCACGGCCTTTGGGATCAGCCGGTAGGGGCTGGCGTCGGAGGCGTAGCTGATCAGGTCGGAGGGCCGCCAGAGCACCCGGTCGACCCCGACCAGGGCGGCGAGTTCGGCGCGCAGCTGCGGCGGGCTGCCACCGGCGACCCAGGCGGGGGCGGCGTCGGGGCTCGGCGCGGTCGGCTCCGGCGCCAGCGGTTCGATCCTCGGCTCGAGCAGACCCATTAGACGGGCGCCTCAACGGCGGCGCGGCTCGGCTTCGCTTCGCTCCGCCTCACGACAGGCGCCTCAACGGCGGCGCGGCTCGGCTTCGCTTCGCTCCGCCTCACGACAGGCGCCTCAACGGCGGCGCGGCTCGGCTTCGCTTCGCTCC
>DASPGZ010000264.1:0-4838 GCA_035620355.1 Solirubrobacterales bacterium | reverse complement strand
CATCCCGATCAGGTTCGAGCGGTGGATGCGCTCGAAGCTCTCCGCGATCACCGCGCGAACGCCGAGCTCGGCGGTGCCCTTGGCGGCCCAGTCGCGCGACGATCCGGAGCCGTACTCCTTGCCGGCGAGCACCACCAGCGGGACGCCCTCGTCGGCGTAGGCCATCGCCGCCTCGAAGATCGTCGTCTCCTTGCCGTCGGGGAAGTGACGGGTGAAGCCGCCCTCGCGCTCGACCAGTTTGTTGCGCAGCCGGACGTTGGCGAAGGTGCCGCGGATCATCACCTCGTGGTTGCCGCGTCGCGACCCGTACGAGTTGAAGTCGCGCGGCTCGACCCCGTTCTCGATCAGCCAGCGGCCTGCCGGGCTGTCCTTCTTGATCGCGCCGGCGGGCGAGATGTGGTCGGTGGTGACGCTGTCGCCGAGCACCGCGAGCACCCGGGCGCCGGTGATCGGCTCGATCGCGGGCGGGTCGGCCTGGATCCCCTCGAAGAACGACGGCTTGCGCACGTAGGTTGAGTCGGGCCAGGTGTAGCGGTCGCCCTCGGGGGTCTCGAGCTCGCGCCAGCGCTCGTCGCCCGTGAACACGTCGGCGTAGGAGCGCTCGAACATCTCCTGGCGCACCGCTTCGTCGATCGTCCGCTTGATCTCATCGGTGGTCGGCCAGATGTCGGCGAGGCGGATCGGGTTGCCGTCGCCGTCCTCGCCGAGCGCGTCGTTGAGCAGGTCGATGTCCATCCGCCCGGCCAGCGCGTAGGCCACGCATAGGGGCGGTGAGGCCAGGTAGTTGTTGCGGACGTCCTGGTTGATCCGGCCCTCGAAGTTGCGGTTGCCCGAGAGCACCGCGCAGACGACGAGGTCGTTCTCGTTCACGGCCGAGGAGATCTCCTCCGGCAACGGGCCGGAGTTGCCGATGCAGGTGGTGCAGCCGTAGCCGACCAGGTTGAAGCCGAGACGGTCGAGGTAGTGGTCGAGCCCCGCGCGCTCGAGGTAGTCGGTGACCACGGTCGAGCCGGGGGCCAGCGACGTCTTCACCCAGGGTTTGCGCTCGAGCCCGAGCTCGACCGCCTTGCGCGCCAGCAGCCCGGCGCCGATCATCACCGAAGGGTTCGAGGTGTTGGTGCAGCTGGTGATCGCGGCGATCACCACCCGCCCGTGGTCGAGCTCGACCTCCTCCCCGTCCTCGAGCCTGACCATCACCGGCTCCGCCTCGCGCTCGGCGATCGCCGCCAGGCTCTTGCCCTCACCTCGGGGCTCGAACACGCGCGGGCGACCGCGGTCACCGTCGTGGTCCTCCGCCGGCGAGTCGGAGGCCGGGAAGGACTCCTCGATTGCCTCGTCGCGCCCGTTGCCGAGCGCCTCGGCGGCGTCCGGGTCGAACTCGGCCAGCGACTCGATGAAGGCCGGCTTGGCGTTGGCGAGCGCGATCCGGTCCTGGGGCCGCTTGGGCCCCGCGATCGAGGGCTGGACGCTGTCGAGGTCGAGCTCCAGCGTCTCCGAGAAGGTCGGATCCTCGGAGTCGGCGTCGTGGAACATCCCCTGCTCGCGGGCGTAGGCGTCGACGAGCTCGATGATCTCGGTCGGGCGGCCGGTGAACTCGAGGTAGCGCAGGGTCTCGCGGTCGACGGGGAAGATCGCGCAGGTCGATCCGAACTCCGGCGACATGTTCCCGATCGTCGCCCGGTCGGCGAGCCCGAGCGTATGCATCCCCGGGCCGAAGAACTCGACGAACTTGGTCACCACGCCGCGCTCGCGCAGCATCTCGGTCACCGTCAGCACCAGGTCGGTGGCGGTGGCGCCCTCCGGCAGCTCGCCCTCGAGCCGGAAGCCGACCACCTGCGGCAGCAGCATCGAGATCGGCTGGCCGAGCATCGCGGCCTCGGCCTCGATCCCGCCGACCCCCCAGCCGAGCACCCCGAGGCCATTGACCATAGTCGTGTGCGAATCGGTGCCGACGAGCGTGTCCGGATAGGCCTGGGTGGTCCCGTCGCGCTCGCGGCTGAAGACGACCTGGCTCAGGTACTCGAGGTTGACCTGGTGGCAGATCCCGGTCGCGGGCGGGACGACGCGGAAGTTGTCAAAGGCCTGCTGGCCCCAGCGCAGGAAGGCGTAGCGCTCGCGGTTGCGCTCGTAGTCGCGGTCGGCGTTGATGTCGAAGGCGCGCGGGCTGCCGAACGCGTCGACCTGGACCGAGTGATCGATGACCAGGTCGACGGGGACCAGCGGGTTGATCTTCGCCGGGTCCGAGCCGAGCTCGTCGATCGCGTCGCGCATCGCCGCCAGGTCGACGATCGCCGGCACCCCGGTGAAGTCCTGCATCAGCACCCGCGCCGGCTGAAAGGGGATCTCGTCGGCGGGGGTCGCGGCGGCGTCCCAGGAGGCGATCGTCTCGACGTTGGCCGCGGTCACCGAGTCGCCGTCCTCGAGCCGCAGGGCGTTCTCGAGCAGGACCTTGAGCGAGTACGGAAGGCGGGCGGTGTCGAACTTCTCCTGCAGCGCGTCGAGGCGGTAGATCTCGTACTCGCGACCGGATACCGACAGCGTCGACCGGGCGGAGAAGGAATCGCTCATGGTTCAAGTATTCCCTAGTCGCTCGCGGGCGAACCTCTCGCCGGCGGGGCCCGCTCAGGCGAGCGAACGGCCGAGCAGCTCGGCGTGCGCAGCGACGTCGCGCGCGTAGCGGGCGAAGTCCGAGGCATAGAGGGCCTGGGGGCCGTCGCAGAGCGCTGCCTCTGGGTCCTGGTGGACCTCGACGATGATCCCGTCGGCGCCGACGGCCGCCGCGGCACGCGAGAGCGGCTCGACCAGGCGGCGGTCGCCCGCGGCGTGCGAGGGGTCGACGATCACCGGCAGGTGGGAGTGCAGCTTCAGCCAGGGCACGGCGCCGAGGTCGAGGGTGAAGCGGGTCGCTGTCTCGAAGGTGCGGATCCCGCGCTCGCAGAGGATCACCGCCTCGTTGCCCTCCTTGAGCACGTAGTCGGCCGCCTGCAGCAGCTCGTCGAGCGAGGAGCTGAGGCCGCGCTTGAGCAGGGTCGGCTTGCCGAGCCTGCCGGCGACCTCGAGCAGGGCGTAGTTCTGCATGTTGCGGGCGCCGATCTGGACCACGTCGGCGTGCTCGGCGATCGCCTCCGCGTGGCCGGTGTCGAGCAGCTCGGTGACCACCGGCAGACCCGTGGCCGCGCGCGCCTCGGCGAGGATCTCGAGCGCCTCGACCCCGAGGCCCTTGAACGCGAACGGCGAGGTGCGGGGCTTGAAGGCGCCGCCGCGCAGCATCGAGGCACCGCCCTGCTCGACCGCCCTGGCGACCTCGAGCGTCTGCGCGGCGGACTCGACCGTGCACGGCCCGGCTACCAGGCAGAAGGTCGACCCTCCGCCCACGGTCCGCCCGCCGATCTCGAGCACGGTCGGCTCGTGGTGGCTGAGCTCGGAGCTGGCCAGCTTGTACGGGCGCGAGATCGGGACCACGCGATCGACCCCTGCCATCCCCTCGAGGCCGAGCTCGGCGACGCCCTCCGGGTCGCCGATCGCCCCGATCGCCGTGGTCAGCTCGCCCGGCATCACGACCACGTGGACGCCGGTGGTCTCGAGCTTCGCCGTCACCGCCTCGATCTCCGCCTCGGTCGCCTTCGGTGTCATCACCACCATCACGAGCGTCGTGCCTCAGCGCTTGTCGGTCTGGCCGGCGGCGATCCGGTCGGCGACCTTGGCCGCGGTGCGGCCGGCGACCCTGGCGGAGAGCTCGGGGGCGTTCGCGGCGACCGCGGAGAGCGCCCGCTGGCGCAGCGGCGCGACCGAGACCTCGGCCCGGTCGCGGACGATCGCGCTGACGACCCCGTCGGCAACCGCCTCGGGGGTCGACGTGCCCATGATCGCCGGCACGGTGGCCTGCGAGTCGTGGAACATGCCGGCGTCGCGGATCGTGCCCGGCATCACCACCGAGACCCCGACCCCGGTGCCCCTGAGGTCCGCTCGTAGCCCGAGCGCGAAGCCGCGGAGGCCGAACTTGGTCGCGCAATACAGCGAGGCCCGCGCGGTCGCCGCCTTGCCCGAAAGCGAGGAGACGAAGACCATGTGCCCGGAGCCGCGCGCGCTCATCCGCGGCGCCAGCTCGCGGGCCATCCGCACCGGCGCCTCGAGGTTGACCCGCAGGGCGCGGCCGATCTCATCCTGGGAGAAGCGGTCGAGCAGACCCGAGGCCGGAAGCCCCGCGTTCGCCACCAGCAGGTGGAGGTCGCCGGCGGCCTCGAGCAGCCGCAGCGCCTCGCCGTCCTCGGCCAGGTCCGAGACCACGGTCCGGTGTCCGTTCCCCGGCAGCTCGGCGGCCAGCCGCTCGAGCTCCTCGCCCTTACGGGAGCTCAGGACCAGGGTCGCGCCGGCGGCCGCGAGCGCCTCGGCGATCGCCCGTCCGAGGCCCCCGGTGGCCCCGGTGAGCAGGGCGGTCTTGCCGCGCGGGTCCATGCGCGCCCAACCATAACCGCGAAGGGTTAGGCTGCCCGCGATGAAGCTCTACATCTGCTGGGGCACCTTTCAGACCCTGCGCCCGGGTGGCCACCCGTGCGCGAACGCCTTCAACGCGCTCCGCGCCGCCGGCCACGACCCCGAGCTGGTCAAGGTCCACGGGCTCGGCGTCGGGCCAGGCTTCATGCACATCAAGACGGACGGCCGCCGCGAGGTGGAGGAGCTCTCGGGCCAGGACACGGTCCCGCTCCTGGTCACCGACTCGGGCGAGGTGATCACCGAGTCGAAGCGGATCATCGCCTGGGCCGAGGCGAACCCGGCCGGCGCCGAGACCACCGCCGCCTGAGCTGCCGGGGCTGCGCTAGGGCGCGCCCGCGGCCTCC
>DASPGZ010000263.1:0-5528 GCA_035620355.1 Solirubrobacterales bacterium | reverse complement strand
TCGTCCTTGGCGTAGTTGCCGTCCCCGTCGTGCAGTTGCGGATAGCTGAGCCCGTACTCCTCGACGAACCCGAGCCCGCCCTCGCCGGTCTCCTGCGTGTCGATCCCGAGGATCTCGAAGCCGGAGTTGCGGTGCTCGCGGTAGAAGGCCTCGAGCGCCGGCGCCTCGTCGCGGCAGGGAGCGCACCACGAGGCCCAGACGTTGATCAGCACCCAGTCGCCGCGGTACTCGGCGAGCGAGCCGCTCGCGGCCTCGTCGCCGAGCACCGGCAGCTCGGTGGTCGGGACCGGCTCGCCGACGGCGAGCCGCGCCTCGCCCTTCGAGACCAGTCCGAAGACCAGCAGGGCGATCAGGGCGGTGACGCCGATGAAGACGGCGAACGTGCGGGCGCTCACCGAGCCAAGCCTAGAGAGCGCGACGCCTTAGAATCCGGCCTTCTGCGGGAGTAGCTCAGTTGGTAGAGCACCAGCTTCCCAAGCTGGGGGTCGCGGGTTCGAGACCCGTCTCCCGCTCTTTTCGAGCGATCGGGTTGCGGATTGTTCCACAATCCCTTAGGGTGGCGGTGATCCTGCGGGGGGTCCGAGGGGCCAGGCAGGTTCGCGGCCTTCGGACGCGAAAGTCCGAAGGCTGAGTCAGCACACCGACCCTAGGAGGGGAAGCGCATGAAGAAGAAAGTGGCCTTGGCCACCGTCCTGGCGGCGCTCGCCGTCGCCCTGACGATTCCGGCGTTCTCGAGCGCCCACACCGTGCTCACCGCCCACGCGACGGGCGGGCAGATCGTCAACCCGGGCGGGGGCGACCCGAAGGGCGCGGCGACGTTCGTACTCAAGGTCAACCGCGTCAAGTCGCGGATCTGCTTCAACATCAAGTTCAGCAAGATCAAGGACGCCACCTCGGCCCACCTGCACAAGGGCCGCGCGGGCCAGATCGCTCGCCCGATCGTGACGTTCTTCGATCGCGGCGTGGCCAACAGCCCGCAGAAGGGCTGCGTCTCGGCCCCGAGCCGGGTGGTCAGCCGCCTGAAGCGCAAGCCGGCGCAGCACTACGTCGACATCGACTCGCGCAGCCGCCCGAACGGCGCTGTCCGCGGTCAGCTGAGCCGCAACTAGTTACGCAACGGGCGCGCCGGGGCGGGACCCCGGCGCGCCCGATTGCTTTCCCGCGGCGCGCCGATACGCTGCGCCGCGTGATCGTCTCCCTCGGTGAGGCGCTCGTCGACTTGATCTGCGAGCGCCGGACGGCCTCGCTCACCGAGGCGGACTGCTTCACCCCGCACTTCGGAGGCGCGCTCGCCAACGTCGCGGTCGCCGCGCGCCGGACCGGGGCGGAGACGGCGCTCGCCGGCGCCGCCGGCGACGATGACTGGGGCCGCTGGCTCGCCGAGCAGCTCGAGCGCGAGGCGGTCGAGCTCGAGTACTTCGAGCTGCTCTCCAACGAGCAGACGCCGATCGCCTTCGCCTCCTTCGACGAGACCGGGGAGCCGAGCTTCCAGATCTACGGCGACGCGGTCGCGGTCGCGGTCCAGTCGGTCGGCCCGCGGCTCGACACCGTGCTCGAGCGGGCGACGGCGCTGGTCTACGGCTCGACCACCCTGGCGACCGCGGGCGAGCGCGAGGTCACCCTGCGGGCGCGCGACCTGGCGCTCGAGCGCGGGCTGCGGGTCTGCTTCGACCCCAACATCCGCCCGAACCGCTGGGGCGGCGACCCCGGGCCGGCGGCGCGCGCCTCGCGCGAGCTGGTCGCCGGTTCGGCCGTGGTCCGCGCCAACCGCGACGAGGCGACGGCGATCACCGGGGTCGACGATCCGCGCGAGGCCGCCGCGGCCCTGGTCGAGCTCGGCGCCGAGCTCGCGGTGGTCACCCTGGGCGCCGAGGGCGCGGTGATGCGCGGCGCCTGCGAGGCCGAGCTGCCGGCGCCCGAGGTCGAGGTGGTGACCACGCTGGGCGCCGGCGACGCCTTCATGGGCACCCTGGTCGGCGGGCTCGCCGGGCTCGGCTGGGATCTCTCCCGTGCCGACGAGGCGCTGCCTGCGGCCCTGGATGCGGCGGCCGACGCCTGTAGCCGCTGGTCCGCTCTATAGGGTTCGCCCTCCTGCCACTCGCCTCTGAGGAGGACCATGGAAGCCACAACTCCACCGCCGCCCCCGCCGCCACCGGCACCTGCCGCGAAGCGGATCGAGGTGGGCCGCGTGATCAGCGAGACGTTCGACCTCTACGGGAAGAACCTCGGACCGCTGCTCGCCTCGGCCGTAGTCATCTTCGTGATCTCGGGAATCATTCAGGCGATCGCCCAGGATGAGGGCGGGTTCTTTCTCGTTCTCCTGGCGACGATCGTCGGCCTGATCGCGAACGCCCTCTACGCAGGGTTCGTGGTCAACCTGGTTGCCGACGTCCGCCGCGACGGGCGCCGCGACATGTCCGCCGGCGAGCTGATCTCGGCGACGACCCCGGTGATCGCACCCCTGATCGTCGCCGCGATCCTGGCCGGGATCGGGATCGGCATCGGTCTCTTCCTGCTGATCGTGCCGGGCCTGTACCTGCTGACGATCTGGGCCGTGTTCGCGCCCGCGATCGTGGTCGAGCGGACCGGCATCTTCGGCGCCTTCGGCCGCAGCCACGAGCTGGTCAAGGGCGACGGCTGGGCGGTCTTCGGGACGATCGTGGTCGCGTACCTGATCGTCTTCGTGGTCGCCGCGATCGTCACCGCGATCGGCGCCTCGCTGAGCGTCGCCGTGCTGGCGATCCTGCTGATCATCTTCAGCGTCCTGACGGCCCCGATTCCGGCGCTCGTCTCGAGCATCCTGTTCTTCGACCTCGGTGGCGGCCAGCAAGCAGCGGCGCCGGCCGAGCAGGTGCCGCCAGCTGCTCCGGCGGCCTAGGCGCCAACGGGCCGGCGGGCGATCGCCGGTCGTAAAGACGTTCCTGGAGATCACCGATCCCGCTTCGCTGCGCGCGCCCGAGAGGGCGCCGCAGCGGGCCTTCGGGCTCGAACGGGTCCATGACCCGGCGCTCAACCGCTGGTTCTACGAGAACGTCGGCGTCGATTGGCAGTGGACCGACCGGCTCGACTGGACCGACGAGCAGTGGGAACGCTGGGAGGCGCGGGTCGAGACCTGGGCGGTGATCGCCGACGGCGAGCGCGCCGGCTACTACGAACTCGAGCCGCACGTCGAGCGCGGCTTCGTCCAGATCGCCTACTTCGGCCTTCTGCCCGGGTACTTCGGTCTCGGGATCGGCGGCCACGCGCTCACGGCCGCGATCCGGCGCGGCTTCGAGATCGCGCCGCGCGTCACGGTGAGCACCGCGACCAGCGACGGCCCACACGCCCTCGCCAACTACGAGGCGAGGGGCATGCGGGTCCTTCGTCGCGAGCCCGGCCGGATCGACGGCTCGCGATGAGCGACCCGGTCGTCTACCAGGTCTACCCGCGCTCGTTTCAGGACTCAGACGGCGACGGGTTCGGTGATCTCGCCGGGGTGATCGCGCGGCTCGAGCACCTCGAATGGCTCGGCGTCGACGCTCTTTGGCTCTCGCCCTTCTATCCCTCGCCGGGAGCCGACTCCGGCTACGACGTCGCCGACTACACCGCCGTCGACCCGGCCTACGGCACGCTCGACGACTTCGACCGCCTGGTCGAGGCCTGCCACACCCGAGGGATCGAGGTGCTGGTCGACCTGGTCGCCGCGCACACCTCGATCGAGCACCCATGGTTTCGCGAGCACCCCGACCGCTACGTCTGGGCGGACGGCGAGCGGCCGCCGAACAACTGGGCCGCCGCCTTCGGCGGGCCGGCCTGGAGCCGCGACCCCGAGTCCGGGCGCTGGTATCTGCACTCCTTCTATCCCGAGCAGCCCGACCTCGACTGGCGCAACCCCGAGGTCGGCCGGGCGATCTCGGCGGCGATCGGGTTCTGGCGCGAGCGCGGGGTCGACGGCTTCCGGCTCGACGCGATCGAGCGGGCGATGAAGGATCGCGGGCTGCGCGACGACCCGCCGGCGAGCGGCCCGCCGGCGCTCCCGGCTGCCGAAGAAGCGGCGCGGCTCGACCCGGTGCACTCGCGAAACGACCCGGAGATCTCGCTCGTGCTCACGACCCTGCGCGAGGCCGCCGGCGAGGCGAGGCTGGTCGGGGAGGTCTACCTGCCGTCAGCCGGGCTCGGGCCCTATCTCGAGCACCTCGACCACGCGTTCGCGTTCGAGCTCCTGCACTCGCCGTGGGAGGCGGAGCGCCTGCGAGCGGTGATCGCCGAGGCCTCGGCGGTCGAGGGGATCGCCTGGGTGCTCTCGAACCACGACTTCCCGCGGCTCGCCACCCGGCTCGGTCCCGACGCCGTGCGCGCGGCGGCGATCCTGCTGCTGACCCTCCCGGGGCCGGCGTTCGTCTACCAGGGCGACGAGATCGGGATGGCCGACGGCGGCGAGGCCGAGCCGCCGGTCGACCGCTTCGGCCGCGACCGCCATCGACATCCGATGCAGTGGGACCCGAGCCCCTCGGGCGGCTTCAGCGCCGGCGAGCCGTGGCTGGCGCCGACCGACCCGGAAGCCCGCAACGTCGCCGACCAGCGCGCCGACCCGGACTCGATTCTCAACCTCTACCGCGAGCTGATCGCCCTGCGGGCCGAGCTCGACGGCCCGGTGGAGATGCTCGACGCCGGCCCGGGGCTGGTCGCCTACCGTCGCGGCGACCACACGATCGCGGTCAACGCCGGGCCCGAACCGGCTCCGATCCCGGGCGCCGGCGAGGTGCTGATCGGCGCCGCCGTGCTCGCAAACGGCCGAATGATCCCTCCCAACGCGGGCTGCGTTACGCGGAAGGTTTGAACACCTTGTTACGAGGGCAACTAGCTCAGCGTCCGGTTGGGAGAGCGGACGAACCAACAGGGAGAGGAGTGAGTTGGTCTCAGACGGAACGAGGGCCGTGCTCGCGCTGGTGGTCTGCGCGCTCGCTCTGGGACTTTCCGCATGCGGCGACGACGAAGGGGGCTCGGGCAGCCAGACGCTGACCTGGTTCATCTTCAACGAGCCCAGCGGCTCGCCGCAGGCGGCGGCCGAGAAGTGCGTCGAGGAGTCGAACGGCGCCTACGAGATCGAGTTCGAGTTCCTCCCCTCGACCGCCGATGGTCAGCGTGAGCAGCTCGTCCGCCGGCTCGGCGCCCAGGACGACTCGATCGACCTGATCGGCATGGACGTGATCTGGACCGGCGAGTTCGCCAACGCAGGGTGGATCGAGCCGTTCCCCGACGACGTCGCCGAGGTGGTGACCGAGGACGTCTTCCCGAGCGTGGTCAAGACGGCTGAGTTAGAGGGCCAGCTCTATGCCGCGCCGCTGTGGTCCAACACCGAGTTGCTCTGGTATCGGACCGACCGGGTGCCGAACCCGCCAACGACCTGGGACGAGATGATCGACCAGGGAGTCGAGCTCGGGCCCGAGGAGGGCCTGATCCAGGTCCAGGGGAACAAGTACGAGGGCCTGGTGGTCTGGTTCAACCAGATGGTCGAGTCGGCCGGTACCAGCGTGCTCGCCGGGCCC
>DASPGZ010000262.1:0-12471 GCA_035620355.1 Solirubrobacterales bacterium | reverse complement strand
GAGCACCGCGCTCGAACGGTCGATCAGAGCGACGCTGGCGCCGAGCGCGGCGGCCGCCGCGCGGGCGACCGCCGGCAACCCTGCGCCTGACTCGATCGCCTCCGAGAGCGTCTCGAGCGCCGCCTCATCGCCGCCCTTTGCAGCGGTTTTGCGTGTCCTGGCCTCAGGCGCCACCCCGAGAGTCTAGGCACGGCCTACGGCAAGGCCGCCGAGCGGCAAGCCGGGCAAGGAAGCAGGGAGCGTGGCGTGCTGCGCACGCGAGCGACCGATGACGCCGCCCGGAGCCGCCGATCGGCGGCCTAGAACAGCTTGGTGATGTCGTCCCAGTAGTAGACGATCGCGATCCCGACCGCGACCCCGATCGCGATCAGCGCGATCAGCACGAAGACCGAGACCAGGGCGGCGGTGAGCTTCTCCCAGGTGCGGCCGAAGGAGCCGATCGCGGGCGACAGGATCAGCAGCCCGAAGGCGAGCAGGCTGATCAGGCCCGCAGCGCCGAAGAGGATGTATTCGGTTCCGATCTTGGCGACTACCCCGATCACGTTGCGGCCTGATTCTGCCGCAAGTTCCGGAGGTGGGTGACGACGAGGGCCACGGTGGCGCAGATCGCGAACGCGCTCGCCCCCAGAGCCCAGCCGCCGCTGACGTCGCTGAGATAGTGGACGCCGAGGTAGACGCGGCTGAGCCCGACCGCCGCGGTCACCAGCAGGCCGGTCACCATCAGCGCCGTGCCGTAGCGCCATCCGGGCCGCACCCGCAGCGCCACCGTCAGCGCCAGCCAGGCGTAGAAGACCGAGTGGGCCGCGTGGCCGCTCGGGTAGCTCCCGCCGCCGACCTCGACCAGCCCGCCGTCGGGCCGCGGCCGGTCGACGAGGTCCTTGATCGCCGGAACGCCGACCAGGATGATCAGCGAGGCGACGACCAGGACCGCGAGCTCGGGCCAGCGCCGCCGGATCCCCAGGACCACGGCTGCGATCACCGATAGCGGTGCGACCACCGCCCATGAGCCGAGCTCGGTGACCAGCTTGGCGATGTCGGTGAGCCACGGCGCCCGCAGCGAGTCGACCACGTCGATCGCCTCGGCGTCGCCGGGGGTCGGCCCCGCGTCGCCGGTGACGATCTCCGCGTAGCCGATGAGCACGAACAGCGACACCGAGAGCACCGCGAGCAGGCTGGTGAGCTCGAGCCCGAGCCCGCCCGGGGTGAGCCGGTTCCAGGTGAAGCGGATCCACGGCAGCAGCCGGCGCAGGCCCGGGGTCGACTCGATCCGCGCCGCCAGCTTGCTCCGGTTCTCGGGCTTGCGCAGGTAGCGCGAGACGACGAACACGCCGACGATCACCGCGACAACCGAGCCGAAGATCAGCGCCCCGGTGCCGGCGATCTCGGTCGCCTTGTCGAGGCTGTTGGCGAGCAGGTAGCCGAGGATCGCGAAGGTCGCCGCCCAGAGGCCGGTCCCGAGCACGCTGTAGGGGACGAAGGCGCGGTACTGCATCCCGGAGCTGCCGGCGATGAACGGCGCCAGCGCCCGGACCAGGCCGATGAAGCGCCCGACCAGGATCGTCTTGCCGCCGTGGCGCTGGAAGAAGCGCTCGACCTGCTCGAACCGCTCCGGCGTGATCAGCACCTTGCGCCCGTGCTTGAGGATGAACTCCCGGCCCAGCCGCCTGCCGATGTAGAAGCTGGTCGTGTCGCCGGCCCAGGCGCAGAACCAGACCACGGCGATCGTGATCACGATCGAGGTCTCGCCCTGTCCGGCGACGGCGCCGCCGAGGATCACCGCGGTCTCGCCCGGGAAGATCAAGCCGACGAAGGCGCCGGTCTCGAGGAACGCGAGCAGCCCGACCAGCAGATAGGTCCAGGCGCCGAGCCATTCGGAGAGATCCGTGAGGACCTGCTCGATGTCGATGTCGGGCCCGAAGCGCTGGAAGGCGAAGAAGCCGAGCACGATCACGGCGACGATCACCCCGAGCCGGACCCGATCGCGCTTTTGTCCCTGCAGCTGCACGGGCGAGGGGATTATCGGAGGCGCTGCGGCGCCGAGACGATCGCCTGCGCGTAGCGGGGCGGCAGCGCCGAGCTCGCGGCGTCGGCGGCGACCAGGTCGTCGAACAGCCCGACCGCGGTCGGACCCGAGCCGCTGACCAGGACGCGGCGGGCGCCGACCTCGTCGAGCGCGGCGAGCGCCTCGGCGATCGAGGGTCGCAACGAGACCGCCGCCTGCTCGAGGTCGTTGACCAGCAGCTCGTCGTAGTCGAGCGGCGAGGCGCCGGCGGCCGCAGCCTCGCGCAGACGCGCCGTGAGCCGGTCGAGCTCCTCGGCGGAGCGGCCGATCCCGAGCGAATCCGCCTCGGCGTAGACCTCGGCCGTCGAGAGCCCGTCGTCGTCACCGATCAGCACGAGGGCGAACTCGCCCGGCGCCTGCAGCGGTTCGACCGTCTCCCCCGCGCCGCCGACGAGCGCAAACCGCGGGTCGAGCTGCGAGGGCACGTCGGCCCCGAGCCCGGCGGCGATCCGCGGGAGGTCGTCGAGCTCACCGGCGGCCAGCCGCAGGACCGCGGCGGCGTCGGCGCTGCCGCCGCCGAGCCCGGCGGCGACCGGGATCCGCTTGTCGATCTCGACCCGCAGCGGCGGCCGCTCCCAGCCCCGCGCGCGCATCGCCTCCAGCGCCACCCCGACCAGGTTCGGGCCCTCGACCCCGGCGCAGACGACCTCGTCGGGACCTTGCTCGAGCTCGCTCACCTCGAGCCGGTCGGAGAGCAGCAGCGGGCAGAACAGGGAGCGCAGCTCGTGCAGGCCGTCGTCGCGGCGGTCGCCGAGGTAGAGGCAGAGGTTGAGCTTCGCCGGCGCCCGCAGGATCACGACAGAGCCTCCGCCAGGGCGACGAACTGGCTCGGCGCCAACTGCTCGGCGCGCGCGTCCGCCGGCAGCCCGAGTCGCTCGAGCGCCGCCCGGGCTGTGTCGCGCGACCCCGGCCGGGCGTGCTCCAGCGAACGCGCCAGCGACTTGCGCCGGTGCGCGAACGCGTCGCGGACCACACCCGCGACCTCGGGGGAGGCCGCGGGCCCCAGCCGCCGCATCCCGATCAACGCCGAGTCGACCCTGGGCCGGGGCGTGAACACCGCGCGGTCGACGCGCCGCAACAGCCGCACCTCGCAGGCGAGCTGGACGAGCACGCTCGGCGACCCGTAGGTGCGCGAGCCCGGCGCTGCGCGCAACCGCTCGGCGATCTCGCGCTGGACCATCAGCGTCCAGCCCTCGAGCCCCGGGAGCTCGGCGATCGTGCGCAGGATCAGCGGCGTCGCGATCGAGTAAGGGAGGTTGGCGACCATCCGGTTCGGCGGCGGGTCGAGCGGCGCCAGCTCGATCTTCATCGCGTCGCCGAAGTGGAGCTCGACCTCGGGGTGCTCGGCGGCGAGCGCCTCCAGCCCGGGGGCCAGGCGCCGGTCGAGCTCGACCACGTGCACCCCGGCGACCAGCGGCGCGAGCTGGGCGGTCAGCGCCCCCTCGCCGCCGCCGACCTCGAGCACCACGTCGCCGGGCCCGACCCCGGACTCCCGCACGATCGCCTCGAGCAGGTTCGTGTCCGCAAGAAAGTTCTGGCCCAACCTAACCACCGGCCACGGCCTCCGCTCTCGCCCGGGCCGTCACCAGCCGAGGAGGCGGGCGGCGTTCGCCTCGACCGTCGCCTCAAGCTCGGCGTAGGTAACCCCGCGGAGCTCGGCGACGACCTCGGCGGTCGCGACCACGTTCGCGGGCTCGTTCGGCTTCCCGCGGACCGGTTGCGGGGAGAGGAACGGGGCGTCGGTCTCGACCAGCAGCAGCTCGTCGGGAACCTCGCGCGCCGCCTCGCGCAGGGTCTCGGACCTCGGGTAGGTGACGTTGCCGGCGAACGAGCAGTACCAGCCCCACTCGGCCGCCTCGAAGGCGCGCTCCGGAGGCGCCGAGAAGCAGTGCAGGATCACCTCGACCCCGGTCGCCTCGGCGCGCAGGATCTCGAAGGTCTCCGCGAGCGCCTCGCCGTCGGTGGTCGCGCCGCCGTCGCGGACGTGGATCACCAGCGGCTTCGCCACTCGGCGCGCGATTCCGATCTGGGCGCGGAAGGCGTGGCGCTGAGCCGCGCGCGAGGCTCGGTCGCGGTAGTAGTCGAGCCCCGTCTCGCCGACGGCGGCGACCCGCGGGCGCCGGGCCAGCTCCTCGATCCGCTCCGCCGCCTGATCGTCGAAACCCTCGGCCCCGTTCGGGTGCCGGCCGACCGCGGCGAACACGGCCTCGTTCGCCTCGGCCGCGGCGACGGCCTCGGCGCTCGCCGCCTCGTCGATGCCGACCGTGAGCATCCGCCGCACTCCGACCCTCGCCGCGTCGGCGACCAGGAGCGCGTCGTCGGGCTCGCAGAGCCCGAGATGGCAGTGGGTGTCGATCACTCGGGCACCGGCTTCGGGGGTCCCGGCCCGGCCTCGATCGGGCCGCCGGCGATCGGCGCGCCGTAGGTCCACGGCGGCGGGCCGACGTCGCGCGACGTGTCGAGTTGCACGTACCAGCGCGGGCCGTCGCGGGTCGCGACCAGGTCCATGTAGGCGATCTCGTCGAGGTCGATCGGCTCGCCGCCGCGCTCGCTGTCGATCGTCTGGGTGAGGACGACCGGCGCGTCCGCGGGCACGTCGGTGGGCTGGAACAGGCCGTCGCCCGAGTTCAGCTCGGACTCCAGCGTCCCGGGCTCGATGTGGAGCCTGACCAGGCCTTCGCCCGCGGTCATCTGGCCCGCGAGTTGCGTCAGCGCCGGCTCGAGGTTGGCGGGGCGAAACAACGACTGCGGGTCGTCGCCGGCGACCTCGCCCGTGGCGCTCACACCCGGCTCGACCGAGGCGTCGGGAAGGTCGGGCGAGATCCGGTCCATCGCGATCCAGCCAAGGTAGAGGCCGAGCGCGATCGCCACCAGGTGGACGAGCACCGCGGTCGGGTTGAAGCCGCTGCCCTCCCTCGCCATCAGCCGTCCTCGACGATCTTCGCCTTCAGCGTCTGGAACTCCGCCTCGGTGAGCGAACCCTGGCGCCGCAGGCGGTCGAGCCGCTCGAGCCGGCTGAGGGAGTCCGGCGCGGTCGCGAACGGCGTCGCCGCGGTCGCGATCCTCGCGATCGCCGGCGCGACCACCGGTCCGCGGGTCGAGGGGCTGCGGCGGCGCTTGCCGAGGTTGAGCGCCAGCAGCCCGCCGGCGCCGAAGATCAGCCCCATGAAGCCGACGATCAACCCCCCGGTTTCGCCGCCCGGCCCCGGGTTAGCCTCCGGCCCCCAGACGCCGAGGAACGCTCCGGCGGCGATCGACCAGAACAGCCCGGTCCAGAACCAGACGACAACGCCCGCGTTCTCGGGCGGGCGTCCGCCCGGCGGGGCACCGCGGGTGAGGTAGATCCCGGCGGCGACGAACAGCCCGAGGACGCCGCCGATGAGCGAGAAGAAGACGGCCTCGATCCCGTCCGGGCACTCGCGCGCCGACACGTACGGTCCGCCGCTCGCGCAGGTGCCGACCTGCAGCATCTGGAACAGGCCGTAGCCAACGGCGACCCAACAGAACGCGAACAGGGTCATCGCAACGAAGGTGCGGACGACGTAGCGCATCTAGTCCAGCTTCGGGAACAGCGGCGCGATCCGCTCGACCCGGGCGCCGCCGCGGCGGGCGCCGAACGAGTCGAGCTCGCGATTGCCCTCGGCGAGCGCCTCGAGCACCCGACCGCTGGTCTCGGGCATGTACGGATGCAGCAGCAGCGCCAGGACCCGGATCCCCTCGGCCAGGTTGTATAGGACGGTGTCGAGCCGCTCGGCCTGCGACTCATCCTTGGCCAGCTCCCAGGGCTTGGTCTCCTCGACGTAGCGGTTCAGCCGCCGCACCCGGGTCCAGATCGCCTCCAGCGCCTGGGTCAGCTCGAACCGGTCGAGCAGCTCGCGGACGACGCCGTCGATGCCCTCGAGCGCGTCGTCGCCGGCGCACAGGGCCGGGTCCTCGCGGCCCTCGGGGATCACCCCCTCGCGGTAGCGCTCGATCATCGCCAGGGTCCGCGAGGCCAGGTTGCCCCAGTCGTTGGCGAGCTCGCTCTCGTAGCGGGACTCGAATCCTGCGGCGGAGACGCTGCCGTCCTGACCGAAGGAGACCTCTCGCATGCAGTAGAAGCGCAGCGCGTCGGGCCCGAAGCGCTCCAGCACCTCGTTCGGGTCGAGCACGTTGCCGAGCGACTTCGACATCTTCTTCTCGCCCATCAGCAGGTAGCCGTGGACGTAGACGTGCCGCGGCGGCTCGATCCCCGCCGCGAGCAGGAACGCCTGCCAGTAGACGGTGTGGAACTTGAGGATGTCCTTGCCGATCACGTGCAGGTCGGCGGGCCAGAAGCGCTCGGTCAGGTCCTCGCCCTCGCGGGCGTAGGAGAGCGCCGTGTAGTAGTTGAGGAGCGCGTCCCACCAGACGTAGATCACCTGTCCCGGGTCCCACGGCACCGGAACGCCCCAGGAGATGTTGGGCCGCGAGAGCGAGACGTCCTGGAGCCCGCCCTTGATGAACGAGAGCGCCTCGTTACGCCGAAACGACGGCTCGATCATCTCCGGGTGCTCCTCGTACAGGCTCACGAGCTGCTCCTGAAAGGCGCTCAGCTTGAAGAACCAGTTCTGCTGGCTCTCCCAATCGAGCGGGATCTCGTGGATCGGGCAGGTGTTGTCGGGCCCGCGCTCGGACTCGGTCTTGAAATCGGCGCAGCGCGGGCAGTACCAGCCCTCGTAGAGGCCCTCGTAGACGTAGCCGTTGTCGTAGACCCGCTGCACGACCTCCTGGACCTTCGCCATGTGCTCGGGGTCCGTGGTGCGGATGAAGAAGTCGTTCGAGGCGCCGAGCCGCTCGAACAGCTCGCGGAAGCGGGGCGCGTTTCGGTCGACCAGCTCACGCGGCTCGACCTCCTCGCTCTCGGCGGCGAGCGCAACCGGCTCGCCGTGCTCGTCGGTGCCGGTGAGGAAGAAGACGTCCTCGCCGCGCTGGCGGTGGTGGCGCGCGAGCACGTCGGCGGCGATCGTCGAGTACGCGTGCCCGAGGTGGGGCTCCGCGTTGACGTAGTAGATCGGCGTGGTGACGTAGAAGCTCACCGGATCGATGAGCTTATTGCGCGGCTAGAGCAGCGAGTCCTGGCCCTTGGCGGCCGCGCCGCCACCGCGCCGGCGCGGCACCCCGGCGGCCTCCGCCAGAGCGGCCTCGACGTCGGCGAGGATCGCCCGCTCGGAGCGCGAGGCGACCAGCGGCTCGGCAATCCCGTCGACGTGCACGTAGGTGCGCCGTCCGTCGCCGCGCTCCGACGGCGGCAGCGGGACCAGGGCGAAGACGCGGTCGGCGCGGACGAAGCGCCCGTACCCGAGCGAGATCAGCCGCGGGTCGCGGGTCGCCATCAGCCCTCCGGCCGCGGGTCGAGCTTGTCGAGCTTCTTGCGGGCGTCGTTTTGGCAGTCCGGCGCGAACCCGGGCAGCACCTTGACCCCGACGTTGCCGACCCGGCTGGTCAGCACCAGGTCGCCGTTGCGCCCCGCGGCGCCCTCCTCGACCTCGTCGGCGCTGTTGAGCAGCTTCGTCTCGACCTCGCAGAACGGGTCGCCGTCGACCGCGTACCTGTCACCGTCGCCGCTCTTCTCCAGGTTCAGCCGGTCGATTATGTCCTTGTCGGAGTAGCTCACGGGTTCCTCCCCGCAACCGGCGACCGCCACCAGCAGAGCCGCCGAGGCGAGCAGCGCCGCGAGCTGTCTCGGAATCGTCACCCGGCGCCGCCCGGCATCCCGGAAACTACCGGTTCCGCTTCGGCTTCTTCTGCTTGCAGGCCTGGACGTCGGTGTCGGACGCCGGCCCGGCATCCGAGAAGCTGAAGTCGGCCCGGTAGTCGATCTTTTTGTCCTTGCAGCGCGCCTGGATGTAGTCCTTCGCCTGCACCGTGGTGCTGAACTCGGTGCTCGAGCCGACCCCGCCGGCGATCGGCGGCACGGTCACGGTCAGGATGTAGCCCTTCTTCAGCGTCGCCGAGAGCAGGGTCGTGGTCCCGATCTCGTCGGCCCGCGCATGCAGGAGGATGCCCTCGGTGTCGCCGCGGTTGAACGCGGTCACCACGGCCGGGATGTCCTGGCGGGTGCCGCCGACACCGAACGGGAGGCTGGCGACCGAGCGCCCGGTGCCGACCTGGGCGTCGCCGCAGGCCTCGATCGCGCCCTCGGTGGTGGTCCCGGCGATCTGCGACGGCTCGCAGGTGGGGGCGGCGTCGGAGTTGAACCTGACGTTCTTCTTGTCGTAGGTGATCACCGCCTGGGTCGGCTTCGGCGGCAGCGCCGCGGGATCGGCGGCGTCGAGGGTCGTGGTCGAGACCGTGATCGAGGTCGGCTTGAACTTCTTCTTGTCCAGCTTCGGCGTCTCCTTGCCGGTCATCTGGCCGTCGACGGTGACCACGGCCGTCGCGCCGAGCGCCGTTCCGGCGCCGATCGCCAGCGTCGCGGTTCCCACCGCACCGATCGTCAAAACCAGCTTGCGCATCCGCTCTCCTCCTCGAGACTCGGGACCCTCTCGCCGCGAAACCTATCGCGGCGCGCGGGCAAGAAAAAGGGCGGCCCGAAGGCCGCCCTTGATCACGTTATGCAGAACGGAGAAGTCTTACTTCTTCTTCTTCTTCTGCTTGCAGGACTGCGTGTCCTCGGCGTTGGCCGTCGGCGTGTCCGTGAAGGTGAAAGTCGAGGTGTACTTGAACGACTTCTTCTTGCACCGGAACTGGACGTACTTGCCCTTCTTCACCGTGGTGTTGAACTGGGCGATCGCGCCCACACCGCCGCCGAGCGGCGGAATCGCGACGTCGAGGGTCGTGCCCTGGAGCGTGCCGACGAGCACGGTCGTGGTGGGCAGGCCCTGCGGCCGCGAGTGCAGCAGGATCCCGTCAGCGTCGCCGTTGTTGAACGCGGTGACGACCACCGGGACGTCCTGGCGGGTACCGCCGGCACCGAACGGAAGCGCCGCCGTCGCATCACCTCTGCCGACGATCGCATCGCCACAGGCAGCCTCGGCCGCCTCCGTGGTGGTGTTGGCGATCTGCGACTGGCTGCAGCCGGGGGCTGCGCCGGGGTCGAACTTCATGTTGCTCTTCGGGAAGTTGATCACCGCTCGGCTCGCCTTCGGCGGCATCGCCGCCGGGTCCGCCGCATCCGCGGTGGTCGTCTCCACGAAGATCGTGGTCCCCTTGAACTTCTTCTTGTCGGCCTTCGGCTTCTCCTTGCCGCCGACCTGAGCGTCGATCGTCTGGTCCGCCGCCGTGGCACCGAACGCCGTCGCCGGGACGGCGACGCAGCAGCTGGCGAGCACACAGGCTCCGATCAGAAAGCGCTTAGAGCGCATCAATCCTCCTTCTGTACGCATATCTCTCGAACGAGTTGCACGGAAACGGTTCTCCGCGCCCTCTAACCAACACGTGTCCCCGGCAAGGGTTGCGGTCTTCCCGCGCGCTCCTCCCGTACCGCTGGGACCGACGGCAGCTTATCTCGCCGGGGCGGAGCGCGCGCCGGCTTCGGGCCTAATCGAGCGCGCGAACGTGCAGGTAATCGCTGAATTCCTCGAACGCGCCGCCAATCGAGGGCTGGGCCGCCTGCTTGTCGCAGCCGGGCCTGGGAACGTCGTTGGACTGGGTCGTGTTGACGAACACGAACTCCTGCATCCGGTCGAGCAGATCCTGGGCGGCGGCGACGTCGCCGTCGGTGTGCGAGTTGAAGTCGGGGTTCGAGGCCGAGGCGAGGTCGAGGATCGCGTTGATCCCGCCCGTGCACTGGGCGGTCTCGAACGACTCGAGCCCGGTCGGCAGGTTGAGGTAGCCCTTCGGCTCGATGTAGGGATTGGTCCGGTTCGAGGCCAGCCGGCGCGGGTACGCCGACATCATCTCGGGGCTGAACGGGGCGATCGTGCGGATGTAGTTGAGCGGCCCGGCGCCCTCGTCGTTGATCGCGTTGGTGGCCGCGGCGACGTTGCCGAGGAAGCCGGTGACCTCGTGGCGGTACTGGCGGATCACGGTGATGATCGGGGTCAGCTCGTCGAGGAACGAGGGCAGGCGGGTGAGCAGCGGCGGCAGGTCGTCGTCGAGCAGTCGCCGCAGCGCCGGGAACCCCTTCGGAGCGGCGTTGATCGCCGCCCGCAGGCCGGGGTAGAAGTTCTGCAGCTCGCTCGCCAGGTTCGCGGTCGAGGTCAGGGTCGGGCCGAGCTGGCGCACCGCCGGCCGCAGCTCGGTGATCACCGGGTCGGACTCGGCCGCGAACCGGTCGAGCCGCGTCAGCGTCGTCCGCGACTCGCGCAGGAAGGTGGGCAGGACCGTGAACAGCGCCTTCAGGTCCTCGTTTCGCCTCGCCGTGGTCGAGAACACCGCCTCGCTGTTGCGGATCAGCCCCGAGAGCTGGCCCTGGCGCTCGGACAGCGCCCCGAAGACCTCGGCGCCGCTCGAGACCAGCCCGGTGACCGCCTGCTCCTGGCTGTCGAGGATGCGCAGCGCGTCGTCGGCCTCGGCCGCGAACGAGTCGAGCGAGGAGATCGCGATCCCGAGGTCCTCCCCGCGCCCGCGCAGGGCAGCGGCCGCACCCTGCATCCACTGGCTGAACGCGGCCCTGGTGCGGGCGTCGAAGGTGCGGAAGATCTCGTCGAGCTGGACCGAGTCGGAGACCTGCGCCCGCGGCAGGTCACCGCCCTCGGGCAGCGGCTCGGCCTCGTTGCTGCCCGGGCTGAGCTCGACGTAGGTCTCGCCCAGGAGCGTCTTCTGACGCAGGGTGGCGCGGGTGTCGTCGGGGATCGGCGCGTAGCGCGGCTGCAGCTCGACCGTCGCCACCGCGTCGCCCTCGTCGCCGAGCTCGATCGCCTTCACCTTGCCGACCGAGACGCCGGAGATCCGCACGTCCGACTCCTGGGCGAGCTGGGTCGCCTCGTCGAACGGAACCTCGAACCGGTAACCCTCGGGCTTCAGCGGGATCGGGCCGCCGAAGGCGATCCACAGGAACAGCGCCAGGGCGAAGCACGAGAGCGCGAACCCGGCGGCTACCAGGATCCTCGTCAGTGTCGGCGGGCGTGTCTCCATCTCGTCCTTACAGCGGCGGGCAGACCCGCGGGTCGGAGGAGCTCGGGACGTTGGTCATCTGCTGCAGCGTGCGCAGGAACGGGCGCGGCGCGGCCACGCCCTCGGCGAGGCCGGCCGTCTGGCAGCCGAACATGACCACGGTGCGCAGCATCGGGCCCATCGCGTCCTGGCTGAAGAAGAGCGCGTTGGTGTTGTGGTTGAGCCAGGCGAGCCAGAACAAGTAGCCCTCCTCGGCCGAGCCGGGCGGGTTGTAGCCGAGCGCGTTGCCGAGGGTCTGGAACTCGGTGAAGGTGCCGCGCAGGCCCTTGGTCGTGGTCAGCAGCGGCTGCGCCGCCTGGGTCAGGTGGCGGACCGGGGTCTGGGCCGCGCGCGCGAACGGGCGGATCTGGTTCTGAAGCGCCGGGGTCGTGTTCTCGAACAGCGGCCGGACCGAACGCAGCGCCGGGCCGAGCGCCTGTGCGGCGGGGATCAGGGCCACCGACGACGGGCCGAGGACGTTGGCGAACTGCTCGCCGCTCTCGAGCGCCGAGCGGGTTTCGGTGAGCGTGCTCGGCAGCTCCTGGAGCGACTCGCGGATCGCTGCCTCCTGGTCGGCGAACGCGGCGAGGGCGGCGTTCGAGGAGTCGACGAACTCCGAGAGCCGGGTGTCGTTGGCGCCGAGCTCCTCGCTGACCAGCTTGAAGGTGGTGATCGCGCGGCGGATGTTGGCGCGGCGCACTGCGAGCGCCTCGCCGATCCGCGCCAGGTCGCGCGAGAGCGGCTCGAAGCGCCTGAAGGTCGCCGAGAGCTTCTTGCCCCTGCCGCCGAGGCCGTCGCCTGCGCCCTGGAGCAGCAGCTGCAGGTAGGCGCGGGTGTCGCCGTCGAGCGTGGCGAGGATCTGGTCGGGCTGCACGTTGGGCTCGGTCTGCGAGAGCGGGATCGTCGAGCCCTCGGCGAGCTGCTCGCCCGTGCCGGTCTCGATCTCGAGCGTCATGTCCTGGAGCCCGGTCCGCGGCCGCAGCAGCACGGTCGAGTCGGAGCGGACCAGCGGCGCGAACTCCTCCTCGACCAGCATCGTCACCACCGCCCTGCCGTCGACGAGCTCGACCTCGGAGATGTCGCCCGCCTTGACCCCTGCGATGTTCACGGTCTGGCCCTGGCCCGGGGTGACCGCCTGCGCGGTCGAGAGCTCGGCCTTGACCTCGAACCGGTCGTCGCCGAGAATCGGCACCCAGGACGGGTAGGGCTGTTGCTGCTGGGAGAGGATGTAGGCGGTCACCGCCAGCCCCGCCACCAGCACGGCCGCGATCGCGATGAAGTCGGTCAGGTGTTCGCGGATCGCGCGTCTCATGGCACCGTCGCGGGGGCCGCGGGACCGACGTCGCCGGGCA
>DASPGZ010000261.1:0-2529 GCA_035620355.1 Solirubrobacterales bacterium | reverse complement strand
CGCACCTGGGCCTGGCCGATCTCGCCGTAGTCGATCCCCCACTTGGCGTCGTACTCGTCGGCGGCCGCGTCGTGGTAGCGGGTGTTCGCGTCCTTGATCTGCGCAGCGGTCGCCGTCGGGGAGGCGGGCATCGGGCGAGATAGTAGGTGCTGATCGACCCCAGTCACTACGGTCAGCGCCGTGGAAGAGGCCCATCTGCAGCAGAACCAGCCCGCCGGGGTGCCGCCGCTGGCGCTCACCGGCGAACGGACGCTCCCGGACGTGCCGGAGGAGAACTACTGGTTCCGGCGCCACCTGGCCGTCTACGAGTGGATCGCCGAGCGGGTCCGCGGCGCCACGGTCGCCGACCTCGCCTGCGGCGAGGGCTACGGCTCGGACGTGCTCGCCGAGCGCGCCGCCGAGGTGGTCGGGGTCGACGCCAACCCGGAGGCGCACGAGCACGCCCGGCTCCGCTACCGGCGACCCAACCTGCGCTTCGAGCGCACCCTGGTCGAGCGCTTCGACGAGCCCCGCGACGCGATCGTCTTCCTGCAGACGATCGAGCACGTCGACGACCCCGGCGCCCTGCTGGCGCGGTTCTCCGAGCTCGCGCCGGCCGCCTACGTCTCGACCCCGAACCGGCTCACGCTCGCCCCCGAGGGGGCGGAGAAGTCCGGCAACCCTTGGCACCTGCGCGAGTACACCGCCGACGAGTACCTCGAACTGGTCGCACCGCACTTCGCCTCGGTCGAGCTCTACGGCCTCTTTCACGCCGGCAAGCTGCGCGCCCACGAGCTGGCGCTGAAGGCGGGCTGGGATCGCGTCCATCCGGCGCTGCGGCTCACCGATCGCTTCTACGGCTGGTTCGTGCCCGCGATCTCCGCCTCGGACTTCGAGCTTCGACGCGAGGGCAGCTGCGACCTCGACCGGGCGCTCGACTTCATCGCCGTCTGCCGCTCATGAGCGAACGGGCCGGGGTGGGGGACCTTGCGCTCGTCCTCCACAGCCACATGCCCTACGTCGAGGGCTACGGCACCTATCCGTTCGGCGAGGAGTGGCTGTTCGACGCGGTGATCCGCTCCTACGTGCCGGTCTGCGAGCGGGCCGAGCGGCTGACGATGACCGTCACCCCGGTGCTCGCCGACCAGCTCGAGGCCGACGGGGTCGCCGAGCGCCTGCTCGAGTTCTGCCGCCGCTTTCGGATCGAGTCGTGCGAGGCCGACGCCGGGGACGTCGGCTCAGAGCTCGTGGGCGCGTGCGAGGCCGAGGCCGAGCGCTACCGCGCGGCCCTGGCGCACCTCGAAGCGCTCGACGGGGACCTGCTGCGGCTGTTCTCGGCGCCGGCCGCCGAGGGCCGGGTCGAGCTGCTCGCCTCCGCGGCCACCCACGCGGTCCTGCCGATGCTCGCCACCCGCCAGGGCCGCGCCCTGCAGATCGACGCCGGCCTGCGCTCGCACCGGCGCCGCTTCGGCGCCTGCTCGGGCCTCTGGCTCCCCGAGTGCGCCTACGAGCCCGGGCTCGAGCGGCTCCTGGCCGCGCACGGGGTGAGCTACTTCTGTACCGACCAGAGCGCCCACGAGCCGCCGACGGCGGCGCTGGCTCCGGTGGCGACCGGAGCCGGGCCGCTGGCGTTCACGATCGACTGGGAGGCGGTCCAATGGCTGTGGTCGCTCGGGGGCTACCCCGCCGACCCCGTCTTCGCCGACTTCCATCGCAAGTCGCTGCGCGGCGCCCGGCCGTGGGCGATCGGCGGCGGCCCCTACGACCCGGACGTGGCCGAGGCGCGTGCGCGCGAGCTCGGGCGCGAGTTCGCGGCCGCGGCAGCCCGGCGGCTGGCGGGGTTCGCGGCCGAGCGCGATCGCCGGGGGTTGCTCGTGTTCGCGATCGACACGGAGCTGCTCGGGCATTGGTGGTGGGAGGGGCCCGCGTGGCTCGCCGAGGTGATCGCGGCGGCCGAGGAGCACGGGATCGAGCTGGTGACGCTGGCGCAGGCCGCCGAGCGCCACCCCGGGGAGGAGCGGACGCTGCGGCGCTCGACCTGGGGCGAGCGCAAGGACCTGAGCACCTGGGACTCGCCCGCGGTCGCCGACATGGCCTGGGCGGCCCGCCGGCTGGAGCTACGGGTGCTTCGCGGGGTGGCAGGCGAGCTGCCCGAGGCGGCCGCCGAGCGGGCCGTGCGCGAGCTGCTCGCCCTGCAGGCGAGCGACTGGGCGTTCCTGGACCGTCGCGGCCAGGCCGGCGACTACCCGTGGCAGCGCAGCACCGACCACGCCCGCGCCCTGCTCGAGGCCATAAACTCGTCCGCCGACGCGCCCGAAGCGCGGTTGCGAAACCTGGCGCCCGACCTGAGCCTGAGCCCGCTGCTCGAGCCCTAGCCCACGACACCTTGACCCGAGTCCTGATCCTCTCCTGGGAGTACCCGCCGCTGATCGAGGGCGGGCTCGCCCGCCACGTGCGCAAGGTGTCCGAGGGCCTCGCCCGCGCCGGGGTCGAGGTCCATGTGCTCACCCGCGGCGGCGAGGAGTCGCCGCCGGAGGAGACCGTCCGCGG
>DASPGZ010000260.1:0-3641 GCA_035620355.1 Solirubrobacterales bacterium | reverse complement strand
TGGGCGATCGGCCGGATCACGTTCGAGATCCTGCGGGCGGTGCCAATCGCGCCGCTGCAGGTCGAGGTCGAGACGCTTCGCGCCGGGCGCTCGGTCGAGCTCGTCGGCGCGGTGCTCCGCGACGCCGACGGCGAGCCGCTGATCCGCGCGCACGCCTGGCGGCTCGCCGAGCGGCCGCTCGAGCTGCCGGAGGGACTCGCGAAGGCCGCCGATCCGGTGCCCGCGATCGAGCACGGCACCGACCATCCGTTTTTCGACACCGGCCAGGAGGTCGGCTACCACACGGCGATGGAGTACCGGTTCGTCTCCGGCTCGTTCACCGAGCTCGGGCCGGCGACCGTCTGGATGCGGATGCGGTACCCGCTGATCGAGGGCGAGCCGCCGTCGCCACTGCAGCGTCTGCTGACCGCCGCGGACACCGTCAACGGTGCCAGCGCCACGCTCGACCTGCAGCGCTATCTGTTCGTCAACGTCGACCTCAGCGTCCACGCGTACCGGCTGCCGGTCGGCGAGTGGGTTTGCCTCGACGCGATCACGATCCCCCAGCCGACCGGGATCGGGATGGCCGAGGCCGTCCTCCACGACGAGCGGGGCCCGCTCGGGCGAGCCCTGCAGACTCTGCTGATCCGCGAGCGCTGAGTTACGCTGCTCATGGATGGGGGATCGGATCACGATCGTGCTCGTCGATGACCATGCGGTGGTCAGGAGCGCGCTACGGCTGCTGCTCGACGCCGAGCAGGACCTCGAGGTGGTCGCCGAGGCCGGCGACGTCGACGGGGCGCTGAGCTCCGTCCGCGCCCACCGCCCCGACGTCCTGATCCTCGACCGCAACATGCCCGACGGGCCGACGACGCCGGCGGTGCCCGCGTTGCGCGAGACCTCGCCGGAGACCGCGATCGTGGTGCTGACGATGGAGGGCGAGGCCGCCTACGCTCGAGAGGCGCTGCGCGCGGGGGTGCTCGGCTACGTGCTCAAGCAGGCGGCCGAGGACGAGCTGGTCACCGCGGTTCGCCTCGCGGCCGCCGGCCGCACCTACCTGCAGCCGGACCTAGGCGCCCGGCTCGCGGCCGAGCCCGGGGAGGGCGAGGACGAGCTCTCCGAGCGCGAGCTCGAGGTCCTGCGCGAGGTGGCGATGGGGCTCACCAACGCCGAGATCGGCGAGAAGCTCGGGGTCAGCGTGCGCACGGTCGAGTCGCACCGCTCGCACGTGCAGCAGAAGCTGGGGATGAGCAAGCGCTCGGAGCTGGTCCGTTACGCGCTCGGGCGCGGCCTGCTCGGCACCGGCGGCTAGCCCGCCCGCCGCGCGTCGGACTCGCGCTCGAGCCGGGCGTTGAGCTCGACCCCGTACAGCATCGCCATGTTCGAGAGCCAGAGCCAGATCAGGAACCCGATCACGGCGCCGAGGCTGCCGTAGAGCTTGTTGTAGTCGGCGAAGCTCTCGACGTAGATCGCGTAGCCGACCGAGCCGATCACCCAGGTCGCGGTGGCGATCAGCCCGCCCGGCGTAATCAGCTGAAAGCCGCGCTCGCGGACGTCGGGCGCCGCCCAGTAGAGGACGGCGAAGATCGTCAGCACGAAGAGCACGATCAGCGGCCACTTGGCCAGGTCCCAGCTGGTCGCGAACACGTCCTCGAGCCCGAAGACCGAGGCGATGTCGCGGGCGATCGGCCCCGTGATCACCACGAACAGCGCCGTGCCGGCGATCGCCACCATGACCCCGGCCGTGAGCGCCATCTGCAGCGGCCGCAGCTTCCACACCGGGTAGCGCACGGTGCGCCCGTGGACGACGCCGGAGGCGCGCAGGAAGCCGCCGACGTAGCTCGAGGCGCTCCAGAGCGCGCCGACGATCCCGACCAGGACCGCGACCCCGGCGCTGACCGCGTTCGTCCGGACCTGGTCGAGCGCCTCGATCGCCAGATCGCGCACCGGCCCCTCGTTCTGGTCGTTGAGGTTGCCCGAGATCCCGTCGAGGGTCGAGTCGTCGAGCAGCCCGAGCACCCCGAGCACGATCACCAGCGCCGGCAGCAGCGAGATCCCGGCGTAGAAGGTGAGCGCCGCCGCCCAGTCGTTCATGTGGTCGTCGAGGAAGTCGCCGACCGCGTCGACGAAGATCCGCGCGCGCAGGTCGCGCAGGTGCAGGCGGGTGGCCGGTTCGCGCCGGCGGGGCCGCGACGGCCGGCTCTGCTCCTCCGGGGGCGGTGGCGACGCGGCGTCCATCGGCTAGGCGAGAGAATGCCCGAGATGCGATTTGAGCGAACCGCACAGCGGGCGGCGCGGGCCGTCTACGGCTCGATCATCGCCCTCGCCGTGATCATCGCGCTGGAGGACACGAGCGCCTCGGCGCTCGAAGTGGTCGCGGCCTCGATCGGCGCCGTGGTCGCCGCGATGCTCGCCGAGGGCTACGCGGAGTACGTCGCCCAGGTGATCCGCCAGCGCCGCTACGCGACCCGAACCGAGCTCGTACAAAACTTTCAGGACATCGGCGCCGGCGCGCTGGCGGCGATGATCCCGGTCGCCCCCTTCGTGCTCGTCGAACTCGGACTGATCGAGCTGCAGACCGCCTACGACGTCGCCCCGTGGCTCGGGGTGGCGGTGATCGGCGCCTACTCACTGCTCGCCAACCGGCTCGCCGGCCTCGGCGCGGTCCAGACCTGGCTACTGACGGCCGCGGGGATGCTGGTCGGCGTCTCGCTGATCGCAATCAAGGCGGCGACCCATTGAGGCGCGACCGCGACGAGCGGGGCGGCGGCGGCCACGGCCGCGATCGGCGGCGGCGCGACCAACGCTCCCGGGAGCGTGGGCGCGACCCCGAGCCCGAGCCGGCCCGTGACCGCGGAGGTCGCGGCGGAGGTCGCGAGGGCCGCGGCGGTGGCGGGCACGGGGGCGGCGGAGGTGGCGCGCCGCGGATCGCGGTGGGGGCGACCGGGAACCGGCCGGAGCTGGTCGAGACGATCCCGATCGGTGCCGACCCAGCGGCCGGGCGGGTGGTGGCGCTGTCGCTCGGGCCGCGGACCAGGTCCGAGAACCCACTCCCCGAGCTCGAGCCGGGCGACAGGCTGCTGGTCTTCGCCGAGCTCGAGCTGACCACGGACGCCGAGGACCCCGGCCACCCCGGGCGGATCGGCAACGCCTATTCCTACGCGCCGAAGGTCGAGGCGAGCCTCGTGCTGGCCTCGGATCCGGGCGCCCTCGACGGGATCGAGCTCGGCTCGGGATGGCGCCAGGCGATCAGCCACCAGCGCCACCACGCGGTGGTCACCTTCGGCGACGTCGAGCTGCGGGTCCCGCCCCGTGGCCTGCCCTGGAACGGGCCGTCATACGTCAACCTCGTGGTCGGCGCCGGGGACCGGGACACCTCGGCCGGCGACGTGCTCCTCGTCGGCCAGAACGAGAAGGTGCCGAAGGTGGTCCAGGACATGGCCGGGATCCGGGTGGTCCGCTTCCGTCCCGGCGACACTCCCGAGCCGGCGCCCGAGGTGGAGGCGACCTGCCTCTGCACGGGGATCCCGGTCGCCAAGCGCCAGACGGTGGTGCTCTCGCACGAGCTCGCCGAGCTCGCCGAGGGCGAGCAGCTGCTGGTCCGCGGCCGTCTCGTGACCGACGCCGCCGGGTTGCCGAAACCGGCCCGGATCTCGACCCGG
>DASPGZ010000259.1:0-4172 GCA_035620355.1 Solirubrobacterales bacterium | reverse complement strand
CTGACGACGATCACAAAGCGGCCCAAGAACAAGACGACGAAGAGGAAGGCGACCTACAGGTTCACGTCGAACGCGCCCGAGGCGACCTTCAAGTGCAAGGTCGACAAGCGCAGGTACCGCCCGTGCGATTCGACGGCGAAGCTCAAGCGGCTCGACGTCGGCAAGCACAAGTTCTCGGTCAAGGCGGTCGCCAACGGGCTCACCGGCCCCGCCGCCAAGGACAAGTTCAAGCGCCGGCGCTAGGGCTGCGGCGCCCGGCTACCAGGAGCCGCCACCTCCGCCGCCCGAGAACCCGCCCCCGCCACCGCTCGACGAGCTCTGCGGCGCGACCAGGCTCGAGAAGCCGGAGCTGAAGCTGGAGCCGTTGAAGCTCGAGCTGTTGAAGCCGCCGACGAAGGCGTAGGAGCTCCAGTGGGCGCCGGCCGATGCGTCGGTGACCACCGGGGCCGGGATCCGCCCCGACTCGATCATCCGCTCGGCGGTCCCGAACGCGACCCCGTAGACGAGGATCCGCTTCCACAGCTCGAGCGTCGCCGGCGGGTCGTCTGAGAGGCGCGGGAAGTCGGCGGTCCAGCGCTCGAACGCGCGCCAGCGCTCGGTGCGATCGAGGTGCTCGGCGCTGACCCGCTTGAACCGGGTCGCCGAGAGCGCCATCAGCCCGACCGTAGTGACGAAGGCGACCACGGCGGCGAAAAACCAGTCCCCGCGCTCCGAGATCGCGATCAGGATCACGGCCGCGAAGGCGATCGCGGCGCCGAGCACCGTGAGCCAGCGGGCCCAGTTGAGGTTGCGATCCCACGACAGCTGACCCTCCTCGACCTCGTCGAGCTTCTCGGTCATCCGCTCCCAGCGCCCGCGCCAGAGCTCCGAGTGCTTCGGGATCTTCTCCTTCATCTCGCTCATCGCCACCCGTTCGCCGTCGAGCAGCTGGTCGAAGAAGGCGAGCACGTCCTGCTCGTAGCGGGTGAGCTCCTCGTCGGGCCGGTTCGGCCGCTGCTGGATCGCGAGGTCGAGCTTCTCCTTCTCGGTGGTCGCCTCGCCGGTGTCGTAGTAGCCGCGGTCGACCAGGTCGAGCAGCGTCGCGAGCACCGTGTCGGTCGAGTCGCGACCCTCGCGGGCGAGGGCGTAGGCGAGCGCCGGGGTCGCCTCGTCCGGGGGCTCGGGCAGGTACTCCGGGACCCCGGTCTCGCGCTCGCGTGCCAGCCACATCAACAGCGCCACGACCAGCCAGGCGAGCGCCGCGATCAACAGCGAGAGCAGCAGGGCGTGGTCGCCGACGAAGCGCTGGAACCGGTTCCAGGTCGAGTTGTACTCGGCGTCGAGCCCGGCCTCGAACGCCAGCACCCTCGGCAGCCCCTCGCCCTCGCCCGGCCGGGCCGCCGGGTAGCGCTTTCCCGGGTCGCGCGGCATCGTCACCCGGAACTCGACCGCGGTCCCGGACGGCACGTCCGTGGCCTCGAGCGTCGCCTCGCCCCGCTCGCGCGAGGTCTCGCCCTCGACCCGCGCGAACTCGCCCTCGTCCTCGACGATGTGGCCCCAGACCCGGTACAGGGGGTCGTCGGTGTCGAGCGCCGCGTTGGTGAAGCCGGCGCTGAGGCGGTCGAGGTCGAACTCCCACTGCGCCCCCCAGACGGCCCAGGTGACGTCGAGGATGTCCTCGTAGGCGATCACCGCGTCCTCGACCCGGTACGAGAGCGTGGTGCTCCGGGTCTCGTCGGTCGCCCGGTAGTGCCAGACGATCCGATAGCGGTCGCCGAGGTCGACGGTGCCGAAGACGCCGGGTCGGTCGAAGCTGCCCAACCCGGTGTTGCCACCGGGCTCGAACTGCTGACCGTCCTGGCTCACCTGGACGTCGGTGATCCTCTCGCCGAAGTTGAGGTTGATGTCGCGGTAGGAGCCCTCGTAGTGGCCGTCGTACTCGAACGTGAGTCGCTCGGTGACCAGGAGGGCGCCGTCGGGGGCGAGCCGCAGCGCCACCTCGGCGCTGGTGATGTCGGCGCTGCGCGCGAACGCCGGCCCGGCGAGGGCCAGGGTCGCGGCGATCGCCGCGACGACGGCACCGATCAGGCGCCGGAGCATCACCCGGGGCCGGGGGAGAGGCTCACCTGGGGGGTCGCCTCGGCGGCCGCAGGGGCGTCGAAGAACTCCCGGCGCTCGAACCCGAACAGGCGGGCGACGATCACCGCCGGGAAGATCTGGATCAGGGTGTTGTAGGTCTCGACCGTGTCGTTGTAGACCCGGCGGGTGATCGCGATCTGGTCCTCGGCCTCGCGCAGGTCGTCCTGCAGCTTCGAGAAGTTGGCCGAGGCCTCGAGCTCCGGGTAGGCCTCGGCGACGCCGAGCAGCCGCTCGGTCTCGGTCCCGAGCCTGCCCTCGGCCGCCGCCCGGCTCGCCGGCCCCTCGGCGGCGATCGCGGTCGTCCGCGCCTCGGCGACGTTCTCGAACGTCGCCCGCTCGTGGCTCGCGTACCCCTTGACCGACTCGACCAGCGCCGGGATCAGGTCGTGGCGGCGGCGCAGCGAGACGTCGATCTGCGACCAGCTGTTCTCGGCCGCGAGCCGCTTGGCGACCATCCGGTTGTAGGTCAACCAGACGAAGGCGGCGAGGACCACCACCAGCGCCACCCCGATCAGGATCCAGAGCACGCGGGAAAGCTAGCCGCTGCGGCCGACGGCGGCGCTAGGGCCCGAGCCGGGCGAGCAGCCAGTCGGCGTGCGCGATCAGGCGCTCGATCGGGTACTCGGCGGGGTCGGTGAGCAGCAGCCGGGCCGCCTCGTCTGCGATCGCCGAGGCCGAGTACCGCGGGGTCGAGTAGCCCAGCCTGCTACCTCTAAGCGGTGCTCGCACTACGCAAGCGGCGTGAGGCCCGCGCCCAGGTCCGCCTGATCCGCTCGGAGGAATCCGAGCGCGTCTCCGAGACCGGGGCCGTCGCCTCGGTCCAGGAGGCCGAGGTGACCATGCCCCGCGAGCTGGTCGACGAGCTCTGGGAGGCGCCGAACCTGGAGCGGCTGGCGCGCTCGTACTGGCGCTGGCTATCTCGCGCGTTCCTGGGCTTGATCCGGGTCGTCTACACGGACGAGTCGCGCGCGGTCGTCCTCCTGCACCCGCGGCTGCGGTTGCTGATCTTCCACGCGCCCGAGTACGAGACCGGGCCCGGTTTCGGCTGCGTCACCTGGCGGATCGACCGCGGCCTGCTCGTCGCCCGTGAGGGCCGCGACAACGACGGCTTCCTGCGGATCCGGGTCGAGCGCCCGGGCACCGGCGCGGTCGCTGCGCCTTCGGAGACGCTCGCGGTACGGCTCGAGGTTCGCAACTTCTACCCCTGGCTGCGCGGCGCGGGCCCGTTCGCCCGCTTCGGCGCCTGGCTCTACGGTCAGACCCAGCTCCGCATCCACGAGCTCGTCTGTAACGGGTTTCTGCGCTCGCTCGCCCGCCTCGACCTGCCGCCGTCGCGGGTCGGTGCGCTCGCCGGCGAGATCGGCGCCGAGAGCTCCGTTTGAGCGCCGGGGTGCGGGGAAGATGAGAGCGATGCGCTCCGATCGGATCCTGGTCAGCGGCGCGACCGGCTTCATCGGCGGTCTGCTCGCCCGCCGCCTGCTCGACGACGGCTACGCGGTCCGCTGCCTGGTCCGCGATCCCGAGGACGAGGCCGCCGAGGCGCTCGCCGCGCTCGGCTGCGAGATCGCGGTCGCCGACCTGACCCGCCCGAGCGGGATCGCCGATGCGCTCGAGGGGGTCCGGTACGCCTACTTCCTGGTCCACATGATCGGCGGCGGCGAGGACTACCCGGCGATCGAGCGCGCGGCCGCGGCCCGCTTCGGCCGGCTCGCCCGCGAGGCCGGGGTCGAGCGGATCATCTACCTCGGCGGGCTCGGCGACGATGCCGCCTCGAAGCACCTGAGCGCCCGCAACGAGGCGGCGGAGGCGCTGGCCGCCGACGGCCCGCCGTTGACCTACTTCCGCGCCGCGATGGTGATCGGGCCAGGGAGCGAGTCCTACGAGCTGCTGCGGGCGATCGTCGAGCGACTCCGGGTCCTGCCGGCGCCCGACTGGCTGCACACGAAGACCCAGCCGATCGGCGCCGCCGACGTCGTCGACTACCTGCGCGAGGCGCTCGACGTGCCCGAGTCGGCGGGACGGGAGGTCGAGATCGGCGGCCCCGAGGTGGTCAC
>DASPGZ010000258.1:0-11764 GCA_035620355.1 Solirubrobacterales bacterium | reverse complement strand
GACGTCGACTTCGGCGAGTCCGAGATGGAGCCCGAGGTGACGATGACGATGGCCGCCGAGACCGCACACCGCTTCTGGCTCGGCCAGGTGAACGTCCCGCAGGCGCTCACCCGCGGCGAGATCAAGGCCCAGGGCCCGGTGGCGAAGATCCTCAAGCTGGTGCCGCTGGCGAAGCCGGTCTTCCCCCGCTACAAGGCGCAGCTCGAGGCTCAGGGCCGCACGGACCTGATCGATGGCTGAGCCGGAGACGCGGCGGTGAAGGCCGGGGAGTGGGCCGAGACGGTCCAGGGCCTGGCGGCGAAGCGCGGCGTCACCTACGAGCCGATCGGGACCCTGAACCCGAGGGGCGGGCCGCCGACCCTCTGCCCCGGAGGCACCAACAGGATCAAGGGCGAGCTCGCGCCCGGCTTCTGGGGCGCCTCGTGCGACGCCGATGAGTACGAGGACGGCGGGCTGTTCGGCAAGACCGTGCTTCCGCGAGCGATCCTGGCCAAGGCCCACATGCCCGACCTCGCCTCGGTGGTGCCGATCTTCAACGTCGAGTCGATCGAGCCCGGGGAGCGGATCGAGCAGCTCGCCAGCCGGCGCAAGGTCGAGTTCGAGTCGATCGACTTCAACCGCCGCTACCTGGCCACCGTTCCGACCGACCACGACCCGATCGCGCTGCGGGAGCTGTTCAGCCCCGGGTTCCTCGACTGGGCGGCGCAGATCCGCAACCAGGTGGAGTTCGGGATCACCGACCGCCAGCTCTACTTCACCTGGCGGCTCGGCGAGCTGACCGCGGAGGAGTACGGGACCGCGCTCGACCATGCCGCCGGGCTGTTCTCGCGCCTGCGCAACGAGATGGAGGAGTCGGGCGTCCACACCTACCAGCCCGGCCCCTGGCACGCGGGGCTGGAACCCTTCCCGGACGCCGCGGCCTAGGTCGACCCGGCGGCCCTGGCCCGCGCCTTCGCCTTGCGGTAGAAGCGCCGCTGGGCGGCGACGACGGAGCGGATCCGGGCGATCCCCTTCGGCAGCTCGAGGCCGCCGACCAGCTTGCGCGGGACCAGCGCCCATTCTTCCGCCGGCAGCTCGACCAGATCGCCGCGAACCTGGAAGTTCTCCTGCCAGGAGAAATCCTCGCCGTGGGCGTGGGCGGTGAGACAGGCGCGGCCCTCGGCCAGCGGCAGGCCGACCGGGAGCGCCTCGATCCGGATTCGGTGCGCGGGGCTGTCGAGCGCCACCGGCAGTCGCGCCGCCAGCGGGAAACCGTCGGGGCCGACCCAGGAGAGCACCGCCATCGGATGGCGGCTGCCGAGCTCGGCGATCCGCGAGTCCCAGGCGACGCCGCCGCCGGCCGACCCGGCGTGCGGCTCTGGCGGCTCCTCCGAATGGCCCGAGCGCACCTCCTCCAGGTGCGAGTCGTGGACCTCGGGCTCGGCGACCGGATCGCCGTGCGGCCAGGCGAAGACCCGCTCGGGCCGCACGTGGACGTAGATCCGCGAGAGATACCAGTCGAACGGCCCGCGCAGCCAGCCCGGCGGCTGCATCCCCCGCGCCCGCGGAAGCTTGGCCGCCGACTCGCGCCGGTAGCGCTCGCGGTTGGCGGCGAGGTCGGCGTCGTCGACCTCGGCGGTCCCCTGGACCAGGACCTGGGGCGGAGACTCGAGGCCGGAGCCGGTCGGGTCGCTGAACAGAAGCGCCACTCGGGGGTTGCGCGCAGCGTCGTCGGCCTTCTTCGGGTAGCCGAGGCCGGTGTTGACGTCGATCGTCGGCCCGCCGTCGGCGTAGTACGGGGTCACCGGCCAGGTGATCGGCTGCTGCCGCGAGTCGATCGTCGTGTACTCGGTGGTGATGAAGCGCGAGAAGCATTCGCGCAGCGCCGGGGGCAGGGTCGCGGTCACGGCGGCAGCCTCTCGACGCTGCTCTCCGCTTCCTCGTAGCCGTCCTCCCAGGGCAGCAGCACGCGGTGCTCGCTGCGGGTGCCGACCACCCGCGGCAGGATCGGCTCGACCTGGCGCCTGCGGGCGGCCTCGATCACTTCCTCGGCGGTTTCGTGGCCGAGCAGGGTCTCGAGCGTCTTGATCGTCGGGAAGACGAGCTCGATCTCGCCGGCCTCGTGCGCGTCGAGCGCCGCGCGCGGCTCGAACCAGTCGGCGGCAGAGACCTCGACCCCGTCGGCCTCCGCCTTCGCGTGTGGCCGTGCGAGCGCGACGAAGAAGTGGGTGTCGAACCGAACCGAGACCACCTCCGGGGTGATCCAGCGCGACCACGCGACCAGCTCGGCCTCGGTCCCGAGATCGATCCCGGCCTCCTCGTCGAGCTCGCGGGCCGCGGCCGCGGCGGGGCTCTCGCCGGGCTCGACGATCCCGCCGGGGAAGACCCAGACCCCGGGCATGAACGAGGCGCTGCCCGAGCGGCGCACCATCAGCACCTCGACCCCGCGCGAGCCGTGCTTGGCGCCGCGGCGGAGAAGCAGCACCGTCGCGGCGGGACGCGGGGTCACGGGCACGTCGCTCATCGACCTGACGATAACCTGCCGAGGGTGAGCTCGGAGACCGTTTCCAAGCAGCTTTACATCTGCTCCTCGTGCGGGTTCATCTACGACCCCGACGACGGCGACCCCGACGGCGGCATCCCGCCCGGCACCGCCTTCGCGGAGATCCCGGATTCCTGGTTCTGTCCCGTCTGCGGCGCCCGCAAGGCCGACTTCGAGCCCTACGACGGCTGAGGGCTCGACCTAGGCGTCGAGAGCCCGCTCGCGGGCCCGGCCGCGGGCCCGGCTGATCCCGAACGCGGCGAGCCCGGCGACCAGCGCCAGCGGCACGAGCACCGCGAGCGCGACCAGCGCGATCCCGCCGATCACCTCGAGCACTCGTCCGGCGTCGTCGAAGGCGTCGCCGAGGCTCCAGCCGCCGTCCTCGTCGGCCGGCCCGTCGGAGCGGATCGTGACCTCGACCGTGGCGAAGCGGCCCTGGCGCACGACCCCGTTGAGCTCGGCCTCCGCCGCGTCGGCGCTCGCCTCGAGCGAGGCGATCTGCGAGCGCAGGATCAGCCGCTGCTCGCGGGTGTCGGCCTTGATCAGCTCGATCCGGGCGTCGCGGATGCGCTCGTGCAGGTCGGCGAGATCCTTGCGCGCGCGGACCGCCTGGGGGGTGATGTCCTCGGTCGTCTCCGTGCGCGAGATCACGTCGCCGAGCTCGGACAGGTCGGCGAGCGCAGCGTCGAGCCGCGAGTAGGGGAGCTCGAGCTCGAACGAGGCGCGAGCGCCGGCCACGTCCGAGGTCACCTGCGAGTCGACGACGACGCCGTCGTAGCGGTCGGTGACCTCGACCACCCCGTTGGCCGCCTCCTGGACCTCGTCCGCCTCCGCGCCGAGCGAGAGCCGGGCGCCGGCGTCGACGATCCGCTCGTCGGTGCCGCGGGCGATGCCGGGGTCGCCGCTGTCGAGCTCGAGCGACGGCGCCGCCTCGACTGCGCTGTCCGCGGCGCCCGGCGTCGCGGCGCCGCCGTCGGAGCCCGCATCCTCCGCCGAGCTCGCCTGCTCGGTCGTCGCGGTGGAGGCCGAGCGGGAGAGCCCGGTGCCCTCGGGGTCGTGCCGGCTGATCGCCACCCCGGCGACCACGACAACGGTCGCCACCGCCCCCGCCGGCAGCAGCATCCGCCGCGCCGGGGTCGCGCTGAGCCGCTCCCAGGCGCGCTGGAGCCCGCCCTTGCGCTCGGTGGCGCGCGGGCCGAGCCCGTGATCGCGCGGGAACCCTGCCTCGGCCCACTCGTCCAGCCTGCGGGCGAAGTCGAGATCCGGCTCCGGGCGCTCGGCGCGCAGCTCGCGTTCCAGATCCTCAACCCTCATCGCATGCCTCCCTCAGTTTCTCCATCGCCCGGTGCAGCCTGGTGCCCGCGTTCGACTCGCTGACCCCGATCACACCGGCGATCTCCGCGTTCGCGAGCCCGGCGAAGTACTTGAGCGCGATCAGCTCTCGCTCGCGCCGCGAGAGCTTCGCCAGCGCCGCGTTCAGCATCGAACGCCGCAGCGACGCCTCGACCGCCTCCTCGTGGGCTCCCGCGGCGGCGACGTCCTCCGGCTCGCCCGTGAGCTTGGTGTGACGGCCGCGGCGGCGAAGCTCGTCGAGCGCGGCGTTGCGGGCGATCCCGAACAGCCACGCCCGCCGGCTCCCGCGCTCGGGCTTGAAGCTCGCCCGGCGCCGGTAGGCGCGCTCGAAGGCCTGCGCGGTGACGTCCTCGGCGGCGCTGCGGTCGCGCAGCATCCCGGCGACGTAGGCGTAGACGTCGTCGCGACTCGCGCGGTAGAGGGCCTCGAAGGCGGTCTCGGCCTCCGACGGCGCCTCGATCGCCGGCGCCACGAGCGTCTGGTTCATGGCCGTACTACGGCGCTCTTCGGGATCCGTCACAGGTGGGGGTGATCGCGCGCCTCGGCCAGCTCGGCTTCGCGCTCTCCCTGCTCGCGGGCGGCGTCCTCGCGCTCCTCCTCCGCCTCGGCGAGCCCGCGGCGGGCCCGCTCGAGGCGCCGCTCCGCGTCCTTGAGCCGCTTCGCCGCCGATTCGAGAGAGCGCTCGGCGCGACGTAGCGCCGCCTGGGCGCGCTTGCGCTCGGCCGCGGTCGGGCCCTTGCGCTCGGGCCGCTTCGCCGGCGCCGCGTCCTTGGCCTTGGACTCTCGCTTCGCCTCGGTCCGCTTGCGGGTCGGCCTGCGGGTCACCTCGCCGACCGCGGCGGCGCCGCCGAAGCCGACCCCCTCGCGGTCACGTACCAGGGTGCCCGCAGCGAGCTCGCCACGCAGCTCCTCGTCGCCGGCGGCCGCGCGCAGGGTCTCGCGGGCGCGGTCGATCGCCGCCGACCCGCCGGCGCCGTCGAGCTCCCGCGCCACCGTCTCCATCAGCGCCTCCACCGCCTCGGAGTGCGCGGCGATCGCCTCGCGCAGGGTGTCGGCGTCGCCGCCGGCGAGCGCCTCGCTCTGGGCGGCCTCGAGCCGCTCGCCCGCGGCGATCAGACCCTCGGCGGCGGATTCGTCGGCGCGCACGGCGCGGTTGATCGCCGCCGCGGGCACGCTCGGCTTGCGCAGCGCCTTGATTCGCTTCGCGGCGTCGCGGTCGCCGTCCTCGCGGGCTCGCTTGGCGGCGGCGTCGCGCTCGGCGATGAACTCGTCCAGCCCCAGCGAGTAGAGGCGCCCGACCTCGTCCGCGTAGCCCGCGCTCACGCGAGCGAGGTTACGCGGCCCGCAGCTCGGTCGCCGGCTCGGACCCGTGGGCCGAGTCCGACGCCGCGACGATCGAGTCGGCGACGATCTCGACCAGGCGGCGCAGGTCGGTCTTCGTGATCGAGAGCGGGGGCATCAGCACCATCGTGTCGCCGAGCGGACGCACGATCGCGCCGCGCTCGCGCGCCTCCAGCGCCACCCGGTGGCCGAGCCGCAGCGACGGGTCGTGGTCGCCGAGGTCGATCCCGACCATGAACCCACGGCCGCGCACCTCGGCCACCTCGGGCATCCGCTCGAGCTGCCCGAGCAGCTCGCCGAGCATCCGGATCTTCGGCTGCAGCCGGACCAGGGTGCCCTCGCGCTCGAACACCTCGAGGCTGGCGAGCGCGGCCGCGCAGCCGAGCGGGTTGCCGGTGAAGGTGTGGCCGTGGAAGAAGGTCCGGTATTCGTCGGCGGCGCCGAGGAAGCCCTCGTAGACGTGCTCGGTCGCCAGCGTCGCGGCCAGCGGCAGGTAACCGCCGGTGAGCCCCTTGCCGAGACAGAGGAGGTCGGGCCCGACCCGCTCCTGCTCGCAGGCGAACATCGTCCCGGTGCGGCCGAAGCCGGTGGCGACCTCGTCGGCGATCATGAACACGCCGTGCTCGGCGGTCAGCTCCCGCACCCGGCGCAGGAACCCGGGCGGCTGCACCCGGATCCCGGCCGCCCCTTGGACCAGCGGTTCGACGATCACCGCCGCGATCTCGCGCGCGTGCAGGTCGAGCACCCGCTCGAGCTTGCGCTCGTCCCCCGGGTCGACCCGGTAGGTCTTGAACAGCAGCGGCCCGAAGGCGCCGTGGAAGAGGTCGATGCCGCCGACCGAGACGGACCCGAGCGTGTCGCCGTGGTAGCCGTCGGTGAGGCAGACGAACGAGGTTCGCCGGCAGAGGTCGCCCTCGCGCTGGCGCCAGTACTGAAACGCCATCTTCAGCGCGATCTCGACCGCGGTCGATCCCGACTCGGAGTAGAAGACCCGCGAGAGACCCGGCGGCGCCACCTCGACCAGCCGCGTGGCGAGCTCGGCGGCGCCGGGATGCGTGAGCCCGAGCATGGTCGAGTGAGCGACCCGGTCGAGCTGGTCGCGCACCGCCGCGTCGATCAGCGGGTGCCGGTGGCCGTGGACGTTGCACCACAGCGAGGAGACCCCGTCGATGTAGCGCCGGCCCTGCTCGTCGATCAGGTCGGTGCCGTCGGCCGCGTCGATCACCAGGGGCGGCTCGTCGCACCAGTCGCGCTGCTGGGTGAACGGGTGCCAGAGGTGCCGGTGATCGAGCTCGCTGATATCCGACATCGCCAGCGCGATCCTAGGCAGGGGTCCGGAGGGAAAAGCGGCCCGGGAGCTCGAGCCGCGGCCAGTCTCCACGCCGGTCGAGGTCGATCCGGGGCAGCGTCACGACCTCGACCTCGCCGAGCCTCGCGATCGTCTCCCGGTTCGAGCGCTCGAGCTCGGCCGCGGGGTCGGGCCAGGGGGTGAGCACGACCAGCGCCGGGTCGAGCCCCGCGGCGCGGACCGATTCGACCGTCAGCAGGGTGTGGTTGATGCTCCCGAGCCCGGGCGCGGCGGCGATCACGACCGGCAGCCCGAGCTCGACCGCCAGGTCGCGGACGAGGTAGTCCGGCGCCAGCGGGACGAGGAAGCCGCCGACGCCCTCGACCACCAGCATGTCGGCGCCGGCCGCCGCGGCGCTCGCCCCGGACCGGAGCCGCCCGGGCTCGATCCGCTCGCCTGCGAGCTCGGCGCCGAGGTGAGGCGAGACCGGTCGCCCGTAGCGGTAGGGCGAGATCTCGTCGTCGGCCTGCTCCGAGCGCGCCGCCCGTCGCAGCAGCCGGTGGTCGGGCTCGGCGCCCCCGAGCTCGTCGAGCCCGGAGACGGCGGGCTTGAACACGGCCACCGTCGCCCCGTCGCCGGCCGCGGTGGCGGCGATCGCCGCCGCGACCACCGTCTTGCCGACCTCGGTGCCGGTCCCGGTGACGAAGGCCCCGGCGGTCACGCCGCCCTCGGGATCCCGCCGGGCGATCCGCGCGCGACCCCGAGCGCCGTGGCGGCGCGCCCGATCACCCGCGCGGCGCGGCGCAGGTCCTCCGCCCGGTGGCTGGCCATCACCGTCAGTCGCAGGCGCGAGGTCCCGGCCGGCACGGTCGGCGGCCGGATCGCCTGGGCGAAGACGCCGCCCTCGAGCGAGCGCTCGCAGAGGGTCATCGCGCGGCGCGCGTCGCCGACCGGGACCGGGACGATCTGCGTCCGCGAGCCCGACGGCGCCAGGCCCTCGGCGCCGAGCGCCTCGCGCATGACGGCGGCGTTGCGCCGCAACTGCTCGACGATCCCCGGGCGCGTGTCGAGGCGCGCCAGCGCCGCGAGCGCGGCGCCGACCACCGGCGGCGGCAGCGCGGTCGAGTAGATGAACGGCCGGGCGGTGTTGATCAGCAGCTCGACCAGCTCGCGCGAGGCGCAGACGTAGGCGCCGTAACTGCCGAGCGCCTTGCCGAGGGTGCCGACGATCACGTCGACCTCGCCCTCGAGCCCGGCGGCGGCGACCGAACCACGCCCTCCGGGGCCGAGTGCCCCGGTGCCGTGCGCCTCGTCGACGGCGAGCAGGCAGCCGTGGCGGCGGGCGAGGTCGGCGAGCTCGGCCAGCGGCGCGACGTCGCCGTCCATCGAGAAGACCCCGTCGGTGACGATCAGCCGCGCGCGATCGCCCGCCTCGGCCAGGCCCCAGGCGAGGTGCTCGGGGTCGGCGTGGCGGTAGACGAACACCTCCGCTCGCGAGAGCCGGCAGCCGTCGATGATGCTGGCGTGGTTGAGCTCATCGGAGAAGACGACGTCGCCGCGCCCGGCGAGCGAGGAGACGACGCCGGTGTTGGCCAGGTAGCCGGAGCCGAACAGGAGCGCGGCCTCGGAGCGCTTGAAGGCCGCGAGCCGGTCCTCGAGCCGCCGATGGAGCGTCATCGTGCCGGAGATCAGCCGCGAGGCGCCGGCGCCGGCGCCGTAGCGCTCGGCGGCCTCCGCGGCGGCGGCGCGCACGGCCGGGTCGTCGGCGAGGCCGAGGTAGTTGTTCGAGCACAGCAGCAGGACCTCGGCCCCGTCGAGCAGCACCCGCGGGCCCTGCGGTCCCTCTATCAGTCGCAGCCGGCGGTAGAGCCCCGACCGCCGCAGCTCGGCGAGCCGCTCAGCGACGTCGGTCACCTAAGGCGCCTCGACGGGGGCGCGTCTCGGCTTCGCCCTGTCGGGCTCCGCCTCAATCTCCCCAGCCCGCCGCGCCCGTTCGTTCACTGGGCCGCTCCGGGTAGGCGGGAACCCCGTCCTTCTTCTTCTTGATCACCCGCAGCTGGGTCGAGGGGTCCCAGAAGTTCGCTTGCGCCTGGCTGTCGATCAGCTCGTCGACCGGCGTCCGCGGGGTCTCGCCGTCGAGCCAGCCCGAGCGGTTGTCGGGGCGCGGGTTGGCGCCGTTGTCGGGCTGGCGGGCGACGTTCAGCCCGAGCTCTGAGAACGAGGCCCGGTCGGTCTGCGGCTCGACCCCGAGCGTGGTCAGGAAGTTGCCCATCATCACCCCGTTGAGGCCGGCCCTGACCGCGAGCGGCTGCAGCTCGCCGAGGTTCTCGACCCGGCCGCCGCAAAGGCGGAAGAGGGCGTCGGGGAGGATCAGGCGGAAGATCGCCACCCACTTGACCACCTCCCACGGGTCCATCAGGTCGCGTTCGCCGAACTTGGTCCCGGCGCGCGGGTTGAGCAGGTTGATCGGCACCGAGGTCGGGTCGATCTCGGCCAGCTCGAAGGCCATCTCGACCCGCTGGCGCGGCGACTCCCCGAGGTTCAGGATCCCGCCGACGCAGGTCTCCAGGCCGGCTTCCTCGGTCGCCTCGATCGTGCGGATCCGGCCCTCGTAGCGGACCGTGGTCGAGACCTCGTCGTAGTACGAGCGCGCCGTCTCGACATTGTGGTGGACCCGCTGGATCCCGGCATCGCGCAGCTTGTGCGCCCGATCGACCGAGATGTGGCCGATCGAGGCGCAGCGCTTCAGGTTGGTGTGCTCGGCGACCAGCCGCGCCCCGGCGAGCACCTTCTCGAAGTCGCGCTTCGACAGGCCCTGACCCTGGGTGACCATGCAGAAGCGATGCGCCCCGGCGGCCTCGGCCGCCCTCGCGTGCTCGAGCATCTGCTCGGGCTCCATCATCGCGTGCATCGGCGTGTCGGCCTCGGCGTAGCGCGACTGGGCGCAGAAGCCGCAGTCCTCGGCGCAGCCGCCGGATTTCGCGTTGACCAGCGAGCAGAGGTCGGTGGAGTCGCCGAAGCGCTCGGTGCGCGCCTCCCAGGCGCGTTCGATCAGCGCGCCGATCTCGTCGTGATCAGAGAGCGCTCCAAGCTCGAGCGCCTCGTCGAACGTGACCAGCGGCGGCATCGAGCCGCAATCTATGCCCGGTGTCGGACGCCAGCGAGGGGCGGCCGAAGGCCGCTACCGACCCCGGCGCCGTTCAGCCGGCTTACTTCAGGAATTGATCAGGCGGGGCAGCATCGCCGGCAGCGCGTCGCGGCGCAGCCGTCGCGGCACGGGGAGCCGGTGGAGCTGGGGCTGGAAGCCGGGCTCGCGGGCGAAGCCCTCTTCGTCGCCGACCACCCGGGTGGCCGCGTCGACGATCTCGGGATCGAAGGCGAGGCCAGACTGGGCGGCGAGCGCCAGCATCGCCTCGGACTGGGGAAGCTCGGGGGTGCCGCTCGCGGTCATCGCCGCCCAGGCGTCGGCGACCGCGAGGATCCGGCTGCCCCGCGGGATCGACTCGGCGGGGAGGCCGGCCGGCCAGCCGTCGCCGGCCCAGCGCTCGCCGGCGTGCAGGGCGAGGAAGGCGACCCGGGAGACATCGGCCTCGCGCCAGTCGAGGCCGCGGCTGGTGATCGGGTCCTCGGCGGCGTGGACGAGCTCGGCGGCGCAGGCGAGCTCGCGGCGCTGCTCGCGTGGGACGTCGAGCACGTCGGCGATCGCGGCGGCGTAGAGGCGCATCGCGTCGGCGCGTGCGAGCCGGCCCGCCGCCTGGCCGGCGGCGATCCGCTCGAGCGCGACCTGCGGCACGACGATCACCAGCGCCAGCGCGGCCAGCGCCCAGGCGCCGAAGGCCTCCACGCCGACCGCCGCGGCGACCCCGACGACGAGCATCCCGAGCACCGCCGGGGCGAGGTCGAAGAACTCGTCGCGGATCAGGGCGACCGGGCGATACCCCTGGTAGAAGGGCGCGAACGCGAGCCGGGCGACGGCGAAGTTGGCGGCCCACATGGCGACGCCCGCCGCGAACAGCGACGGGCCGACAGCGGGCCCTGAGGGCGAGCCACCGAGCGCCAGCATCTCGGCGCCGACGAGCGCGGCGAGCGCGAAGCTGCCGAGGTTGGCGACGAAGCCGGGGGAGAGCTTGCTCTCGACCCTGAGCACGTAGCGGGCGATCAGGTCCGGGACCGCCCAGACGAGGATCGCGGGCAACGGGCCGGCGACGGCGACGGTGACCATGGCGGCGATCAGCGTGGCGCCGAAGAAGACCCGCTCGCCGCGCTTCAGCCTCGCCTCAGCGGCGTAGGCGACGGCCGAGATCCCCGCGAGCGCGGCGATCAGGATCGGGTCGCTCCAGTCGGAGGCGGGCGCGAGCAGCACAAGGCCGGCCACCGCCAGGAGCAGCAGCCCGAGGTTCAGGGCGACAGCAGCAAACCGGCGCTCGGGAGAGCTACCGGGCAAGAGCCAGGTTTTGAACGAGCGCGTCATTCCGCTCGCTCGGTGGTCGATCGCCGCCGGCATCCACCGCTCATCCTAGTGCGGATCGGGGCGTTTGACCAGCCGTATAAACGTCTAATCAGCCGTTCCGGTAGCCCACGAAGGCCTCCTTGCATCGTCGAGTACGTGCCGAAAGCTACCAAAGGGCTGCAAAACAAGCCAAAAACTCGGACGCTCGTCGAAGATTTCAGCCGCTGTCTGCGGAAACCGCGTCAGACCGGCTCGTTGCTGAGGCTTTCCCAGAGGTAGACGGATGCGAGTGAGCGGTGCGGGCGCCATGGCTCGGCGATCCGCTCGAGCTCCGCCGGGCCCGGCGGCTGGTCGAGCCCGTAGGCGGCCTGGGCGGCCTTGCGGATCCCGAGATCACCGGTTGGCAGCACGTCGGGGCGCTCGAGGAAGAAGATCAAAAACATCTGCGCGCTCCAGAGGCCGAAGCCGCGGACCGCGGTGATCTCGGCGATCACCCGCTCGTCCGAGAGCCGGTCGAGTCGGTCGAGCTCGAGCTCGCCCGAGAGCACATGCTCGGCCAGGTCGCGCACGTACTCGACCTTGCGCCACGAGAGGCCGACGTCGCGGAGCTCCTGCGGCTCGACCTCGAGCAGCTTCTCCGGCGGCGGCGTCCGACCGCCGAACAGGGCCAGCACCCGGTCGTAGATCGTCGCCGCGGCCTTGACCGAGAGCTGTTGGCCGATGACGCTGCGCAGCAGCATGCCGTAGGCGTCGACGCGGGGTCGGCGGCGCAGGCGCGCCTCGACCGAGAGCTCTCCGTAGCGGTCGATCA
>DASPGZ010000257.1:0-5960 GCA_035620355.1 Solirubrobacterales bacterium | reverse complement strand
GCGGACGGCCGCAAGATCCGCCTGCTCTATCTGCTCGGCCCCGAGTCGCGAGAGGTCGAGGGCGACGCGATGACCGCCGACACCGGCTTCCGGGCCCGCTTCGCGAGCTCGTTCGACCGGGTTGCAGTGGTCAGCGACGAGAGCTGGATGCGCCCCGCGATGAAGGGCCTGTCGTTCCTGCTCCCGGGCAAGGCGCGGGCGTTTCCGGTCGCCGAGCTGGCAGCGGCGAAGGCCTGGCTCGCCGAAGACGGCGCATAGGCCATTACGTCCCGCAGCACGACGCCGGCCCGTAATCCGGGGTCCGGTCGCGGCCGGCGCTCCTGAACGACTCGCGTCACGGCGTGCGCGGTGTCGCCCGGGCGTTTCTAGAATCAGGGTTATGTCGGGGCATTCCAAGTGGGCGTCGATCAAGCACAAGAAGGCGGCCACCGACGCCAAGCGCGGCCAGCTGTTCACGAAGCTCGCGCGCGCGATCGCGATCGCGGCGCGTGAGGGCGGGGGAGACCCGGACGCGAACTTCACCCTGGCGGCGGCGATCGAGAAGGCGAGGAGCTACTCGATGCCCAAGGACAACATCCAGCGGGCGATCGACCGCGGAACCGGGGCGGGCTCGGGCGACGAGCAGATCGAGCGGGTCGTCTACGAGGGCTACGGGCCCGGCGGCGCCGCGGTCCTCGTCGACGCGCTGACCGACAACCGGAACCGCACCAGCGCCGAGGTCCGCCACGCGTTCGACAAGGCCGGCGGCAGCCTCGGCGAGCCGGGCTCGGTCGCCTGGCAGTTCGAGAAGAAGGGCGTGATCCTGATCGACGGGGAGCGCTACTCGGAGGATGATCTGATCGCCGCGATCGACGCCGGCGCCGAGGACGTCGCCCTCGACGGCGACGTGCTCAAGGTGACGGCGGAGCCGGCGAGCCTGAGCGCGGTCCGTGCGGCGCTCGAGGGGACGCAGGTCGAGGTCGAATCGGCCGAGCTGGCGATGGAGCCGAGCTCTACCGTCGAGATCTCGGAGGAGTCGGAGGCGCGGGCGCTGGTGCGGCTGATCGAGTCGCTCGACGACCACGACGACGTCGAGGCCGTGCACGCCAACTTCGACATCCCCGAGTCGCTGCTCGAGCAGGTCGCGGCCTAGCCCGACGAGCGTCCTGGGGAGGCGTCCGGGCCGCGACGCAGAATCAAGCGGTGATGATCCTCGTCATGGGCATAGACCCGGGCGTGGCGAACACCGGTTTCGGCGTCGTCCGCCTCGCGGGCGGGCAGATGACGGCGGTCGACGGCGGCGTGATCGAAGCGCCGGCGGGCGTCCCGCTCGAGACCAGGCTCGCCCGCATCCACGCGGAGCTCGAGACGCTGATCTCGTGGCACGAGCCGGCCGCGGTGGCGCTCGAGGACCTCTACTTCGGCAAGAACGTGCGCTCGGCGGTCGCCGTGGGCCAGGCCCGCGGGGTCGCGATGCTGGCCGCGGCGCAGCGCCAGATCCCGTGCTTCGATTACACGCCCCAGGCGGTGAAGATGGCCGTCTGCGGGACCGGCTCGGCCGCCAAGCGCCAGGTCCAGCAGATGGTCGGCACGCTGCTCGGGCTGGCCCGGGCCCCCGAGTCCGACCACACGGCGGACGCGCTCGCGGTCGCGATCTGCCACGCGGGCTACGCCAACACCGCCCGGGCGCTCGAGCGGAGCGAGTCGACCGCGGTGGGCGCCTCGTGATCGCCTCGGTCCGCGGCGAGGTGCTGGTACGGCGTCCCGATCACGTCGTGATCGAGTCAGCCGGCGTCGGCTACCGGCTCACGGTCTCCGCCGAGACCCTGAAGGCGGTCCCCGCGAGCGGCAAGGACGCGATCCTGCACGCCCACCTGGTCAACCGCGACGACACGATCCAGCTCTACGGGTTCGCCTCCGAGGAGGAGCGCGACCTGTTCCTGCACCTGACCTCGGTCTCGGGGATCGGCCCCAAGGTGGCGATCGCGATCCTCTCGGACGGCACCCCGCGCGAGCTCCTGCGCGGGATCGCCTCGGGCGACGCGAAGCGCTTTCAGGCCGTTCCCGGGATCGGCAAGCGGACCTCCGAGCGGGTGATCGTGGAGCTGCGCGAGAAGGTCGCCGGGGAGCTCACCGACGGCGTCCCGGCACTCGCGGCCGAGGGCGAGGACGACCCGCGCCTGCTCGCCCGCGACGGCCTCGTCGGGCTCGGCTACACGCTCGCGGAGGCCGAGAAGCTGCTCGAGGCGGCCGAGGGGGAGACCGCCGAGGACCTGATCGGCGCCGCCCTGCGTACGGCCGGGCAGAGGGACGCCGCGTGAGGCGGCGTCCGACAGGACGAAGCCCCAGGGGCGCCGCCGTTGAGGCGCCATATTCCGCGCCGCTGTTGAGGCGCCGTATATGAGCGTCGCGAGGGATCCGAACTTCGGCGACGGGCTCGACGACCCGATCATCGCCGAGCCGATCGCCGAGGCGCGCCTGGGGGGCGACGAGGAGCTCGACCGCTCGCTGCGACCCCGGCGGCTGTCGGAGTTCGTCAACCAGGAGCAGGTGACCGCGCAGCTCGAGGTCTTCATCGAGGCCGCCAAGGCGCGAGAGGAGTCGCTCGACCACGTGCTGCTCGCCGGCCCGCCGGGGCTCGGCAAGACCTCGCTCGCGCAGATCATCGCCGCCGAGCTGGGGACCACGTTCGTGCAGACCGCCGGCCCGGCGCTCGAGCGCAAGGCCGACATCGCCGCCTTCCTGACCGCGCTCGAGCCCGGCTCGGTGTTCTTCATCGACGAGATCCACCGGCTCAACCGGGCGATCGAGGAGACCCTTTATCCGGCGATGGAGGATCGCCAGCTGCCGATCGTGCTCGGACAGGGGGCCGGTGCCCGCACCGTCACCCTCGACCTGCCCGCGTTCACGCTCGTCGGCGCGACCACCAGGGCGGGGCTGCTGACGACCCCGCTGCGCGATCGCTTCGGCGTCTCGCAGCGGCTCGAGCACTACGCGCCTGAGCACCTGGCCGAGATCGTCCATCGGTCCGCGGCGATCCTCGAAGTCGAGATCGAGGACGAGGCGACCCGCGCGATCGCCGAGCGCTCCCGGGGCACGCCTAGGGTCGCAAACCGGCTGCTGAAGCGGGCCCGCGACTACGCGCAGGTCCGCGGCACAGGGGTGATCACGGCGGATGTGGCGGAGCAGGCGCTGGCCCTGCTCGAGATCGACGGGGCCGGCCTCGACCGGCACGACCGGACGATCCTCGAGACGATCGCGGTCAAGTTCGGCGGCGGGCCGGTCGGGCTCTCGACCCTGGCCGCGGCGGTCGACGAGGAGCCGGAGACGATCGAGGACGTCTACGAGCCCTACCTGCTGCAGCAGGGCCTGCTGAAGCGGACCCCGAGGGGCCGGGTGATCACCGAGCGCGGCTTCGCCCATCTCGGGCTGCCGGTGCCCGAGGGCGCCGCGACGCTCTTCTGAAACACAGGCCGCGTTTACTAGCCTGTGGCTCGTGCCCTTCTTCATCTGTCCCAACTGCGGCAACCGCGAGCTCTCGGGCGAGCGGCAGGGTCTGAGCCCGCGCCCGAAGGCGTGCACCAAGTGCGGCGCCCCGTTCCTGTTCGAGCTGCTCGACGACTACTACCCGGCGCCTGATGCCGCCTTCTTCATCTGCGACCAGCAGGCCCGGCTGCTCGACGTCGGCCGCAACGGGTTCGAGCTCACCGGGCTCAAGGACGAGCAGGTGATCGGCCGGCCGGTGCGCGAGGTGCTCGGGCTCGAGTGGATCGACGAGGGCGACGGCGGCGAGACCGCCGACGTCGACGGCAACGGGGTTACCGATCCGATCGAGACCACGCTCGAGTGGGGCGTGCGATCGCTCGGCAAGCGGGTCGCCGTGAACGCGGAGGGCGACCTGCCCGCGGAGGCTGTGGCCGATCTGTTTCCCGCCTACGATGACGACGGCGGGTTGCTGCTCGTGCTGACCCCGCAGTAGACCCGGCCCCCGGATGGGCAAGCGCCGCAACAACCTGATCATCCTCGCGCTCGTTCTCGGGCTGCTCGCGGGATCGATCTACGTCCTGACCTCGAAGAAGACCGTCCTCGGGCTCGACCTGCAGGGCGGGACCGAGCTCGTCTACCAGGCCCGTCCGACGCCGCAGGTCCCCGAGGTCACTCCCGAGGACGTCGATCGCGCGATCGAGATCATCCGCGAGCGGGTCGACTCGCTCGGCGTCTCCGAGCCCGAGATCACGCGGGTCGGCCAGGATCAGATCGACGTCGCCCTGCCGAACGTCTCCAGCGCCCAGCGCGCCGTCGAGCAGATCGGGACCACGGCGCGGCTGTCGCTCTACGACTTCGAGCCCAACGTCATCCCGCCGAACCCGGACATCGCGAACCCGGAGGAGCGGCCGTACAACCGCCTGATCGACGCGGTCGAGGCCGCCTCGAAGGAGCCCGAGGTCTCCGAGGAACAGTGCAAGCAGCAGAAGTGCACCGCGAGCGGCGACACCTACTACCTGTTCGACGCGAACACGCTGGAGCCGATCGGCGAGCCCTCGGAGGTGCGCGAGGACCTGTTCGTCAACTTCCCCGACGGCAAGCAGCCGCCGAACACCAGGGTGATCGCGGTCCCGCGCGGGACGATCGTGCTCGAGTCGATTCCCGACGACGACCCCGCGACCGAGGACGTCGACGAGTCGACCGGCCGCTCGCAGTTCTTCGTCCTCCACGACCAGCCGGCGCTCGCAGGCGACCAGATCACCGACCCGAAGCCCGGCACCGATCAGTTCAACCAGCCGACGGTCGACTTCAACTTCACCGACTCCGGCCGCGAGGCGTTCGCCGACGTCACCGCCCAGATCGCCCAGCGCGGCGCCGAGGACTGCTTCGCGGCGACCGGCTCGCCCTGCACCGGGGTCTCCTCCACCGACGCCGAGCAGTTCTCGGGCTCGTTCGCGATCGTCCTCGACGGCGAGTTGGTCTCGAAGCCGATCATCAACTTCGTCGACAACCCGACCGGGATCGACGGCCGCACCGGCGCGCAGATCTCGGGGGTCAACGCGCAGGAGGCCCAGGACCTGGCCGAGGTGCTGAAGATCGGCGCCCTGCCGGTCGAGCTTGCGCTGATCAGCCAGTCGACGGTCTCGGCGACCCTCGGCCAGCAGGCCCTCGACCAGGGCCTGAAGGCGGGCCTCGTCGGCCTCGCGATCGTGCTCGCGTTCCTGATCTTCTACTACCGCTTCCTCGGCGTGATCGCCGGGCTCGGCTTGATCGTCTATGCGACCTACTACTTCGCCCTGATCAAGCTGCTGCCGATCACGGTCACCCTGCCGGGGATCGCGGGCCTGATCCTGACGATCGGCGTCGCGGCCGACTCGAACATCGTCATCTTCGAGCGAATAAAGGAGGAGGTGCGCGCCGGCAGATCGATGCTCTCGGCGATCTCCGAGGGCTATCGCAAGGGGATCGCGACGATCATCGACGCGAACGTGATCACCCTGCTGACCGCGTTCATCCTCTTCGGGCTCGCGACAGCCGGGGTCAAGGGCTTCGCCTTCACGCTCGGGATCGGGACGATCGTCTCGCTGTTCACGGCGGTGCTCTTCACCCGCGCCGTGCTCGGCCTGCTCAGCCGGTCGCAGTTCCTGCGCTCGCCGGCCTTCCTCGGCGCCGGCGGCGAGGGCAAGCAGTGGAAGTTCGACTTCACCCGAGCCTCGAAGTGGTTCTTCTCGATGTCGGGGGTGATCCTCGCGCTGGGCGCGATCGCGTTCGCGACCAAGCAGCTCAACCTCGGGATCGACTTCGAGTCGGGGACCAAGATCCAGGTGGCGCTGGCCGAGCCGGCGACCGCGGACGAGGTCCGCGACGCGCTCGCCGAGGCCGGGATCCCGGAGGTCGACACGGCCAAGATCCAGGAGGCCGAGAACCCCGAGTTCGGCTCCAACGTGATCCAGATCTCGGCTCAGTTCTCGCCTGACGACACCAACAAGGCGCGC
>DASPGZ010000256.1:0-2095 GCA_035620355.1 Solirubrobacterales bacterium | reverse complement strand
AGGCCCTCGGCGATCGGCGATTCCGCGAGCACGACCTCGTCGATCGTCTCGTTGACGATCTCCTCGAACCGTGACATGTGGACGCCGGCCTGCTGCGGGTTGAGGTCGACGAAGCATTCGAGCTCGGCGAAGAAGTGATCGCCGGCGACCTGGATCACTTTCTCGACGCCGCGGACGCCGACCCGGGTGAGGCTGACCTGGGTGGCGGGACGCCCCGCTTGGACGTCTGGCGTGCTCGCCGAGATCGTGCCGGTCTCGGTGGTGGTCATGTCACACAGGGTAGGGATCAGCGCCCGCCGGACGGCCTGCTGCTTATACTTTTCCGCGCCCGAAGAGGAGGACGGGGTCGGTTGGCCCAGAAGGCGGAGGGACTTCTAACGGACGAAGGGGGCGGTCCGGTGGCCCAGGAGGGTTCCGCGCTCGACCATGCGGAGTCCTCGCTCCCGGATTCGGAGGATCTACGCGGGCTGATCGTCCAGGGACGCGAGCGGGGTTATCTGACGTTCGAGGAGATCTCGGCCGCGCTCGAGGAGGTCGAGGTGACCAAGGAGCAGGTCCGCGACCTGCACGCCTACCTGATCGAGCACGGCGTCGACGTGATCGCCGAGGACGGCCTCACCGCGTACAAGGAGGGCAAGGGCGAATCCGCGCCGGGCCAGCAAAAGAAGCCGGAGCTCGATCTGACGGTCGAGCCGAGTCTCGATTCGTTGCGGCTGTACCTGCGCTCGATCGGCCGGGTCGAGCTGCTGACCGCGGACCAGGAGATCGAGCTGGCGCAGCGGATCGAGAAGGGCGACATGGCGGCGAAGCGCCACATGGTCGAGGCGAACCTGCGCCTGGTCGTCTCGATCGCCAAGGGCTATCTGGGCCGCGGCCTGAGCTTCCTCGACCTGATCCAGGAGGGGTCGCTGGGGTTGATCCGCGCGGTGGAGAAGTTCGACTACCGCCGCGGCTACAAGTTCTCGACCTATGCCACCTGGTGGATCCGCCAGGCGGTGACGCGGGCGATCGCCGACAAGGCGCGGACGATCCGGATCCCGGTGCACATGGTGGAGAAGCTGAACCGGGTCGCGCACGTGGAGCGCCAGCTGGTGCAGCGGCTCGGGCGTGAGCCGGAGCCGCAGGAGATCGCGGCGGAGCTGCAGATCACGGTGCGCGAGGTACGCGACATCCTGCGCGTCGCGCAGATGCCGGTCTCGCTCGAGAAGCCGGTCGGCGACGAGGACGAGTCAGAGCTCGGCGATTTCGTCGCCGACGATCAGACCGAGGAGCCGTTCGAGGCGGCGACGGAGAACCTGCAGCGGGCGGACATCCAGCGGGCGCTCGACGCGCTGCCGGAGCGCGAGCGCCAGGTGATCGAGCTGCGCTACGGGCTTCGGGGCCATGAGCCGCTGACGCTCGAGGAGGTGGGGCGGGCGTTCGGGGTGACGCGCGAGCGCATCCGCCAGATCGAGAACAACACGCTGAAGAAGCTCAAGCAGCTGCCCGAGGCGCAGCGGCTGCGGGAGCTGGCGTAGCGCTCGCGCCGGGCTGATCGCTCAGTCGCAGAAGGGGCGAGCGGTAACGGGGTCGCGCCCGGCGATGCCGCTGCAGATGCGCAGCGAATCGAGGCGCGCGGCAAGGCGCGCCTGGCGCGGGGGCGCGGGGCGCTCGGGGACGTACGCGGCGGTGTTGCGGAGCTGGAACGGGTCGCGCTTGAGGTCGTAGAGCTCGTACTCCGGCCGGTCGCAGACGCCGGTCTCGCGGTCGAGGTGATCGAGCTCGACGTAGAGGTTGCGGCGGGTGCGGACGGCGTCGTAGAAGGTGTCGAGCCCGCCGACCTGGGTGGTGGGGGTACCGCAGTTGCGAACGCTGCCGAGCTGGATGAGCAGCGCGCGGCCGCGCTGCCTGGAGGGGCTGCGGCCGCGCAGGAGCTCGAGCAGCGAGCGTCCGTCCAGGACGCGGCAGTCGCCGCTCGCGGTGCAGGGCGCGGCGCCGGCGAGGTCGAGGATGGTGGCGGTGAGGTCGAGGTTGTTGACCGGCACCTTCACCTCGGCGGGCTGGCGGGAGCTGCTCGGAAGGCGGGCGAGGAGCGGTACCCGGATCGACTCCTCGT
>DASPGZ010000255.1:0-3933 GCA_035620355.1 Solirubrobacterales bacterium | reverse complement strand
CCGATCTCCTCGATCGGGCCCATCGAGTACTGGGTGACGATCTTGTACTGGCGCTCGACCTTGCCGTTGGCGCCCTTCTCGCCCGTGGCGCCGCGGTCTTCGGCCAGCTGCAGGGGGACGATCTCGTTCAGCGGTCGGTCGGCGATCACGACCGCGGCGGCGTGGATCGAGTTGTTGCGGACGATCCCCTCGAGACCCTTGGCGACGTCGACGATCCGGCGCACGTCGGCGTCGGCGTCGACCGCCTTGCGCAGCTCCTGGCCGGGCTTCAGGCAATCCTCGAAGCTCGGGCTGCGGCCCATGATCGGCTCCGGGATCAGCTTCGCGGCCCGGTCGCCGGTCGCGTAGTCGAAGCCGAGCACGCGAGCCGAGTCGCGGGTCGCGGCGCGCGGCGCCATCTTGCCGAAGGTGATGATCTGGGCCACCGACTCGCGCCCGTACTTCTCCTGCACGTAGCGGATCACGCGCTCACGGCCACGGACCGAGAAGTCGATGTCGATGTCGGGCATCGACTTGCGCGCCGGGTTCAGGAAGCGCTCGAACAGCAGGTCGTTGGCGAGCGGGTCGAGGTCGGTGATGTTGAGCGCGTAGGCGACGATCGAGCCGGCCGCGGAGCCGCGTCCGGGGCCGACGGCGATCCCGTTCGCCTTCGCGTAGGTGACGAAATCCCAGACGATCAGGAAGTAGGAGTCGAAGCCCATCTCGGCGATCACCCCGAGCTCGAACTCGAGCCGCTCGACCGCCTCGGCCGGCAGCGGATCGCCGTAGCGGCGGCGCAGGCCCTCGCGCGCGAGCCGGTGCAGCATCTCGCGCGGCTCCTCGCCGTCGGGCGTCGGGAACCGCGGCAGCAGCAGCTTGCCGAGCTCGAGCTCGACCTCGCAGCGGTCGGCGATCTCGAGCGTCGTCGGCACCGACTCCGGCCAGGCCTTGAACGAGTCCTCCATCTCGGCTGCGCTCTTGAGGAAGAACTCGTTGGTGTCGAAGGTCAGCTTCGGCTGCTCGAGCGTCGACTTGGTCTGCACGCAGAGCAGCGCCGCGTGGTTGGCGTAGTCCTCGCGCCGCAGGTAGTGGACGTCGGCCGTCGCCACCAGCGGCCGGCCGAGCTCGCGCGCGTAGCGGGCGATGCCCTCGTTGGCCTTCGCCTGCTCGGGGATCCCGTTCTCCTGGATCTCGAAGTAGACGTCCTCGGCCCCGAACACCTGGACCAGGTCGTCGAGGTGGGCGCGGGCGTCGGCCGGGCGCTCCTCGACCAGCCGGCGGCAGAAGCGCGACTGGAGGCAGCCGGTGAGCGCGATCACGCCGTCGGCGTGGCGGTCGAGCAGCTCGATGTCGACGTTGGCCTTGCCGCGCTTGAAGCCCTCCAGGAAGCCGGCCGAGGTTAGCTTGACCAGGTTGCGGAACCCGGTGTCGTTCGCGGCGATCAGGGTCAGGTGGTTGCGCTCGACCCGTCCCTCGGCGCGCCGGTCGTCGACCAGGTAGGCCTCGAGCCCGAGGATCGGCTTGATCCCGTGCTCGCGGCAGGCCTTGTAGTGCTCGACCGCGCCGTTCATGACCCCGTGGTCGGTGAGCCCGAGCGCCGGCATCCCGAGCTCGGCTGCCCGGGCCGCGAGCCCTCGATCGACCTTGTCCGAGCCCTTGCTGACGATCTTGCAGGCGCCGTCGAGCAGCGAGTACTCGCTGTGGACGTGGAGGTGGACGACGCTGCCGCTCACGGCAGTCCCGGTCCGCCCCCGGCCCCCGGCCGGGCTGCTTGCTCGAGCATCGCGCTCACCCGGCGATCATCGCAAGCGGGCCAGATGGCACCGGGGGTCCAAACCGCAAATTACGGCGTGCGCGGCGCGTAGCTGCAAGGATCCGCCGAGCTTGATCTGGCTCTTGCGACATGGGGATGCCGCGGACCATGCGGCCGACGACGCGTCGCGGCCGCTGACCGGGAAGGGCAAGCGCCAGGCACGGACCGCCGGCGCGGCGCTGGCGGCGCTCGGCGTCGGGATCGACGCCTGCCTGACGAGCCCGAAGCTGCGCGCGGTCGAGACCGCCCGGCTCGCCTGCGAGCCGCTCGGAATCGAGCCGGAGATGAGCGAGGCCCTCCGCGGCGGCGACTTCGACCCGGAGGAGCTGGGCGCGGGCCGGGGCACCGTGCTGCTGGTCGGCCACGAGCCCGACTTCTCGCGCGCCGTGCAGCTGCTCACCGGCGGCCGGGTGGAGATGAAGAAGGGCGGGCTGGCCGCGATCGACGGCAAGACGCTCGTCGGCCTGCTGCGCCCGGCGCAGATCCGGCTGATCGCCGGCGACTGAGGCGGGGCGCTAGCCCGGCGAGGCGGCGCCGCCGGGTGACTCGGGTTCGTCCGGGACGGCGCGAAGGTGCCCGAGCGCGCGCTTGGTGCGCTCGTCGGACTCGCGCAGGCGCTGGTCGGCGTCGCGCAGGCGGGCGAGGATCTCGTCGAGTCGGTCGCGCGAGTCGAGCACCCCCGTCTGCTGCTCGATCCGCTGCGCGAGGTCCCTCGCGGTCGAGGTCAGGTCGCGGATCGCCTCCGCGGCGGAGCTCTGGGCCCGGGTCGAGACGGCCTCGGAGGCGAGCTGGGCGGTCTTCGCGATCCGATTCTCGGCCTCCCCCGCCGCCGTCCGGATGTCGCCGCCGATCCGCGCCAGATCGTCGCGCAGCGCGACCAGCTCCGAGCGCGCCTCGAGCACCATCGCGCCGACCTGGGCGCGCAGCCGGGCCTCCGCGTCGGCCGCGGCGCGGTCGGCGCTCAGCCTGATCTCCTCGGCGCTTACCCGGAGCGTCCCCTGGCCGCCGGCGATCGCCTCGTCGATCTGGCGCCGCGAGCGATCGGCGGCCTCCGAGGCCGAGCGCTCGGCGCCCCCAGCGCGCTCGGCGATCCGGCGCTCGGCGACGTCGACCCGTTCGGCCATCGTCGCGGCGACGGCCTCGGCGCGCTCGGCGAGCGAGCCCTCCGCCGCGCGGCCGCGCTCGTCGACCACCCGCCCGGACTCGCGCTCGCGAGCGCCGATCAGGCGCTCGGCGGCGTCGAGCCGGCGGGCGAGCTGCTCGCCGGACTCGTCGAGGCGCTCGGCAATCCCGAGCTCGGCCTCCGAGGCCCGGGTCAGCACCCGATCCTCGGAGTCGGCGATCAGCTCGCGCCGGGCGTCGATCTCGGTGCGGGCCTCAGCCCGCAGCGTCCCGACCTCGTCGCGCACCTGCGCCAGGTCCTCGCCGCGCAGCGTGTCGACCTCGGTCTGTGCCTGCTCGAGAATTCCCTTCGCGTGCGCGTCGATCCGCTCCTCGGCCGCCCGGATCCGCTCCTCGCGCTCCTCCCGCGCGAGCCGCAGCTCCTGGCGGCGCATCTTGCGGGCCAGCGCCCGCTTCGCGTGCTCGGTGATCTCGTCGCGGGCTCGCTGTACCTCGCTCTCGATCTCGGCCACGCGGGCGGCCGAGAGCTCACCGAGCCGGGCCTCCGCGGCGGCGGCGGCCTGCTCGGCCACCGCCTGCGCGGCGTCGGCGCCGGCCCCGGCGATCTGGCTCTCGGCCCGCTCGAGCTCGCCCGCGAGGCTCTCGCGGACCGCATCGGCGCCGCGGGCTCGCTCTGCGGATACCTCGGCGCTGAGCGTCTCCCTGTGGCCGGCGAGCTCGCTCTCGACCCGTTGCGACAGCGAGCGCTCGAGCTCGGCCGAGCGGCTCTGGATCCGGGCGTCGAGGTCACGCGCGAGCCCGTCGAGCGACGAGCTCACCCGCTCGCCGAGGGCCGCCGCGGCGGCGCCGATGCTCGTCCGCAGCTCGGCATCGAGGCGGTCGCCGCGCTCGTTCGCGGCGGCCTCGATCGCGGTCTCGACCTGGGCGCGAACCGCGTCGACCTCGTTCGAGACCGATTCGCGGAGCTGCGCCCGAAGCTCGTCGGAGGCCTTGACCGTGCGCCGGTCGGCCTCGCCGGC
>DASPGZ010000254.1:0-3004 GCA_035620355.1 Solirubrobacterales bacterium | reverse complement strand
AGACGGCCTGGTGCATCGCGATCGGGACCCCGAACTGGACCCGCTCCTTCGAGTACTCGCAGGCGAACTCGAACGCCGCGCGACCGATCCCGACCGCCATCGCGGCGACGCCCGGGCGGGTGCGGTCGAGGGTCATCATCGCGAGCTTGAAGCCCTTGTTCTCCTCGCCGAGCAGGTGCGACTCGGGGACCTCGGTCTCGTTGAAGACGACCGTGGCTGTATTCGAAGCGCGCTGACCGAGCTTGTCCTCTTTCTTGTCGATCATCACCGTGTCGTCACGGGGGACGACGAAGGCGGAGATGCCGCGATGGCCGGCGTCCTTGTCGGTCTTCGCGTAGACCGTGTACCAGTCGGCGTACTGGCCGTTGGTGATGAAGCACTTGGAGCCGTTGATGACCCACTTGTCGCCGACCTTCTTCGCGGTCGTCTTCATCCCCGAGACGTCCGAGCCGGCGTCGGGCTCGGTGAGGCAGAACGAGGCCAGCTTCGGCTCCTCGGTCAGCATCCCGAGGTACTTGGCCTTGATCTCCTCCGAGCCGCCGAGGGCGACCGGGGTCATCGCCAGGCCGTTGGCGGCCAGCGAGGTCCCGATCCCGGAGCAGCCCCAGCCGAACTCCTCCTCGATCAGGCAGCCGGAGAGGAAGTCGAGCCCCGGCCCGCCGTACTCCTCCGGCACGTGGGTGTTCATCAACCCGACCTCCCAGGCCTTGTCGATGATCTCCTGCGGCCAGGTGCCTTCCTTGTCGTACTCCCAGGCGACCTTGCGGATCTCCTTCTCGGCGAAGTTGTGGGCGAGCTCGCGCAGGTCCTTCTGCTCGTCGGTCAGCGTGAAGTCCACGGTTTCAGGTGCTCCTTTGTGCGGGGAAGTCTCGATTGACTGATCAGTCAATCACCACCGCAGAAGGGTACCTGATCTACCCTGAAGGGGTGCCGAGTCTGACCGCCGCGCTCTCCCCCGCGGTATCCAACGGCGAGGTGATCCTGATCGTCGTCCTGATCGCGATCCCGATCGCCGCGATCGCCTTCGTCGCCAACGCCGGGAACGCCTTCAAATCGATCGGCAAGGGCGGGCTCTCGGTCGAGTTCGAGTCCGACATGCCGCAGGGGATGCGCGACTCCGGCGCCGAGGGCGAGCCCGCCGGCGCCCAGGAGGACGAGCTGCGCCAGATGCTCGAGGCGAAGGCCTACCGGCAGAGCACCCGCGGCGAGACGCCGCTCGATGTCGACGCCGAGCTCGAGCGGCTGCTCGCCGAGCAGCGCGCCGGCCCGGCCGACCCGGCCGCCGACCCGGCGTTGCGCGAGGAGGTCCGCCAGCTGGTGGTCGCGCGCAACGAGCGTCGCGCCCGCCAGGGCACGGAGCCGCTCGACGTCGACGCCGAGGTCGCCCGGCAGCTGCGCGAGCTCGAGAACCTCGGCCAGTAGCCGCAGGCGCCGTTATAGGCTTGCGGGGTGACCGACGAACACCCCGTGGTCGAGCTCGAGGACCTGCTGATCCGGCCGGGCACCTACTTCAATCCGCAGACCGAGGTCGTCGTCGTCGTCGACGACTCGACCTCGATCGATCAGGAGGTCTTCAACATGGAGGCGTTCGAGGGGGCGGACTGGGTCCGCGTCTCCGAGGAGGTCCCGGTCGACGCCGACGCACTCGACACCGCGATGCAGCGCTTCCAGACCCTTCGCCACGCGCCGGCGGGCGTCTCGGCCGCGCCGACCGAGCTCGAGCCCGACGCCGACGAGCTGGTCGAGGACGAGGAGGAGCTCGAGCCCGACCCCGAGCTCGACGAGGAGGCGGGCCCGTGAGCTACACCGTCGCCGCCCGCGAGCAGGCGGTCGATTGGATGGCGGAGTACCCGGGCTTCGGCGAGATGCGCCACTACGCCGCGGCCCTCGACTGCGAGCAGGTCTCCTTCTCCTGGCGCCAGATGCCGCCGGGCACCGGCGGGCGGGGCAGCTACGGCCATCGCCACCCGGGCCAGGAGGAGATCTACTTCGTCGTCTCCGGGACGCTGACGTTCAAGGTCGGCGACGACGTCTTCGAGGCCGACCCCCAGACCGCCGTGCGAATGACCGGCGACGCGTTCTACTCGGTCCACAACGACTCCGGCGACGACGCCGAGTTGGTGATCATGTCGACCCGGCTCGAGCAGCCGAGGACCGAGCAGCAACAGGACTTCTGGCCGGAGGGCGCCGGCTGAGCGCACCTAGGACCGAGCGCCTCGACGCCGAGGCGCCCGAGATCGGGCGCCATCTTGATTTCGCCGCCGCCCACTATGGCGACCCGGCGGTCGCCCGGTGGCATTGGCCGGGCCACCTCGGCGGCCCGCGTACCCGGGCCCAGGTACGCGAGACGATCCTCCGCGACGCTCGTCAGCTCGACGACGACGGCTTCGGCTTCTGGTGGTGGCGCGATCGCGACGCCGGCGAGCTCGTCGGTCACGTCGGCCTGCACCGGACCGAGGTCGAGGGCGAGCCGGCGATCGAGGTCGGTTGGTCGATCGCCCCGGCGCGCTGGGGTGAGGGCCTGGCGCCCGAGGCGGCGGCCGCCGCGCTCGCCTGGGGCTTCGACGGCGGGCTCGACGAGATCGTCTCGTTCACGATGGTCGAGAACCGCGCCTCGCAGCGGGTGATGCAGAAGCTCGGGCTCCAGTACGTGCGCGAGTTCCAGCGCCAGGGTTTCCCGCACGTTCTCTACCGCGCGGCTCGGCCGGGGCCCGCCGCCGCCCGCTAGGTTCTGCCCGATGCTCGCCGCCGGGCAGACCGCGCCCGACTTCACGCTCGCCGACCAGGACGGCACCCCGGTCACCCTCTCCGACCTGCGCGGCGAGACGGTCGTCCTCTACTTCTACCCACGGGCCGACACGCGGGGATGCACGACCCAGGCCTGCGGCGTCCGCGACCGCCGCGCCGACTACGAGGCCGCCGGCGCCAGGGTGATCGGCGTCTCGCCGGACCCGGTCGAGGCGGTCTCGAAGTTCGCCGGCAAGTACGGGCTCGACTTCACCCT
>DASPGZ010000253.1:0-3765 GCA_035620355.1 Solirubrobacterales bacterium | reverse complement strand
GCCGTAGAGCGGCGGGGCCCAGCGGACGTAGTCGCCGATCCCCGTGTCCTCGACCTTGACCACGTCGGCGCCGAAGTCGGCCAGCAGCTGCGAGCAGAAGCCGCCGGGAAGCAGCCGCGACAGGTCGAGGACCTTGACGTCGGAGAGCGGCAGGTCGCTCATCTCGGCGCGGACCCCGGGACCCCCGGACGCGAAGCGGAGGAGCTGTCGGGCCTCCGTTGCAAGCCGAGAAGATCGCGGGCCTCGGCCACGGTCGCCGCCCGGCGGCCGATGTCCTCGGCCATCTGGCGCGCCTTGGCGATCAGGTCGCCGTTCGAGCGCGCCATCTCACCATCGGGCAGGTAGAGGTTGTCCTCGAGCCCGGCGCGCACGTTGCCGCCGAGGTCGAGCGACGCCGCGAGCAGCTTCCACTGATCGCGGGAGACCCCGATCACCTGCCAGTTGTTGGCGCCCTCGGGTCCGCCGGGGACCTGGTCGGACATGAAGGTGACGTTTCGAGGCGTCGGCCGGACACCCCCGGTGACCCCCATCACCAGCGAGATCTGCAGCGGCGGCGTCAACAGGCCCATGTCGAGCAGCGGATCGAGGTTGGCGACGTGCCCGGCGTCGAAGCACTCGTGCTCGGGCTGGATTCCGAGCTCGTTCATCTCGGTGATGAACTCGATGATCGTGTCGAACGAGTTCTCGAACACGGCCTTGAAGACGAAGTCCTTGCGCCGCCGCGAGTACTTGGCGTAGTTCATCGAGCTCATGTTGAGCGCGGCGACGTCGGGCTTCAGCTCGCGCAGGTACGCGACGCGCTTCTCGATTGGGATCCCGATCGCCCCGGTCGAGTAGTTGACGATCACGTCGCCGACCTCGGCCAGGATCGCGTCGGTGATCGCCCTGAAGTCCTCGATCTCGTAGCTCGGCGTGCCGTCGGGGGTGCGGGCGTGGATGTGGATCTGCGAGGCCCCCTCGTCGACCGCGCGGCGCGCCTCGGCCGCGTACTCCTCGGGCGTGTACGGGATCGCGGGGCACTGGTCGCGGTTCGCGATCGCGCCCGAGATCGAGCACGAAATGATGACCGGATCTTCAAACCTGCTCATGCTGCCCCCAACCCCCGCGGTAGCGGACGCGAAGCGGAGCGGCCGCGGGGCAGTTGTTCCTCATACCGGCATGACCCCGTGCTTGCGCCAGGGCCGCTCGACCCGCTTGTTGCGCGCCATCCGCAGGGCGGCGATCACCCGCGGCCGCGTCTCGCGCGGATCGATCACGTCGTCGATCAACGCGTTGCCCGCGGCGATGTAGACGTCGATCTGCTCCCGGACCGCCTCGATCATCGCCTCCCGGGTCGCGTCGGGGTCCTCGGATGCCTCGATCGCCGAGCGGCCGATGATGTTGACCGCGCCCTCGGCGCCCATGACCGAGATCTCGGCCGACGGCCAGGCGTAGATCTGGTCGGGCTCGTAGGCGCGCCCGTTCATCACGTAGTAGCCGGCGCCGTAGGCCTTGCGGACGACCACGGTCACCTTCGGCACCGTCGCCCGCGAGATCGCGTAGAGCATCTTCGCCCCATGGCGGATGATCCCGGCGTGCTCGACCTTCGAGCCGACCATGAACCCGGGGACGTCCTGGAGGAAGACCAGCGGGATCTCGAACGCGTCGCAGAGGTTGACGAAGCGCGCCGCCTTGTCGGCCGAGTCGTTCTCGAGGATGCCGCCGAGCTGCTTCGGCTGGTTGGCGACGATCCCGACCGGCTGGCCGCCGAAGCGCGCCAGGCAGGTGATGATCGTCTTCGCGAACTTCGGCTTGATGTCGAACCACTCGCCGTCGTCGACGATCTCGCGGATCACGTCGTACATGTCGTACGGCTTGCGGTTCGAGTCGGGGACGATCTCGAGCAGCTCCTCCGACATCCGGTCGTCCGGGTCGGAGGTCTCGCGCACGGGCGGCCGCTGCTCGCAGTTCGAGGGAAAGAACGAGAGGTAGGCCTTGACCGCCTCGATGCACTCGGCGTCGTCCTTCACCTCGAGGTCGCCGACCCCGGACTTGCGGCAGTGGACCTTCGCCCCGCCGAGGTCCTCCATCGAGATCTCCTCGCCGGTGACCGCCTTGGTCAGGTGCGGCCCGGCGAGCGCCATCGCCCCCTGGCCGACGACCATCGGGACGAAGTCCGAGAGGCCGGGGATGTAGGCGGTCCCCGCCGCGCACGGCCCGAGCATCGCCGCGACCAGCGGCACCACGCCCGACATCTCAACCTCCTCGCGGAACAGGTGCCCGGAGCCGGCGAACAGCGATCCGGCCGCCTCCTGGATCCGGGCGCCGGCGGAGTCGAGCAACCAGATCAGCGGGATCCGCTTCTGCAGCGCCAGCTCGCGCAGGCGCGCCATCTTGATCTCGCCGGTCATCCCCATCGAGCCGGCCATCACGGTGAAGTCGTAGGCGGCGATCGCGCAGGGCCGTCCGTCGACGTCCCCCCAACCGGTGATCACGCCGTCGGCCGGCGCCTCCTTGCCCTCCATCGCCCGCTGCGAGAAGTGCGGCCGCGCGTGCAGCCCCATCTCGACGAAGGTGCCCTCGTCGACGAGCAGGTCGATCCGCTCGCGCGCCGTCAGCTTCCCCGAGGCGTGCTGCTTCTCGATCCTCTCCGGGCCGCCGCCGAGCTTCGCCTTCCCGCGCCGCTCGTGCAGGTCCTCGACGAGGGAATACATGCCGCCCGCCTCCTCCGCTTCGCGTCCGGGGTCGGGCGCGTCGGCCACCGGCTTGGCTTCCGGTACTCCGGCCTCCTCGGCCGCCGCGGCGACCTTCTTTGCTTCGTCGCTCATCAGCGTCCCCTCCATTCGGGGTCGCGCTTCTCGAAGAACGCGGTCACGCCCTCGATCGCGTCCTCGGTCGAGAGCTCGATCGTCAGCTGCCCCCGCAGGTAGTCGAGCGCCTCGACCAGCGGCATGTCGAGCTGGCGCCAGATCGCGTCCTTGCCCAGCTTCATCACCAGCGGCGACTTCGAGGCCAGCTTCTGCGCCCAATCGGCGACCGTGGCGTCGAACTCGTCGTCGGCGACGACCTTGTTCACGATCCCCGCCTCGCGCGCCTGCTCTGCGGTCAGCCGCTCGCCGAGCAGCAGCATCTCGTTCGTCCGCTTGCGGCCGACGTTGCGATAGATCAGCGCCATGATCATGAACGGGAACAGGCCGACGTTGATCTCGGGGGTGCCGAAGCCCGCGGTGTCCTTGGCGACGATCAGGTCGCAGGCGAGCGCGATCCCCAGCGCTCCCGCGAGCACGTGGCCGGAGGCGGCGACGATCGAGGGCTTGCCGAGCTCGCCGAGCTCGATGAACACCTGCGGGAACAGCGCCGTGCCCAGGTACTTGTGTGCGGTCGGCGCGTCGGCCGCGAAGCCGCCGAGGTTGGCGCCGGCCGAGAACACCTTCTCGTGCGACGACGCGAGCACGACGACGCGGACCTCGTCGTCGGACTTCGCGGCCCGTAACGCCTCGAGCAGCTCCGAGAGCAGCTGGTCGGAGAGGGCGTTGCGGGTCTCGGGGTCGTCGAGGGTGAGCGTCGCGACCTGCTCGGCGACCTCGTAGCGGATCTTCTCGAACGCGGGCAAGAGTAGGAAGTATTACTCTACGCTCACTACTTTTGTCGAGCGACCGAGGAGAGCCCCGTGGCGACAGCAACCGCAGGCGTGATCAAGCCCGAGCACGACGGCTCGCGCAGGCACTTCATCTTCAGCGACGAGCACCTCGACCTGCGCGAGTCGATGGCCTCATGGGTGAAGAA
>DASPGZ010000252.1:0-2613 GCA_035620355.1 Solirubrobacterales bacterium | reverse complement strand
GACGAGGCGCGTCACGTGCAGTTCTTCAACCGCTTCTACGACGAGGTCGGGGTGCTCGAGGGCGCCGACGATCTCGCCGAGCGGCTCGAGCGGGTGCAGGGCAACCTGAACCCGGAGTTCGCCGAGCTCTTCGACAGGATGCTCGCCGACCGGGTCGACCGGCTCGCCGCCGAGCCCGAGGACACGGTCACCCTGGTCGAGGCGGTGACGCTCTACCACATGGTGATCGAGGGGGTCCTGGCGCTCACCGGCCAGCACTTCATCATCGGCTACAACGAGGAGCAGGGGACCCTGCCGGGGTTCGTCGAGGGGTTCGGCAACGTCGCCCGCGACGAGCACCGCCACGTCGCCTTCGGCGCCAAGTTCCTCACCGACATGGCGCGCTCCGACGATCGCTACCGCGACGCGATCCAGCGCACCCTGGTCGAGTCGCTGCCGGTCGCCGAGGGCGTTCTGCGGCCGCCGTTCGCGCCGCCCGACGACGACGACTTCGAGCTCTTCGGCGTCTCGATGCGCGAGACGCAGGCGTTCGCCGCCCAGTGCCTGACCCGGCGGCTGAAGGTGATCGGCCTCGCCGGCTGAGCCCGTCGCGCCTGCGGGAAACTACTGAGCGCCGCTGTCGATCGGCCAAGCTCGCGCCCATTCGATCGCCGCCGGGGATTTCCAACTGGAATCCGACCGATTGAACGTGGCGCGGGGCCCCCGTGCGGAGGATGATCGTCATCCCCCCTAACCCCCCACGTCGGGGAGGTGGAGAGGGCCTCACATGGGAGAGATCGATGTCAACCCACACGCAATCGCAGCAACTTCGGAGACGGATTTTCTGAGGGCGATGCGCGAGGCCGGATCCGCTTCTTTCGACGTTCCGGGCGCTGGCCCCACCGGCGTCCGGTCCCGTTCCCAGTCGTCTCAGTCCGAGGTCACGGAGGGCCTCGGACTGAGGCACTGGGTTCACGTCTGACCGACTCAAAGCCCGCCCTTGAAGGGCTAACTAGAATCGTCGTGAAGCCTGTGGGGACGAACTCTGACCGCGTGACGGTGCTGGTCGCCGACGATCACCCGATTTACCGGGAGGGGATCGTGCGCGCGATCAACGACCGGCCCGAGCTCGAGGTGGTCGCCGAGGCCGGCGACGGGCGCCAGGCGCTCGACGGAATCCGCGACCTCGGGCCCACGGTGGCGGTGCTCGACATCCGCATGCCGGAGCTGGACGGGACCAAGGTGCTGGCGGCGATGCGCCAGGAGGGCCTCGGCACCGACGTGCTCTTCCTCTCCGCCTTCATGGAGCCCGAGCTCGCCTACAAGACGGTCGCCTCGGGCGCCAAGGGCTACCTCTCGAAGGAATCGTCGCGCCAGGAGGTCTGCGAGGCGATCGTCTCGATCGCGCACGGCGGCACCGCCTACGCCGCCGAGGCGCAGGCCGGCCTCGCGCAGCAGATCCGCGAGCGCGAGCGCAGCGGCGGCCCGCCGAAGCTCACCGACCGCGAGCACGAGGTCCTCGTCCTGGTCGCCAACGGCCTCTCGGCCCCGGCGATCGGCAAGCACATCCACCTATCGACCACGACGGTCAAGAGCCATCTGCATTCGCTGTACGAAAAGCTCGGGGTCTCGGATCGCGCCGCCGCCGTCGCCGAGGCGATGCGGCGCGGGCTGCTCGATTAGTGGCCGGCGAGCTCGCCGACGAGAACGCCGAGCTGCGCGCCGAGGTCGCCGCCCTGCGCGCCGAGCTCGACACCTGCCGCCAGCTGGTCGCCCAGGTGATCGACGCCGAGGACCAGGGCCGGCGGCGGATCGCCCAGCTGATCCACGACGACTCGCTGCAGACCCTGCTGGCCGCGAACCAGGAGCTGATCGAGGCCGCCCCGGGGCGGGCCCAGGTGCAGCGCGCGCATGAGGTGGTCGCGGCGACGATCGCGCGCCTGCGCGAGGCGATGATGGCCCTGCATCCGGTGACCCTCGAGCAGGGCGGCTTCGAGCAGGCGCTCGGCGCGGTCGCCCGCCAGGCGGCCCGCCAGGGCGGCTTCGAGATCCGGATCGAGGTCGAGCCCGAGGCGCTCGGAGCCGAGGACGAGCTGCTGCTCTCGATCGCCCGCGAGCTGCTCACCAACGCGGCCCGGCACGCGGGCGCCGAGCAGGTCTCGGTCGCCCTGCGCAGGGTCGGCGGCGAGCTCGAGCTCGAGGTGATCGACGACGGGCGCGGGATCGAGGAAGGGCGCCGCGACGAGGCGCTCGCCGAGGGCCACATCGGGCTCGCCTCGGTGCACGAGCGGGTCCGCGCGGCGAGCGGCGAGTTCGAGCTCGAGAGCTCACCCGCGGGCACCCGCGCGGTCGCCCACCTGCCGGTCTAGGGCGCGCTCAGGGCGCGGGCGTGGTCGGCGCCGGGAGGTGCTGCTCGGGCGCCGGGGGATTCGTGGGGGTCGTCGCCGGGGGCGGCTCGGTCGCCGGCGGCGGCTCGACGGGGACCGGGGTCGCGGGCGGCGGCGGCACCGGCGGGGCCGGGGGCACGTAGGTGCCGCTCGGGGCGGGCTCGGTGATCAGGATCTCGCCGCCGCTGGTGCCGCTGCCGCTGGCGCCGGCACCGTCGTCGGCGCCCGCGCCGCCGGCCGCCGGCCC
>DASPGZ010000251.1:0-4951 GCA_035620355.1 Solirubrobacterales bacterium | reverse complement strand
GAGGACGAGCGGCGCGTCGCCAGGCGGCAGCTCGACGTCCGGGTAGGGAAGCTCGAACGGCATGGGCCCGGTGATCCGGACCGAGGCGGGCCAGCGGCGCGGATACTCGAGCTGCGGGAACGTCGCAACCAGCGCGAGGCGCTCGGAGATCCCGCCGTGCAGGCGCTCGGTCGGCGCGAGGCCGACCTGGGCGCGCGACTCGTTGAGCTCGGTGCGCCCCCGCTTCAGCCCGTCGAGCAGGACCGGTAGCGCCGCTCGCCACATCGCCCGGCCAACCGGCGTTCGCGGCGGCATCGCCCCGATCGCGAAGAACGGCAGCCCGGCCTCGTGCACCGGGTACACGTGGGGGATCAGGGTCGCCCGCCGCAGCCCAGCCCGCTCGGCGGCGAGCGCCGGCGCGAGAGTCAGGATGTCCGAGACGACGACGTCGTAGCTCTCGGACTCGAGCATCGGCAGCAGCGCCAGCGCCGCGTCCGCGGCCGACGGGCCGTCGGAGCCGGGCCGGGGCGGGGGAAAGGTCTTGTACTCCTCGGCGGCGGTGAACCCGAGCCCGACGCCCTCGACCGCCTCGCGCCAGTGCTCCCAGGTCTCGACCAGGACCTCGTTGCCGCGCGCCGCCAGCGCCCGGGCGAGGGCGATCGCCGGGAACGCATGGCCGGGGTCGCCGAAAGCGGCGACCAGGAACCGCCCGGCGCTCACGCCGCGGCGCGCCCGCGCCTGCAAGATCCCGTGCCTGGGCCTCCGGGCCGTTTGACCAACCGCCTCACGTCGCCGACCATTCTCGCGATGCGACGCACCTCTCGCGATCCCGCGCGGCGCCTGCGCATTGCCGTCGAGCGCCTGCCCCGCCACACCAAGGAGGCGATGCTGCGCGGCATCGCCACCAACCGGATCATCGTCGGCGCCTACGTCGACTCCGAGTCGGGGGGCATCTGCCCGATGCTCGCGGCGCATCGCAACGGCGGCCGGACGAACGTCGCCGCCTTCGCCCGCGCCTGGGACGAGTACACGAGCCCGCGCCGGCCCCGGCGCGCGACCCGCCGCGAGGTCGCCAAGCTGCGCTCGCTGCTCGAGCGCTCGCTCGACCTCGACACGCCGCTCGACCAGGTCTCGATCGCCGAGCTCGCGGCGCAGATCCGCGCCGAGCGCCGCCAGCGCGCCGGCCACGTCGAGATCCCGGCCGCCGTCGCTCCGCCGGAGCCCGCCGACGCCCCGATCCGCGTTCGCCGCCGGGCGCCGGAGAGCGACCTGCTCAGCGCCACCGAGCGCGAGCTGGCCGCGACGGAGCCCGCCTAGAGCATCTCCCCGGGTCGCGTGAACACGATCTCGGGGATCAGGCAGTACGGCGACGTGCGCAGGAGGTAGCGCACCGCCTCGGCGATGTCCTCGGGGCGGATCATCCTCTCGGCCGGGACCTGCTCCTTGACGAACTCGGTCATCGGCGTGTCGACGAACCCGGGGCAGAGCGCGGTCACCTGGATGCCGTCGTCGACGTGCTCCTTCTGGGTCGCTTGGCTGAACCCGACCACCCCGGCCTTGGTCGCCGAGTAGACCGACAGCCACGCCTGCCCGGTCTTGCCCGCGATCGACGCGGTGTTGACGATCAGCGCCTTGCGGTGCTCGGCGCCGGCCTCCTTGAGCATCGGCAGCGCCTCACGGGTGGCGATGATCACCCCGCGCAGGTTGGTCCCGACCTGGATGTCGAGCTTCTTGGCGGTGATCTCGCTCATCGCCTCCCCGATCCCGACGCCGGCGTTGTTGGCGAGCACGTCGAGGCGCCCGTAGCGCTCGCGGTGGGACTCGACGAGGGCGACGATCTGCTCCTCCTCGGTCATCATCGCCGGCATCGAGTGCACCTCGAGCCCCTCCGAGCGCAGTTGCTCGGCGGCGGCCTCGAGCTTGCCCGGGCGCCGGCCCGAGACCGTCAGCCCGTAGCCGTCCTCGCCCAGGGCACGCGCGATCGCCAACCCGATCCCGCTCGATGCGCCGGTGATCAGCGCCGCACGTTCCACCACCGCTCCTCCTTCGGTCGTTGCGGGAGCCACGCTATCGATGCAGCCGCTTAAGTCGCCGATTAGTCGCTCTCCCTACTATGCCGCCGGTGCGCACCCCGATCATCCGCACCATCACCGTGCTCGCCGCCGGCACCCTGCTGATCGCGGGCTGCGGGGGCGACGACCAGACCACCTCCGAGGAGCCGACCACGGCGGCCCCCGAGGCCTCGAGCTTCCCGGCCGCCGACGGCACGCTCGAGCAGATCTTCTCCGAGGCCGCGCCCGGGGACGACATCGTCGTCTCGCCCGCCACCAGCGAGCTGATCGAGGGCCGCAACCGCTTCGGCTTCGGCGTCTTCAGCGTCGACGGCGAGCAGATCGGCGACGCCGACGTCGCCATCTACGCCGCCCATGGTGGCACCGGCAAGGCGATCGGCCCGTTCCCGGCCCGCGTCGACAGCCTCGAGACCGAGCCCGCGTTCACCGCCGCCACCACCTCCAACGACCCCGACGCGGCCAAGTCGGTCTACGTCACCGACCTGAACCTCGACCAGCCCGGGGAGTGGCAGATGATCGCCCTGGTCGACCGCGGCGACGGCTTCGAGGCGACCCGACTGCCCTCGGCCGTGGTCAAGACCCCCGAGCAGGACAAGATCCCCGAGCCGGGCGAGAAGGCTCCGGTGATCCACACGCCGACCGCCGACGACGTCGGCGACGTGACCCAGATCGACACCCGGATCCCGCCCTCGTCGATGCACTCGGACGACTTCGCCGACGTGGTCGGCAAGGAGCCGGTCGTGCTGCTGTTCGCCACCCCGGCGCTCTGCCAGAGCCGTGTCTGCGGCCCGGTGGTCGACGTCGCCGAGCAGGTCAAGCGCGACCGCCCCGATGATGCCGCCTACATCCACATGGAGATCTGGAACCAGAACGACCCGAACAAGGGCGCCCGCGAGCAGGTGCTCGACTACAACCTGCGAACCGAGCCATGGCTGTTCGTGATCAACTCCGACGGCACCGTCTCGTCGCGGATCGAGGGCGCGTTCAGCATCGAGGAGCTCAACCAGGCCCTCGACCAGGCCTCGTAGGCGCGCCGCCTACTCCGGGTCGGTGACCCGGCGCATCCTCACCCCGGCGCTGAGCTCGGCCGTCGCCACCCCCTGATACACGCCGCGGATCGGCGCCACGTCCTGGTAGTCGCGGCCGTGGCCGATCTTCACGTGGGTCTCGCCGGCGCGCCCGGTGTTGGTCGGGTCGACCCCGATCCAGCGGCGCTCGCCGTCGCGCTCGGACAGCAGCCCCTCGAGCCAGGCGTGCGTCTGCACCTCGACCGAGTCCTCGCCGCCGCCGGGCGGGGCGGCGAACAGATACCCGGAGACGTAGCGGGCGCCGATCCCGAGCCGCCGCAGCAGCAGCGCCCCGAGGTGGACGAAGTCCTGGCACACCCCGGCCTCGCCCTCGAGCAGGTCCTCGACCGTCGAGCCGACGAAGGTCGCGCCTGAGCGGTACTCGTAGCGCGCCGGGATCCGCTCGGCGACGGCGAGCAGGGTCTCGAGCGGGTTGGCGCCGCGCACCTCATCGGTCAGCGCCGCGACCGCGCCGTTGGCGGGCGCGTCGTCGCCGATCAGCAGGAACTCGCCCGCGGCCGCGCGGTAGCCGTCGGTCTCGGTCAGCTCCCATCCGCCGTCGGGTTCGACCTCCTGCTCGCGGGTGGCGACCCGCATCCGCGCCTCGAGCCCGAGGTGGTCGTGCGGCTCGGTGACCCCGAACTCGATCACCTCGGCGCCGAAGTAGTCGCGGTACTGGTGCAGGCGGGTCTCCGGGTCGACCCGGAAGCTGAAGTCCTCGAGCACCTGATGCGGGGTGCTGGTCGGCTTGATCCGCAGCACGTTGAGGTTGTCGCGGACCGGCTCCGAGTACGAGTACTCGGTCGTGTAGGTGATCTGGAACTTCATGTGACCACGTGGGCGTGGGCCGCCGCCCCCTCGAAGTAGCGGTGTTCGATCTCGTCGTCGGCCTCGCTGAGCTCGTCGCCGACGTGCTCGAGTAGCCCCGCCAGCTTCTCGGCCGGCTCCGGGCCCTGCGCGGCCCCGCGGTGAAACTCGAGCTCGGCCCGCAGGCGCGCCAGCCGCAGCAGGGGCGGCGCCGTGCGGTAGCTGGCGTCGGCGTCGGTGAGCCGCACATGCAGGAGCTCGAGCGCCGCGGCGACCGAGTGCGGGTAGGCCGGCTCGAAGAGCAAAAAGCGGGCGACCGGGTAGGCGTCCGCGGGGCCGGTGACCGAGCGGCGGAACGCCTCCAGCCCGCCGATCGCCTGCAGCAGCGCCGCCGCCGGGCCGCCCTCGGCCGGGCGCTCGTCGAGCTGCGGCACGATCGTGATCCGCAGCATCCGCAGCATCATGCTGGCGCCCTCCGCGTGGCGGCCGGCGTCGAGGAAGGCGTAGGCCTGGTCGCGGAGCATGGTCTCGTCGGCCAGCCCCCACCAGAGCGCGCAGCGCTCGCGCACGTAGGCGTAGACCGAGTAGGGGCCGGTGCGCAGCGCCGAGCCGAGGTCGGAGGTGTCGAGCTCGAGGTAGAGCGTGTTCAGCGCCTGCCACATCTCGCGCGAGACGACGTCGCGGACCCGCTTGGTGCCCTCGCGGGCGCGTTCGACGCAGGCCGTCACCGAGGCGGGGCTCTGGGCGTCGAGGGTGAGCGCCCGGACCGCCTCGTCGGCGCCGACGGGGCCGTCGGCCGGTAGCGCGTCGGTCGCCCCGAGCGCCGCCATCACGGCCTCCCACGGGAGGCTCGAGCTCTCGGGCCCGCCCGGGGTCTGGAGGCTGGCGCGAAAGAGGCCGTCGAGCATCCGCGCGGTGTCGTCGGCGCGGGCCACGTAGCGCCCGATCCAGTAGAGCTCGTGTGCGATCCGCGCCAGCATCAGCGCCCGCGGCGCTCCGTTCGAGCCTGCTGTTGCTGTTGCTCCT
>DASPGZ010000250.1:0-2666 GCA_035620355.1 Solirubrobacterales bacterium | reverse complement strand
AGCGCTTCAAGGCACAGACCCAGGCCGAGGGCGACCAGGTCCGCGAGGCTGGCGGGCTGTTCATCTGCGGCACCGAGCGCCACGAGTCGCGCCGGATCGACAACCAGCTCCGCGGCCGCTCCGGCCGCCAGGGCGATCCGGGCGAGTCGCGGTTCTTCCTCTCCGCCGAGGACGACCTGATCCGGCTGTTCGCCGGCGAGCGGATCTACAAGATCCTCGACCGGCTCGGCCCGGTGGACGACGAGGGCGAGGAGTACCCGCTCGAGGCGAAGATGCTCACGCGGACGATCGAAAATGCGCAGAAGAAGGTCGAGCAGCAGAACTACCTGATCCGCAAGCGGGTGCTCGAGTACGACGACGTGATGAACGAGCAGCGCCGGGTCGTCTACAAGTACCGGCGCGAGATCCTCGAGGGCCGCGACATGTCCGACGTCGCCCACGACGAGCTCGAGGAGGTGGTCGAGCGCACGGTCGAGACCTACACCCCGGGCGAGATCTTCGAGGACTGGGACCTGGCCGGGCTCGAGGGCCACGCCAACGGCCTCTGGCCGGTGGGCGTCTCGGTCGCCGAGATCGCCCCGGAGAGCGCCAACCGCGAGCAGATCACCGAGGCGCTGATCGAGGACGCGAAGGCCGCCTACGGCCGTCGCGAGGAGGAGCTCGGCTCCGACCTGATGCGCTACCTCGAGCGCCAGATCCTGCTCCAGATCATCGACAACCGCTGGCGCGAGCACCTCTACGAGATGGACTACCTGCGCGAGGGCATCCACCTGCGCGGCTTCGCCCAGATCGATCCGCTGGTCGCATACAAGAACGAGGGCTTCACCATGTTCCAGGAGCTGATGGCCTCGATCTGGGAGGAGTTCGTCCGGGTCATCTTCCACGTCGAGGTCAACATCGAGCCCTCCCAGGCGGAGCAGATGTTCGGCGAGGAGGGCAGCCGTCGGGGCGGCGACGTCCAGTACTCCGGCGCAGCCGGGGAGGAGCGGCCCTCGGCGATGCGCGAGGCGCAGTCGGGCGCCGTGGCGACCGCCGCCGCGAGCGGCACCGCGGCAACCGCGGCGGCCCCGGCCGGCAACGGCCAGGGCGGCGTCAACCCGGCGACCGTGGTCAAGTCCGACGACGAGAAGATCGGCCGCAACGACCCCTGCTGGTGCGGCTCGGGGAAGAAGTACAAGAAGTGCCACGGCGCCTAGCGGGCGCCCGCGCGCGCACGGCGCTCGCGACGTTCGCGGCGGTCTCATCACTCGCGGTCCTGGTCGGGGCGGGACCCGCCGGCTCGGCTCCGGCGACGGTGACGATCTCGGGGCGGGCCTACGCCTTCAACCACATGGACACCTACCTGGCCGGGGCGACGATCCGCGTCCGCGAGCTGCCCGGGGCCGCGGCGGTCACCGACGCGAACGGCGACTACGCGCTCGAGGTCCCCGACGAGACGACGGTGACCCCGTACATCGACCCGCCACCGGGTTACAACGAGATCGACCTGCAGACCTTCCACACCCGCGGCCAGCCGATCCGCAACGCGAACTTCCAGACCCCTGGCGACGCCGAGTACAACGGGCTCGCGGCGCTGCTCTCGGTCCCGTTCGGCCCCGACGGGCGGCCGGAGCAGTGCGCGATCGTCAGCACCGCCTCGGCGCGCAACGTGCGCGGGGTCGACTACGAGACCTTCCACGCACGCACCCCGCACGGGGTCGCCGGGGCGACGGCGCGCGCGGTGCCGGAGCTGCCACCGGCGGTCTACTTCAACGAGAGCGTGATCCCGGACCGCTCGCGGACCGAGACCTCCGAGGACGGCGGGATCATCTGGACCGAGGTTCCGGCCGGCGTCTACCGGGTGATCGCCGAGAGCCCGACGACCCGCTTCGCGAGCTTCCTCGCGACCTGCGAGCCGGGACGGGTGGTGAACGCGAACCCGCCCTGGGGCGCCTACGAGCTCAGCCCCGGCGAGAAGCCGCTGGGCGCCGGGGTCGTCGCCGGGTCGGTAGCCAAGGTGAGCGGGGGCCACCGGGCCGGAAACCGGCTGGTGATCGTGCGCCTGCGGGCCGCCGAGCGGCTACGGGCGAAGCTGCAGTTGCGCCAGCACGGCAGCGCGGTCGCCGCGACCAAGACCGCGAAGCTCGCGGTCGGCGCGGCCAAGCTCAGGCTCCGGGTCGCGGCCGAGGCGGAGCGCGGGCGGGCCAAGCTCACGGTGAAGCTCACCGACCGGGCCGACGACGCGGTCACCGACCGGCTCGAGATCCGCCTCCCGCGCGCGCCCGGGGCGTGAGCGGCGCCGACGCCGACGCGGTCCGGCGGCTGCTGGCGGCGGTCACCGAGCGCGATATGGACGCGGTCGGGGCGGAGCTGCATCCCGAGATCGAGGCGCACGGCAGGCGCGGCCCGTTTCGCGGCGTCGACGAGGTGGTCGGCTGGTCGAAGCCCAACGACGCCGGCTACCTCTCGTCGCGGGTCGAGCTCGACGAGCTGCGCCAGGTCGGCGACCGTTACGTCGCCGCCGACGCGCGGCGCCAGTGGTGCTGGAAGGAGAGCGGCGAGGTGGCGACGGAGGACCGCTTCGGCGCCCTGTTCGAGTTCCGTGACGGGCGCATCTACCGCTGGCGCCAGGACTTCGGCTCGATCATCGACGCGCTCGAGGCGATCCCGGCCGAGCGAACGGCTGA
>DASPGZ010000249.1:0-3645 GCA_035620355.1 Solirubrobacterales bacterium | reverse complement strand
AGCTCGTCGACGGTCAGGTGGCGGATCGCGACGTGGTCGCGGTCGTAGAGCCCGATCAGCTTCGCGAACACGACCCAGACCGGGAGCAGCACCAGGGCCCAGAAGGCGTCGGCGGACGAGCTGGCGACGAAGAGGCTGGCTGCCGCGGCCGCCACCAGGTCGGCGAGCGCGAGCATGCGGCGGCGCAGGGCGTCGCGCCAGAACCGAGGCCGCTCGGCGTCGCGATCCGTGCCCTGCTCCTGGTCGACGGGGGGCAGGCCGTCCTCATACATCTCTGAGAGGGTAACCCCGCTCGGCCCCAAAAGACGCGCTGGGACCGGCATTCGGGTGCTCGCTCGCAGGGTCCGGCGAGGCCGTCTACCCTCTCCGGCCGTGAATCCGGCCTTTCTATTCTGCGTCGAGCACGGCAGGCTCGAGAGCGAGGCGATCCTGCTGGTCGAGAGCCTGCGCGCCTGGGGCGGCGCCCAAGCCGAGGCGCCGGCGTACGCGTTCGCGCCGCGGCCGGGCTTCCAGCCCGAGCCGGCGACGGTCGAGCGGCTGACCGACCTCGGCTGCACCTTCATCGACGAGCCGCTGGTCGATCGCTTCGCCGACACGCCCACCTTCAACAAGGTCACCGTGTCGGCGTGGGCGGAGCGCGAGCTCGACCACGAAACGCTCGTCTTCACCGACACCGATTGCGTCTTCACCGCCGAGCCCTCGGAGCTCGCCGAGGGCGATTGGGTCGCCGCCCTGCGCCCGGTCGATCGCCGGATCGCGGGCTCGCGCGGCAAGGGCAAGGGCGAGCCCTACTGGAGCAGGATGTACGAGCTGCTCGGGGTCAAGAACCGCCCCTTTGTCCAGACCACCGTCGGCCAGATGGAGATCCGCGCCTACTGGAACAGCGGCCTGGTCGGCGCCCGCCGCAGCGCCGGCCTCTTCGGCGCCTGGGAGGACGCGCTCGTGCGCCTCTTCGACGCAGGCGTCGTCGCCAACAAGTGGCCGCACTTCATGGACCAGCTCAGCCTCGCCGCGGTGACCGCCGACGTCCACGATCGGGTCCGGATCCTCTCGGACGGCTACAACTACCCGCTCCGCCACCGCGCGGGGCTGGCGCCCGAGGCGGTCGAGCTCGACCTGGCGCAGATCGTCCACCTGCACTACCGCCTCTGGTTCCACATGCAGGGCGCGCTGGAGCAGGTCAACCCACCGTTCGACCCGGGGTCCGAGCGGTACCGCTGGCTCGCCGAGCGGCTGCCGATCCCGCCCGAGGTCGATCCGGAGGACTAGCCCGCCGCGTCGACCTGGGCCGCGATCCCCGGGTCGCGCGGGTTCAGGCGCTGGGCCTCGAGCAGCTCCCGGCGGGCGGCGGCGGCGTCGCCTTCGCTGGAGGCCATCCGCGCCGAGAGCAGGCGCAGCCGGTAATCGTCGGGGGCGCGCTCGATCGCCTCGGCGATCGCCTTGCGCGCCTCGTCGAGGTCGCCGCCCTGCTCGTAGACCAGCGCCAGCTGGGTACGCGGCTCGGCCGCCCAGGGCTGCAGGTCGATCGCGTCGTTCGCCGCCTCGATCGCGGCCCCGACGTCGCCCCGCGCGGCTGCGTCGCGGCTCGACTCGAGCGAGTGCGCCGACAACAGCAGCAGCCCCGAGCCGCAGATCGAGATCCAGGCGATCAGCAGCAGCGCGACCCCGGCGGCGAACCGTCGCCGGCTGCGAGCCTCGCCGCGGGCCTGTCGCGTGGGGCCCGGGTCGGGGCCGGGCAGGGTCGCCGGCCCGCTGAGCAGCGCCGCGGCGACCACCGCGATCCCGAACACCGCCGGCAGGTCCCAGGTCCAGTCGACCGCCGCCGCCGCGAGCCCGACCGCGAGCAGGGCAAGCGCCGGCGCCGTCTCGGACACGGAGGCCGCCGCGCGCAGGCGGCGGATCCCGGTGACCGCGGGAATGGCGAAGAAGGCGGCCAGGGCGGCGAACCCGAGCAGGCCGAGCTCGGCCAGGGTCTCGAAGACGACCGAGTGCGCGCGGGTCGCCGGGATCGGCACCTCGCGGTGCTCGAACCAATACGGGGTGTAGCCGCTCGCGCCGACGCCCTCGACCGGAGCGCTGGCGAAGGCGTCGAGCGCGGTCTCCCAGAACTGGTAGCGGCCGCTGCCCCCGCCGCGCAGGAAGCCGACGTCGCCGGACTCGACGTCCGCCGCCGTCGGCGCCTGCTTGAACTCGTCGAACTGCTGGATCGGGTCGAGGGCGACGATCCCGGCGAGCGCGAGGACCGCGGCGCCGATCAGCGCCGCCCGCCCGACCGTGCGCGAGACCGAGACCGTCTGCAGCGGTCCGTCGAACAGGTGGCGGACGGCGAGGACCGCCCCGACGACGAGCAGGGTGACGAGCAGCATCGTGTCGCCCTGACCGGCCGCCGCCGGGTCGACCGGGTTGTTGAGCAGCTGATCGCGGCTCTCGGCGACCGCGATCAGCACCGCCGCCCCGGCGAGCCCGACGGCGAGGTTGGCGAGCAGCCGCGTGCGCGCCGGGCCGATCGCGACCAGGATCGCGATTGCGATCGCCGCGGCGATGATCCCGCCGCGCGAGTCGGTGATCCAGAGCGCCAGCATCACGACCGGGAGCGCGGCGACCGCGAGCGACCGCCACCATCGTGAGGCCGAGGCGGCGGCGAACCAGGTCAGCAGGGCGATCGCGGTGGCGGTCACCGCGGCGAGGCCGTTCCAGTATCCGATCGGGTAGGTGAGCCGGCCGAGCGCCGCGGGCAGGCTCTGGGCGAGGTCGGCGTCGGGGTTGCCGAACCACGAGGGCTCGAACCGCGCCAGCAGCGCGATCGCCGCGATCGCGGTCAGGCCGATCGCGAGGCCGGCCAGCCACGGCCGCGCCTCGGCCCGCTTCGAGGCGGCGACCACGAGCACGAACGTGCCCAGGTAGGCGAGCGCCCGGACGACGTCCTCGAATCCGTGTCCGTCGTCGCTCGACCAGGCGAGCGAGAGCGCGAGCAGCGCGGCGAAGGCGGCGAGCGCGGCGCCGGTCGCCCAGGCGGCGTTCGGCGTCTGCGAGCGGGGCGCGATCCCGACCGCGAGCCCGACGACCGCAAGCACCCAGACGACCAATCCCGCGGCCGCGAACGCGGTCGGCTCGAACCCTCCGCCGGCCATCGCGATCGCGACGCTGGCGGCCGCAACCGCGGCCGCAATCACGTGTTTGACATCGGGAAGCTGCATGGCGAGATCATCAGCCCCACCCTGTACCCTGCTGCGCGGCATCGGGCCCGGCGGAGGAACGACTTACGGATGACGCAAGGCAGGAAGTCTAAGACCGTACTCGCGATCGGCTCGGCGCTCGCCGCGATCCTGGTCGCCGTCCTCGCTCCCGCCCTGGCCGCGGCCCAGGCCGCCGACGATGAGTACAACCTGACCCTGCCGAGCGCCAACGGCGGCAACGGCTCCTCGACCCAGGGCGGCGCGGGCGGCTCCGGGGGCTCCTCGTCCTCGGGCCCGGACGCTCCTGCCGCCGCAGCCGCGGCCGCCTCCGCGGCGAGCTCCGGCGATGGCCGCGGTGGGGCGCCGATCCTGCCGCTGCTGCTCTCGGTCGTGGCGCTCGCCTGCGTCGCCACCGCCGCCTGGCGGCTTCGCAACCATGCCAACCCCGACGGCCCGGGCAAGGTCGCGC
>DASPGZ010000248.1:0-3818 GCA_035620355.1 Solirubrobacterales bacterium | reverse complement strand
CGTCCGCGGCGGCATGGGCGAGGTCACCAGGCTGCTGGCGGAGGCGGCGGTCGAGGCCGGCGCCGAGATCGTCACCGGGGCGCCGGTCGAGCGCATCCTCGTCGACGACGGCCGCGCGGCCGGGATCGCGCTCACCGAGGGGGTCGAGCTCGCCGCCCCGCTGGTGCTCTCGAACGCCGATCCGAAACGCACCCTGCTCGGACTCGTCGGCGCCGACCGGATCGACACCCGAACGGCGGCCGCGATCGAGGCCTACCGCTGCGAGGGCGCCAGCCTGAAGATCAACCTCGCGGTCGGCGAGCTGCCGCGGTTCGCGGGCACGCCGGCGGGCCTGCAGCCGCATCACCGCGGCCTGGTCCAGGTGACGTTGCCGCTGGCGGAGATGGACGCCGACCAGGAGAGCGCCCGCCGCGGGGTGCCGGCGGCGGCCCCCCACGTCGAGCTCTGCGTCCCGAGCGCGCTCGACGACTCGCTGGCGCCCCCCGGCAAGCACGTGGTCACGCTCGGCTTCCGCTCGCAGCCCTACCGGCTCGCCGGGTCCGACTGGGACGCTGAGCGCGAGCGGGTCGCCGACGGGCTGATCGATGAGCTCGCGACCGTGATCCCGAACCTCCCGGGATCGGTGATCGAGCGGCAGGTGCTCACGCCGCTCGACCTCGAGCGCACCCTGGCGCTGACCGGCGGCCACCACCTGCACGGCGACATGTCGCCCGACCAGCTCGGCCCGCTGCGCCCGGCGGTCGGCCTCGGCGGCTACCGGACGCCGGTCGACGGGCTCTGGCTCTGCGGCGCCGGCACCCACCCCGGTGGCGGGGTCACGGGCGCCAACGGCCGCAACTGCGCCCGGCGGGTGCTCGCCGACGCGCGCCGGCGCCGCTAGTCGGGGCGCACGGCCTCCGCGAAGCGGTAGGAGTCTTTGAGCTCGGAGAGGATCACCGCGGTATCGGTCTCGGTCACCCCGGGGACCTCTCGGATCCCGTGGGTGACGACCTCGAGCAGGTGCTCGTTGTCGCGGCAGACGGCGCCGACGAGCAGGTCGGTGGGGCCGGTGCAGACGGCGACATAGTCGACCTCGGGGATCCGCGCGATCCGCTCGGCCACCTGCTCGAGCCCGGCGCCCGCGACCCGGACCGAGACGAACGCCTGGATCATGCCGAGCGCGATCGGGCTGGTCGCGGCGACGATCTGGATCACCCCGCGCTCGGTCAGCGAGGCGATCCGCTGGCGCACCCCGGCCTCCGAGAGGCCGACCGCGCGGGCGATCTCGGTGTAGGGGCGCCGGCCCTCCTCCTGGAGCTGGTCGATGATCCGGCGGTCGACGTCGTCGAGCGGCTTGTTCATCCGTCGTCCTGCTCGAGGCCCTCGAGCCGCTCGGGGACCGGCGGGCGCCGGGCGGTGTCGTACCAGTCGCCGGTCAGCTCGCCGCCGTCGGCGACGATCGTGTGGCCGTTGACGTAGGAGGCGTCGTCGGAGGCGAGGAAGAGGACGACCCGCGCCTGCTCCTCAGGGCGCGAGACCCGCCGCAGCGGCACCCGCAGCAGGTACTCCCGGGTTCGGGCGCGGTCCTCGTCGGTGTACTCGGCGGCCTCGGCGGCGCTCACGGTCTCGCCCGGCGCGACGCAGTTGAAGCGCAGCCCGAGGTGGCTGAGCTCGTTCGCGAACGAGCGCATGATCGCGACGATACCCGCCTTGCTCGCGTTGTAGTGAGCCTCGGGCGACTCGGTCCGCAGCGCGTTGACCGAAGCGATCGAGACCACCGAGCCGCGTCGGCGCTCGGCCATCCGCGCGGCCACCGCCTGGGTGAGGAAGAAGGTCGCCCGCAGGTTGACCGCGAACAGCCGGTCCCAATCCGCCTCCGAGATCTCGAGCACCGGCACCTGCGACATCAGGCCGGCGTTGTTGACCAGCACGTCGAGCGGTCCGATCGCGTCCTCTGCCAGCCGTCCGAGCCGGCTCCCGGCGCCGGGGTCGGCGAGGTCGACCTCGATCGTCTCCAGCGACTCGGGGCCGGCGAGGCGCTCGCCGAGCGTCTCGAGGCCGCCACGGTCGCGGTCGGCGACCAGCACCCGCGCCCCCTCGGCGAGAAAGGCGGCCGCGATCGCCATCCCGATCCCCCTCGCGCCCCCGGTGACCAGGACGTTTCGACCCTCGAACCTCACGCTGCCTCCTCGCTTCGAATCCACGTCAAAACCCGTCTTTGTCTAATTGTGGAATAATGTGACAGATGGAAGCCACCTCTGCCGGTTCAGGCGCGCCAAACGTTCGCCTGAACACAGTCTCCACCGTCGACGCGGCGGCAAACGTGCTCCGGGAGCTGATCCTCGACGGGGAGCTCGAGCCGGGCAGCCGGTTGCGCGAGGCCGAGTTCGCCGAGCGGCTCGGGATCGCCCGCCACTCCTTCCGCGCCGCGACCCAGGTGCTGATCTCCGAGGGGATGCTCCGCCGCGAGCCGCATCGTGGCGTCCAGGTGACCGTGCTCACCGCCCCGGACATCCTCGACACCTTCCGTCTGCGGGCGGCGCTCGAGACCGAGGCCGTCCGACTCGCGATCGCCGCCGGGCGCGTCCCCGAGGGCGCCCGCCAGGCCGTCGACGACCTCTCCGCGGTCCCCGACGGCGCGCCCTGGCGCGACGTGGTCGAGCCCGACATGAGGTTTCACCGGGCGGTGATCGACGCCGCCGAGAGCCCGCGGATCGCCCGCGCCTACGCCGGCGTCGAGGCCGAGATCCAGCTCTGCATGGTGCAGCTGCGCCCCCACTACGAGCGTCCGTCGCAGGTCGCCGCCGAGCACACGGAGCTGCTCGCCGCGATCGAGGCCGGCGACCCGGACCGGGCCGACGAGCTCTTCCGCGACCACCTCACCGAGGCGGTCCAGAACCTGAGTAGTGCCCTCGCATCCGGCGAGGGCCCCGATGCCGAGGAGGTAACCCTGTGAGCGATGCGTCCGTGATCACCGCCATCCGTGCCCGCGAAGTGCTCGACTGCCGAGGACTGCCGACGGTCCAGGTCGACCTGGAGCTCGAGGGCGGGGTGACCGGTACGGCGGACGTCCCGTCGGGCCGCTCGACCGGCTCGAACGAGGCGCACGAGCTGCGCGACGGCGGCGACCGCTTCGGCGGCTTCGGCGTCCGCGATGCGGTCGCCAACGTCGTCGGCGAGATCGGCGAGTCGCTGATCGGCGCCGAGCTTCCGGACCAGCGGACGCTCGACCGCGCCCTGATCGACCTCGACGGAACGCCGGACAAGTCGCGGCTCGGCGCCAACGCGATCCTCGGCGTCTCGCTGGCGGCCGCGCGGGCCCGCGCCGCCGCCTCGGGGATGCCGCTGTACCGGGCCCTGAACGCGAACGCGCACGTGCTCCCGGTGCCGCTGGTCAACCTGATCAACGGCGGCAAGCACGCCTCCAACGACCTCGACTTCCAGGAGTTCATCGTGATCCCGGTCGGGGCGGGCTCGATCCTCGAGGCGCTGCAGATCTCGACCGAGGTCAACCTGGCGCTGGCCGAGATCCTGCTCGAGCGCTACGGCAAGAGCGCCCTCAACACCGGCGACGAGGGCGGCTACGCCCCGGCGATCTCCAGCCCCCGGGAGGCGCTCGGACTCCTGCACGAGGCGGTCGCCGACGCCGGCCACGAGGGCCGCTTCCGCTACGGGCTCGACTGCGCCGCGACCCACTACTACGACCGCGACGCGGGCACCTACCTGGTCGCCGGGGAGACCCGCGACACCGACGGGATGATCGAGCTCTACCAGGAGCTGATCCGCGACTTCGACGTGATCACGATCGAGGACCCGCTCGACGAGGAGGACTACGCCGG
>DASPGZ010000247.1:0-3516 GCA_035620355.1 Solirubrobacterales bacterium | reverse complement strand
AGCACGTCGTCGCCCTCAACCGCGGCCCCCTGCTCGAGCACCTCGGGACCCCGATGCCGCTCTCGCCCCGGGCGGTCGAGTCGGCGATCGCCGAGGGAGCGGTGGTGGTCGACGCGCGCACCAACGACCAGTTCGACGAGGCCCACATCCCGGGCGCGCTCAGCGCCTCGGCCTACGACACCGGCTTCGGCACCCAGGTCGCGAACACGGTCGTCGCCGACGCGGAGCTGGTCGTGGTCGCCGCCTCCGACGGCTACGAGCTCGAGGCGGCCGAGCTGCTCGCCTCGGTCGGGCTGCGGGTGCGCGGATTCCTCGCCGGGGGGATGACCGCCTGGCGATCGGAGGGGCGGCCGGTCGGCAGCCTGGAGCTGATCGACGTCGACGAGCTCGCCCGCCGGCTCGATTCGAGCGAGGGGCCGGCGGTGCTCGACGTACGCGCCGCCGACGAGTTCGCCGCCGGCCACATCCCCGGCTCGATCCACATCCCCTACTCGGAGCTCGAGGGCCGCCTCTCCGAGCTTCCGCGCGACCGCCGGATCGCGACCGTCTGCAGCGGCGGCAAGCGCTCCGGGCTCGCCGCCTCGATCCTCGCCCGGGCCGGGTTCTCCGAGCCGGTGCACGTCGGCCACGGCGGGGTGGCGAGCTGGCGGCGCGCCGGGCGCCCGCTGGAGCCCGAGAGATAAGGGGGGCGCCCGGCCGCGAGAGGGAGAGGAGAGGTTTCCTTCGCGGCCGGGCCACCCCGGTCCCTCGAGCGGTGTGTCGCGCCTGCGCCGAGGGAGTCCCCGCCCCCGCAACGTCGGGCGGTCGGATAAGCCTACCGAATTAGTAGAGAAAGGTGGTGCGGACCTAGGTCAACGAGCGATCGAACGACGTGTGGAGCTCGCGATGGTCGCTCTCGGGGTTGCCCACCGTCCGTTCGAGGACCATAGCTGCGTCCCGGCCCTCGAGGGTCAGGGTGGCGACCTGGTTGTCATAGAACGGCCCCTCGATCAGGCGCCAGCGGACCCGCTCCCGGTCGACGCCGGCGAACCGCGCGAGACCGCGGAAGATCGATGCGGGGATGCGAGAGTCGCCGAGGTCGATCGTCTTGCGCTCGCGGTCGTCGAGCGCGTTGCGAAACGGCGAGCAGACGGCCTGCCAGACGTGGCTGCGCACCCCCTCCGAGCGCGGGAAGGCGAGCTCCGCCAGATAGGCGTGGTGGACGTCGCCGGAGAGGACCGTGATCGTCGCCGGCGGCTCGCCGAAGGCACCGGCGCCAGCCTTCGCGAGCAGCCCGGTGAGCCGCTCGAAGGAGTCGCCGAAGGCCGCCCAGTGATCGAAGTCGGCGGCCCGTCGCAGCTCCTCGCCCTTGGCCGCGGCGCGCTCGCCCCAGGCACCGCGCGCGACCGCCTCGCCCCAGCGCTCGGCGTGATGGAGCGCCGGCGCCAGCACCAGCGGATCGGAGGTGCCGATCAGCAGGTGGTCGAAGTCGCCGCGCAGGTGCTGCTCCAGCCACGCCCACTCGTCGGGGTTGAGCATCGAGCGGCGGCTCTCGTCGAGCACCCGCCCGATCCGCGAGTCGATCACGATCACCCGCGTCCGCCCGAGGTCGCGGCAGTAGCTCCAGCGGGCGCCGTCGCGCTCGCCCCGCTCGTTGGCGGCGAACTCGCGCATCACCTCCCACCCGTCGTCGGCGGCGCGCACGCGGGCGAGCAGCTCGCTCTCGCGGATCAGCCGCGGCGAGAGGTTGCCGATGAACTGGTAGAGCCAGTAGGAGGCGATCCCGGAGCACTCGCGCTCGGCCCACCAATCGAGCTTGCGCATGTCCTCGACCCAGGCGGCCGAGATGTTCCAGTCGTCGTGGATGTCGTGGTCGTCGATCACCATCGAGACCGAGACGGTCGAGAGCAGCCAGCGGATGTTGGGGTCCTCCCACGACTCTCGATACAGGCGCGTGTACTCCTCGAAGTCGGCGACCTCCTCACCCGGCGGCTCGCGGACGTCGCGGCGCTTGCGGATGAAGGCGACGGTCTCCGGCGAGACCTCGTCGGCGTAGACCTGGTCGCCGAGCATCAGCAGGGCCCTCGGCCAGCTGCCGGGGTCGGCGCGCAGCATCTCCTCGACCAGCGAGTACAGGGCATCGAACTCGCGGCCGTCGGGATGGTCGCCCTTGGGCAGGACGTAGGGGCCATGGTGGGGCAGCGAAACGCGGCAGGAACCGAAGGCGAATCGCAGCGGCGCGTCGCCGCCGAGGGTGCGGATCGCGCTCGGCGGCATCTCGGAGTCGGGCTCGGGCCAGCGGCGCACGCCGGCGAGCGCGACCTCGTAGGGGTTCGTCGATCCCGGCTCGAGCCCCTCGACGATCACGATCCCGAAGTGGTGTCCGCCGACGCAGAAGGTCGGCTCGGTGTGGCCGAGCACCTCGACCTCACACGCCTCATCGGTTTCGACCCAGATCACCGCCTCGGTCTCGGAGACGTAGCGCAGCAGTGGGCCGAGCACGAGCTTCGCCATACGCGGCCCGTACCCGTCCGGCCTCGCCGCGAACCCGGCCTACCCGAGCTCGGGCAGGCCCTCGTCGGGAGTCGAGGCCTCTGCGTGCAGGCGGCGCGGGATGCGCCCCGCCCGCCGCGCCCCGTAGCCCGCCTCGACCGCGCGGCGCATCGCCGCAGCCATCCGGGCGGGGTCCGCCGCGCGCGAGACCGAGCTCGCCAGCAGCACCCCGTCGCAGCCGAGCTCCATCGCCAGGGCGGCGTCGGACGCGGTGCCGATCCCCGCGTCGCAGATCACCGGAACCGAGGCGGACTCGACGATGATCCGCAGGTTGTACGGGTTGCGGATCCCGGCGCCGGAGCCGATCGGCGACCCGAGCGGCATCACCGCCGCGCACCCGGCCTGCTCCAGCCGGCGGGCGACGATCGGGTCGTCGTTGGTGTACGGGAGCACCGTGAAGCCGTCGGCGACCAGCGCCTCGGCCGCGGCCAGCAGCTCCGGGGCGTCGGGGAGCAGGGTGCGGTCGTCGCCGATCACCTCGAGCTTCACCCAGTCGGTCTCGAACGCCTCCCTCGCGAGCTGCGCGGTGCGGATCGCGTCGCGCGCGGTGTAGCAGCCGGCCGTGTTCGGGAGGATGAACAGGCCGAGCCGATCGAGCAGCTCGACCAGCGAACCCTGCGCCGAGGGATCGACGCGCCGCAGGGCGACCGTGACGATCTCCGTCCCCGACGCCTCCAGCGCCAGCTCCATCTGCTCGAGCGACCGAAAGCCGCCGGTGCCGACGATCAGGCGCGAGCTCCACTCGCGGCCCCCGAGCTCCCAGGTGTGACGGTCCGGTTCCCCACCCGGCACGCCCGGACGCGAAGCGGAGGACGTGGCCGGTGTGTTCCGTTCATCCACCTTGGATCGCCCCCAGCACGCGCCCGTCGGAGAACGTGATCGACGCCGGCCCGTCCCACGGCTCCATCAGCTTCTCGTGGTAGGCGTAGAACCCGCGCAGGTGCTCGGGCAGGTCGTCGCGGCCCTCCCACGCCTCGGGCACCA
>DASPGZ010000246.1:0-7115 GCA_035620355.1 Solirubrobacterales bacterium | reverse complement strand
TCGGACTTCTCAATCATTCACGCGGCGAGCCGCAGCGCTAGTTGCGTGCCGCCGGTGAGCCGCCGTCGCTCGATCGCCTCGGCGTAGGTGCCGTGGAGGACGTTGCGGGGCCGGACGCCGGCGATCCCGTAGGCCTGGGCCATCGCCTCGGCGAGCGCGAGCTTGAACGCCCGCCCGTGCCAGGCGCGGGCCTCGCGGCTGCGTCCGACGTGCAGGTGGACGAGCTCGTGCAGGAGGGTCTCGAGCACGTCGCCGGGCCGGATCCCGGGGTAGGCGGTGACCGAGAGCCGGAACTCGCCGGGGACCGCGAAGCCGAGCCGGTTCGGACGCCGGCTCGCGCGCCGCACCTTGAGCTCGGGCTCGGCCGCGGCCAGCGGCCCGGCCGCGAACACCGGCAGGCCGCGCAGGCGGCCGGTCTCGGCGAGCAGGTCGATCCCGGCGACCTCGTAGTAGGAGCGGCGGCGGGGCACGGCGGCCAAGATAGGCGCTCGTCCGGCGCACGTATGCTCGCCGCCGATGGCCGAGATCGCCGACGAGCAGGTGCTTGCCTTCCGGGTCGCCGGCCATCACCTCGGCCGCCGCACCGACGCGCTGACCGCGATCGGCGCCTGCGGGATCCAGCAGTCGCCCCCCGGCTGGGCCGAGGTGGCGCTGCGGGCGCGGACGAACGAGGACCCGGACCCGGGCCGGGTGGTGATGGTGAACGCGATGCGCGGTGCTCCCTATCTGGTCCCGCGCGCCGACGTCGCCGTCTTCACCCGGGCGCTGATGCCCGCCGAGGAGGACCTGCGGGCGATCATCAACAGCCGCGAGACCAAGGAGGCGCGCGAGGCCGGGTACACGCCGCGCGAGGCGCTCGACGCGGTCGCGGGCGCCGCTCGTGAGGCGCTCGCCGACGGCCCGCTCGGCCGCGACGACTTCCACCAGGCGCTGCGCGAGCGGCTCCCCGACGACCTGCTGCCCTGGTGCGCGAACTGCGCGAGCCATCACGTCCGGCCTGGGTTCTGGCGCACGCTCGGGCCGCTCGGGGTGACGACGATGCCCGAGCGCGCGACCTGGGAGCTCGCCGAGCCGGTCGAGTTCGACCTCGACCGGGCGCGTGCGGAGCTCGCGCGGCGCTTCCTGCGCTGCTACGGGCCCGGCAACCACACCGAGCTGGCGAGGTGGGCGCAGACCGCGCCCAAACACGCGAAGGCGCTGTTCGAGCTGATCGCCGACGAGCTCGACCAGGTCGAGACGAGGGCCGGCCGGCGGTGGATCCTGGCGGCCGACCGCAAGCGCCTCGAGCGCCCGCCGAAGGCGAGCGGGGTGAGGATGCTCGGCGGCTTCGACCCCTACGTCTCGCAGCCCGACCGCGAGACGCTGGTCGGAGACGCGAAGCTTCGCAAGCGGATGTTCCCGGCGGTCGGGCGGCCCGGGGTGATCCTCGACCACGGCCGGCTTGCCGGGCTCTGGCGCGGGCGAAAGAGCGGCGAGACGCTGGCGATCGAGCTCGAGTGGCTCGGCGATCCGGTCGAGCTCGGGCGCGAGCCGGCGGTGGTCGCGACCGCGCGCGGCTGCGAGGACCACGACCTGGTCGAGGTCTAGGCGCGCGCCGGCTCCGGATCGGTGGCGAGCTCGCCCGCGAGCCGCTCGATCAGCGGGGTCAGCTTCGGGTCGTCGGCCGGCTCCCAGTCGGCCACCAGCTCCTCGAGCTCGACCCGCCATGCACCCCGCAGCCGGCCGAGCGCCTCCCGGCCGCTCGCGGTGACGGTGGCGCGCTCGTGGTCGTCGGTGACGTAGCCGGCGGCGCGCAGGCCGGCGATCGCGCCGGCGATCCGCGCCGGCTCGACCCGGGCCCGGGTCGCGAGCGCGATCGGCTCGGCGACGCTGCCGTCGTCGACTCGGCCGAGCATCCAGCATTCGAGCGGGTCGAGCGCGAGCCCGGCGCGGGCGGCCATCCGCTCGATGAAGGCGCGGCTCCGATCGCGCCCGGCGGCGAGCGCCAGCTGGCGCGAGAGCTCGCGGATCGACTCGAACTCGCCCGGGGCCGCGAACGCCTCGCCGACCCCCTCGGAGGTCTCGATCGTGCGCCGCAGCGGCCGCTGCTCCAAGAACCAGGCGAGCACGAAGGCGACGGCGACCACCGCCGCCGCGATCAGGAAGACGGTGTGCATCGAGTCGGTGAAGGCGATGTTCCGCGGCTGGTCCTCAGCCAGCTCCGTGGCGAGCCGATTGGCGAAGATCGCGCCGAGGATCGAGGTCCCGAGCGAGCCGCCGATCGAGCGGAACAGGGTCGCCGACGAGGTCGCCACCCCGAGCTGCTCGTAGGGGACCGAGTTCTGGACCGCGAGCACCAGCACCTGCATCACCAGGCCGAGTCCGACCCCGAGCACCAGCATGTAGAGCCCCGCCTCGAGCGTCCCGGTGTCGGGTTGCAGCCGCGCCAGCAACACCAGCCCGATCGCGGCGACCGCGGTGCCGGCGATCGGGAACGCCTTGTAGTGGCCGGTGCGCACGATCAGCCGGCCGCTGGTGATCGAGGCGGCGAGCAGGCCGAGCATCAGCGGGACCAGCTGCAGCCCCGACTCGGTCGGGCTCAACCCGCGGACGGTCTGCTGGAACAGGGGCAGGTAGGTGAGCGCGCCGAAGAGCGCGAATCCGACCACCAGCCCGATCGCGCTGGTGACCCGGAAGACGGGGTTGCGGAACAGCCCCAGCGGCAGCACCGGCTCGGCCGCCCGGCGCTCGACCGAGACGAAGGCGAACAGCGAGGCGACCGCGAGCGCCCCGAGGCCGACGATGAACGGCGAGCCCCAGTCGTAGGTGGTGCCGCCGAGCGTGGTCGCGAGCACGATCGAGGAGAGGCAGACGCCGAGCATCGCGGTGCCCAGGTAGTCGATCGCGTGCGAAAGGCGTTCGCGGGGCGCGGGAAGGGTGATCGCGAGCACCACCAACGCCGCGAGCCCGAGCGGGATGTTGATGTAGAAGATCCAGCGCCAGCTTGCGTGGCTGGTGAAGAAGCCGCCAATCAGCGGCCCGGCGACGCTGGCGACCCCGAAGACGGCGCCGAAGAGGCCGATGTAGCGGCCGCGCTCGCGCGGCGAGACGACGTCGCCGATCGCCGCCTGGGCGCTGACCATGAGCCCGCCGCCGCCGATTCCCTGGATCGCGCGGAAGGCGATCAGCTCGCCCATGCCGCCGGCGATCCCGCACAGCACCGAGCCGAGGAGGAAGATCACCAGGGCCGCCTGGAGCACCACCTTGCGCCCGTAGAGGTCGCCGAGCTTGCCGTAGAGCGGGGTCGAGATCGTCACCGCGAGCAGGTAGGCGGTGACCACCCAGGAGAGGTGGTTGAGACCGCCGAGCTCGCCGACGATCGTCGGCAGAGCGGTGGAGACGATCGTCTGGTCGAGCGCCGCGAGCAGCATCACCAGCATCAGGGCCCCCATCACCGCGAGCACGCGACGGCGGCTCAGGTCGTGCGCCGCGGGCATCGGTCATTCCCCGCGCGAGGCGGGGACCAGAATCGAGAAGTGGCCGTGGTCGGCGCCGAGCACGTGCTCGCCGAACAGGCCCTGCGCCGGGGCGAGCTCGGCCTCGCCGGCGGCCACCTGCTCGGCCGCGTCGGCGAGCTGGTCGAGGAAGGCGGGCGGGATCGCGGGCCGCAGGCAGTGAGCCGCGAACACCGAGCGCAGCTGGCCGCGCAGCTCGTCGGCGACCCGGCGCGCCGAGCGGGCGAAGTCGGCGATGTCGGACTCGGGCAGGTAGATCAGGTGCGGGCCGTAGTAGGCCTGGTCCTGGGCGAAGAGGATCCCGGCCGCCTCGTCGAGCAGGCAGATGTGGTCGGGGCAGTGGCCGGGGGTGTGGAGCACGGTGAGCGTCCGGTCGCCGAGCTCGATCCGGTCGCCGTCGGCGAGCAGCCGCCCCGGCTCGGGCGTCGGGATGTGCCAGCCGCCGCTCGCCTCGATCGCCGCCGCCGGCCACTCGCGGACCCGCTGCTCGGGCCCGACCAGAAACCAGTCGGTGCGGTCGACCTCGAGCAGCCGCTCGTAGCCGGCCCGCATCCCCGCGGCCAGCTTCGCGTAGGCCTCGAGCTCCCAGTCGGCGGTGTTTCGCTCCAGCCATTGCGGCGCCGCCTCGTGCATCGCCGCGGGCGCGAACAGGCCGTTGCCGCCGACGTGGTCGAAATGCGAGTGCGAGTTGACGACCTCGACCGGGCTCCGCGCCACCGGGGCGACCGCGGCCGAGATGTCGGCGATCCCGAGCCCGGTGTCGAGCAGGATCGTGCGCTCCGAGCCCGCGATCAGCCAGCTGAACACGTGCCCGGGTTCGGCGACCAGATGCAGCCCCGGCTCCACCGGGGCGACCTCGAACCAGTCGTCGGCCGCGTTCACGCGAGGGATTCTGACTCGCTGGGGCCCGCGCGGCCTATATTCGTTCGCGTATGAGCGAAGCCACCACCGCAGCCCCGACCGACGAAGCCCTCGAAGCCGCCCGCTGGAATCTCGAGCCGCTGGTCGAGGACGGCGGACCAGACCGCGCGCTCGAGCAGCTCGACCAGGCGCAGGAGCAGGCGACCGCGTTCGCGGAGCGCTACCGGGGCAAGCTGCCGGAGCTGAGCGCCGCGGAGCTGGCCGAGGCGATGCGCGAGCTCGAGTCGATCTCGGACCTCGCCGGCCGCGCGGGTACCTACGCCTCGCTCGCCTTCGCGGTCGACACGCTCTCGTCCGAGGTCGGCTCGCTGATGCAGCAGGTGCGTGAGCGCGCCGCGGCCTTGCAGACGACGCTGCTGTTCTTCGACCTCGAGTGGAACGAGCTCCCCGACGAGCGCGCGGACGAGCTGCTCGCCGACGAGCAGCTCGCCTTCTGCCGCCACTACCTGGAGACCGAGCGGCGCTACCGCCCCCACCAGCTCTCCGAGCCCGAGGAGCTGATCCTGACCGAGACCTCGGTCACCGGCCCCGGGGCGTTCTCGCGTCTGTTCACCGAGCAGATCACGGCGGTCACGGTCGAGCTCGCCGACGCCGACGAGCCGCTGGAGCTGATGGACGCGCTCAGCCGGCTTCAGGACCCGGACCGCGAGCGCCGCGCCGCGGCCGCGGGCGCCGTCACCGAGGCGCTCGAGCCCGGGCTGCGGACGCGCGCCTTCATCTACAACACGCTGCTTCAGGACAAGGCGACCAAGGACCGGCTGCGCTCGTTCGACAACTGGCTCGCCGCCCGCAACCTCGACAACGAGGCCTCCGACGAGTCGGTGCAGGCGCTGATCGAGGCGGTCGAGGGCCGCTACGAGCTCGCCCGCCGCTGGTACCGGCTGAAGGCGCGGATGCTGGGGCTCGACGTGCTCGCCGACTACGACCGGGTGGCGCCGCTGGCAGAGGCCGAGCGCCACGTCCCCTACGAGGAGGCGCGCGAGCTGGTGCTCGAGTGCTACCGCGGCTTCTCGCCCGAGCTCGGCGCGACCGCGGAGGAGTTCTTCACCGGCGACTACATCGACGCGCCGACCGCGCCCGGCAAGCGCGGCGGCGCCTTCTGCTCCTACGCGGTGCCGTCGGCGCACCCGTACGTGATGCTCAACTACACCTCGCGCCCTGGCGACGTGCTGACGATGGCCCACGAGCTCGGCCACGGTGTGCACGCGTCGCTCTCGCGCCCGCGAGGGATATTCGAGTTCGGGACCCCGCTGACGGTCGCCGAGACGGCCTCGATCTTCGGCGAGACGGTCGTGCTCGGGGCGCTGCTCGAGCGCGCCGCCGACGACTCGGAGCGCCTCGCGCTGCTCGGTAACTCGCTCGACGGGGCAGTCGGCGCCGTCTTTCGCCAGGTGGCAATGAACCGGTTCGAGGACCGGGTCCACGGCGAGCGCCGGACCACCGGCGAGCTCTCGGTCGACGCCTTCGCCGCCGCCTGGATCGACACCCAGACCGAGATGCTCGGCGACTCGGTCGAGATCTCCGACGGCTACAGCTCGTGGTGGAGCTACGTGCCGCACTTCATCGCCACCCCCGGTTACGTCTACGCCTACTCCTACGGCCACCTGCTGGCGCTCAGCGTCTACAGCCGCTACGAGGCCGAGGGGGAGGGGTTCGTCGGCTCCTATCTCGACCTGCTGCGCGCCGGCGGCTCGCGGCCGCCCGAGGGCCTGGGGGAGATCGTCGGCGTCGACCTCACCGACCCGGGCTTCTGGAACGCCGGCCTCGACCTGATCGAGCGCCAGCTCGAGCGCGCCGAGGAGACGGCGGAGCGGATCTCGGATTGATCGCCCGCGGGCGCTAGCTCGCCTTGGCGATCGCGGCGTCCATCGCCGCCGCCGGGCTCTCGACCACCTTGCCGTGGCCGGGGGCGAGCCGCTTCGGATCGAGCGCGCGCAGCGCGCGGGCGCTCTCGAGCGCGGTCGGCTTGTGCCAGGTCGCGAGCGCCGGGAGGGGGAAGCGCCAGTTCGCCTTCGCGCTGGTGGCGACCCCGCCGAGGGTCGAGTAGGCGTCGGCGCAGAACAGGGTCCCGTCGCGGGTGTCGAGGAAGGCGAGGTGCCCGGGGGTGTGGCCCGGCGCCGCGATCGCCTCCAGCGAGCCGACTCGCTCGCCCGGCTCGATCGTCCGCGTCGGCTCGGTCTTTGCGCCAGGGTAGCTGCCGCTGAGCTTGTCGATGGGCTCGCCCGGGTCGAGGCTCATGTCCTTGCGCAGCAGCCGGGCGTCGCGGGCGCTGATGATCACCTCGGCGTCGGGCACCGCCTCGTGCAGGGCGTCGAGAGAGCCGATGTGGTCGCCGTGCGCGTGGGTGAGCAGGATCCGGGCGATCGGGATCCCGTGGGCGTCGGCCCCCGAGAGGATCGCCTTGGTCGACCCGGGGAGCATCGTGTCGATCACGGTCAGGCCGTCCTCCTCTTCGAGCAGGTAGGTGTTGACGATTCCGAAGCGGCTGACGCGGGAGAAGGGCATGCGGGCGATCCTACGCTCCGCGGGTCGCTCCGACGCGCGGCGTACAGTCGCGGCTCGATGGAGCGCTCGCAGGTTCCGATCATGCGCGAGCTCGACCGCGAGCGGATCGCCCGCCTGCGCAAGGGGCGCGACCTGCTCGGCCTGCGCGAGCAGGGCCGCTTCTTCTGGGTCGACCTCCCGGTCGAGGGCGGTCCG
>DASPGZ010000245.1:0-12726 GCA_035620355.1 Solirubrobacterales bacterium | reverse complement strand
CGTGGTCAGCATCAGCTCGTCGGCCCTGGTGCGCTCGGCGAGCGCGTCGAGGCCGTCGCGCACCGTATCGGGACCGCCGATCACGGCCGATCCCGAGAGCGAGCTGATGCTGTGCTCCTCGGCCTCGGTGAACGCGTGCTCCGCCGCCTCCTCGGGGGTCGGGAACCTGGTCGGGCGGCCGGAGCGCAGCCGTGCCATCGAGAGCCGGGCGGGGCCGGCGAGCCAGCGGGCGCGCTCGTCGTCGGCAGCGCAGATCGCCGCGCAGGCGACCATCGCGTACGGCTCGCTCAGGTACTCGGAGGGCTGGAAGTGGTTGCGGTAGAGCTCGAGCGCCGCGTCGGTGTTGCGGGGCATGAAGTGGTGCGCGAACGAGAACGGCATCCCGAGCATGCCCGCGAGCTGGGCGGAGTACCCGGAGGAGCCGAGCAGCCAGATCTCGGGCATGTCGCCGTTGCCGGGCACCGCCTTCACGTGCCGGTACGGATCGCGCTCGGAGAACTCGCCCTTGAAGAAGCCGATCAGCTCGACCAGCTGGCGGGGGAAGTCGTCGTCGGAGAGCGGCTCGGCCGACCGGCGCAGGGCGGCTGCGGTGATCTGGTCGGTGCCCGGGGCGCGGCCGATCCCGAGGTCGATCCGTCCCGGGTGGAGCGCCTCCAGCATCCCGAACTGCTCGGCGACCACCAGCGGCGGGTGGTTGGGAAGCATCACCCCGCCCGAGCCGATCCGCAGCGTGGTCGTGTTCGCCGCCAGGGTCGCGGCGAGCACCGGGGGCGAGGAGCTCGCGATCCCGGGCATGTTGTGGTGCTCGGCGACCCAGTGACGGTGGTAGCCGAGCCGCTCGGCGGCCCGGGCGAGCTCGACCGAGGCGCTCAGGGCCTCGCCGTGGCTCGATCCCTCGCCGACGATCGAGAGGTCGAGGACCGAGAGCTTCGGCTGCGAGGGCATCCGGATCAGTGTGACAAAGCGGCTCTCGAAGCCGGCGTGGCGGCACGCTCGAGCCGCGGCGGCGAAGGCTCGACGCCTTCGCCACCGCGGCCTGAGCGAACGGGCGGCCCGTGAGGGCCGGCGCGCTAGGCGCCCGCCCCCTCGGGCTCCGGCTCGTTCGAGACCCGGGGCAGCCAGCCGAGCCAGCTCGGCAGGTACCAGTTGGCGTCGCCGAGCAGCTTCATCGTCGCCGGCAGCAGCACCGCCCGGACGATGGTCGCGTCGATCAGCACCGCCACCGCGAGCCCGACTCCCATCTGCTTGAAGTCGAGCGCGCCCAGCGTGGCGAACACCGAGAACACCGCGATCATCACGACCGCGGCGCTGGTGACCACGCCGGCCGTCGACTTGATCCCGTGGGTGACCGCGTCGCCGGTGCTCATGCCGCCGTCGAACGCCTCCCGGATCCGGCTGAGGATGAACACGTGGTAGTCCATCGAGAGCCCGAACAGGAGCACGAACAGGAACAGCGGCAGCCAGGAGACGATGCCGCCGTTGGACTCGAAGCCCAGCAGCGACTCCAGGTTGCCGTCCTGGAACACCCAGACCAGCACCCCGTAGGCGGCGCCCACGGAGAGCAGGTTGAGCACGATCGCCTTCAGCGCGATCACGATCGAGCGGAAGGTCGCCATCAGGAGGACGAACGCGAGCCCGAGGACGAACGCGAACACGATCGGCGCGGTGCTGCTCATCTGCTCGTTGAAGTCCTCGGAGCCGGCGGTGGCTCCGGTGACGTAGGCGTCGACACCGCCGACCTGCCCGAGGGTGCCCGGAATCAGGTCCTCGCGCAGCGTCGTCAACGCCTCGATCGAGCGGTCGTCGGTGCCAGAGCCGACCATCGGGATCGTGACCACGCCGACGTCGCCGCGGTCGTTGTAGGTGACGTTGACCGGGTCGTTCATCAGCCCCGTGTCGATCGCCTGCGAGCGCAACTCGCGCACCGCGGCGGCGACCTGCGGGCCGGTCGCGTCGTCGGACTCGACGACGACCACGGCCGGCAGCGGGCTACCCGGGAACTCGGCCTGGATCCGGTCGTATGTCTGCACGATCGGCAGGTCCTGGGGCAGGCCATCCGAGCCCGGCACCTTGGTCTCCATGTGTAGCGCCGGGATCGCGAGCGCGACCAGCAGGCCGGCGGCGGCGACCGCCGAGACCAGCGGCCGGCGCAGGACGCGGTCGAGGATCGCGTTCCAGACCCGCGACTCGCCATCGTTGCGGCGGAGCCGGTGGAGGAACGGGATGCGGCCCTTCTCGACCCGGTCGCCGAGCTTCGAAAGCACCGCGGGGAGCACCGTCAGCGAGCCCAGCACGGCGACGGCGACGACCATGATCGTCCCGACTGCGAACGACATGAAGGTCGCGTTGCCGGTCAGGAACATCCCGGCCATCGCGATCATCACGGTCAGCCCGGAGACGAGCACGGCGCGGCCGGAGGTCGCGGCGGCGATCTCCAGCGCCCGCTCGTTCGAGTGGCCGCGCCGCCGTTCCGCGCGCTCTCGGCGCAGGTAGAACAGCGAGTAGTCGACCCCGACGGCGAGCCCGACCAGCAGGATCACCGAGCTGACCGCCTCGTCGACGGGAAATAGCTGGCTCACCGGCCCCAGCAGCCCGAGCGTCGCCATCACGGCGGTGATCCCGAGCAGCAGCGGGACGCCGGCGGCGACCAGGGCGCCGAAGGCGACCACCAGGATCAGCAGCGTGATCGGCAGCGAGAGGAACTCCGCGCGCTGGAAGTCCTCGTCGAGGCTCGCGGAGGCGGCCTTCTCGAGGCTGGCGTCGCCGAACTGCTCGATCCGCAGCTCGGGATTCGCGTCCTGGGCCTCGGCGACTGCCGCCTCGGCCGCGTCGACGCGCTCGAGCGCCTGCTCGTCGTCGCCTCGGATCTCGAACGTGATCAGCGCCGAGCTGCGGTCGGCGGAGATCTGGTCGGCGTTGCCGGCCGCCAGCGGCGACTCGAGCTCCGCGACGTGCGGAACGTGCGCGAGGCGCGACTCGACGTCGCGGATCGCGGCCTGGAACTCGGGGTCGCCCGCGCGCAGGTCGCCCCGGGCCTGGATGAACGCCTGCTCAGAGGCGTCATCGGGGAAGCCGGCGTCGGCGAGGATGCGCTCGGCGGTCCGCGAGTCGCCGTTGCCGGCGTCCTCGTCGGCGATGTTCTGGGTGCCGATCGCGCTGCCGATGGCGAGCGAGAGGACGACGAAGGCGATCCAGCCGAGGATCGCCGCGCGACGGTGCCGCGCGCTCCAGCGGGCGGCTCTAGATGCGATGTTGCTGCGGTACATGTGGGACTCCTTCGCTGAGTTGGTCACTGCAGCCAGCGTCCCAGCGCCGGGACCGCGCTCCAATGCGGCCAGCAGGCGTGTTCGCGGGCGGGCGACCGGCCCCCGGGGTACGGCTAGCCGTATGGGAAAGTGCCGCGGACTGGGGGAGAATCGGCGCATGCCGACCACCGTGCTCGTCGTCGACGACAACCAGGGCTTCCGCTCGCGCGCCCGGCTGCTGCTCGAGGCGGAGGGCTGCGAGGTGGTCGGCGAGGCCGGCGACGGCGAGACCGCGATCGCCGAGGCGCGCCGGCTCGAGCCCCAGGTGGTGCTGCTCGACGTCCAGCTCCCCGACCTGGACGGCTTCGACGTCGCCGCCCGCCTCAACCAGCTTGCGGTCCCGCCGGCGGTCGTGCTCACCTCGAGCCGCGACTGGTCCGATTCGGCGGAGCTGATCGACCGCAGCGGAGCCCGAGGGTTCATGCCCAAGGACCGGCTCTCGGGGGCGAGGATCGAGGAGCTGATCGCTTGAGGTCGCTGCGCCACGCGCTCATCGGCCTCGGGCTGGCGGGCTTCATCGCCGGGCTGATCACGCTCCCGCTGGCCCTCGCGAGCGACTTCCTCGGCGACGACAAGGCCGCTCACGCCGTCTTCGGCCCGCTGATCACCTGGTCGTTCGTCGGCACCGGCCTCTACGCGTGGTGGCGGCGGCCGGGCAACAACTTCGGCCCGCTGATGACCGCGATCGGCTTCGTCTGGGCGCTGAGCGCGCTCGAGGCGTCGGAGGTCGAGGGGCTGTTCATCCTCGGGGTGCTGATCGGGCCGCTGGCGTACGCGCTCTTCCTGCACATGCTGGTCGCGTTCCCGACCGGTCGGCTGCAGACCCCGTACGAGCGGCTGCTCGTCGGCATCGGCTACTTCGACACAACCGTGATCCAGGTGCTGGCGCTGCTCTTCCACCAGACGTCGGGGGAGGAGGACTACTGCACCGGCGTCTGCCCGGCCAACCCGCTGATGATCAGCGACCAGCCCGGCTTCTCGGACGCGATCTTCGGAATCCAGTCGGTGCTCGGCGTGTTCGGGCTGACCGCGATCGCGGTGCTGCTCGTCCGCCGCTGGCGAGCGGCGCCGGTGGCTCAGCGGCGAGCGCTCGCGCCGGTCCTGCTCGTGGGCGCGGCCACCGTGGTGCTGCTCGGCCTGAGCCTGCTCGGCGATGTCAGCGGCTTCCCCGACGACGAAGCCGAGAACGTCATCGACCTCGCCGGCCTCGCGCTGCTGGCGTCGGTGCCGTTCGCCTTCCTCACCGGGTTGATGCGCTCGCGCCTCTCGCGCGCCGCGGCGGTCAGCGACCTGGTCTCGCGTCTGGGCGAGGCGGACCGGCGCGAGGCCCTGCGCGACGCGCTCGCCGAGGGACTCGGCGACCCGTCGCTCTCACTCGTCTACTGGGTCCCGGCCCAAGGCCGCTACGTCGACGCCGCCGGCCATCCGGTCGAGCTCCCGGCAGACGGCGCCAACAGCGTCTGCACCTACGTCGAGCACGAGGGCCGGCCGGTGGCCGTTATCTGCCACGACGCTTCGCTCGCCGACGAGCCGGAGCTGGTTCAGGCGGTCGCCGGCGCCGCCGGCCTGGCGCTCGAGAACGAGCGGCTCAACGTCGAGCTGCGCGCCCGGGTCGAGGAGCTGCGCGCCTCGCGGGCGCGGATCGTGCAGGCGGCCGACGACGAGCGCCGCCGGCTCGAGCGCGACCTCCACGACGGCGCCCAGCAGCGCCTGGTCGCCCTGGCCCTGAACCTGCGGCTCGCGGCGGCGAAGCTCGAGACCGACCCCGAGGCGGCCGCGGCGCTGCTCTCCGAGACCGCGACCGAGCTCGGCGAGGCGACCACCGAGCTGCGCGAGCTGGCCCGGGGCCTGCATCCGGCGGTGCTCTCCGACCGCGGCCTGCGGCCGGCGCTCGAGGCGCTCGCCGGCCGGGCGCCGCTGCCGGTCGAGCTCGACGCCTCGCAGCCCGAGCGGCTGCCCGAGGCGGTCGAGTCCGCCTCCTACTTCGTCGTCGCCGAGGCGCTCACCAACGTCGCCCGCTACGCCCACGCCTCGCGGGCCGAGGTCAGCGTCAGCCGCGAGAACGGCGAGGTCGAGGTCTCGATCCGCGACGACGGGGTCGGCGGGGCGGACCCCGAAGCGGGCTCGGGCCTGCGCGGGCTCGCCGACCGGGTGGCGGCGCTCGACGGCAGGCTCGAGGTGGTCAGCCCGCCGGGCGGCGGGACCACGGTGCGGGCGGTGATCCCGTGCGCGTAGTCGTCGCCGAGGACTCGGTGCTGCTGCGCGAGGGGGTCGTGCGGCTGCTCGAGGAGGCGGGGATGGAGGTCGTCGGGCAGGCCGGCGACGCGGACGAGCTGATGCGCAAGGTCCGCGCCCACAAGCCCGACGTCGCCGTGGTCGACGTGCGGATGCCGCCGACGAACACCGACGACGGCCTGCGCGCCGCGCAGCGGATCCGCGCCGAGCTCCCCGAGGTCGGGGTGCTGGTGCTCTCGCAGTACGTCGAGGAGTCGTACGCGCTCGAGCTGCTCGACGGCGGCGCCGAGGGGGTCGGCTACCTGCTCAAGGACCGGGTCGCCGAGGTCGACGGCTTCATCGACGCCGTCCGCCGGGTCAACGAGGGTGGCTCGGCGCTCGACCCCGAGGTCGTCGCCCAGCTGCTCGGCCGCCGGCGCTCGACCGACCCGCTCGACCAGCTCACCCCGCGCGAGCGCGAGGTGCTCGAGCAGATGGCCGAGGGGCGCACCAACCAGGCGATCGCTGCGCGCCTGGTGGTCTCCGAGCGCGCGGTCGAGAAGCACGTGACCAGCATCTTCTCCAAGCTCGACCTCGAGACCAGCCCCGACGACCACCGCCGGGTGCTGGCGGTGCTCGCCTATCTACGCGCCTGAGCGGCTAGCGAGCGACGCGCGGCCGCTCGAGGATGTAGACGTCGCTGGCGACGTCGGTCTTCGCGTTGCGGACCGGGATGTAGCCGAGCACCTTGCGGCCGGTGATCCGGCGGACGGCGGCGATCGCCTCGTTTCGGTACCTGACCGAGTCGGTGCCGCGCGGGTCCTCGTCCTCGCCCACGGGCTCCGCCGGGGGGCCGGCGACGGCGTCGGCGAGCTCGAACTTGAGCCGCTCTGACGAGAGCTCGGTCTTGGTCGCGCTCGGCTTCGCTCCGGCGTTCTGGTTCCAGACCGCGGTCAGCGAGCGGGTCAACTGCGTCGACAGGTCCGGCCCCTGCGTGGCCGCCGGTGTCGGGTCGCTCATGCAACCTCTCTTCCCTTCCCTCGAATCAGCCGGGGTTGCGGGAGGGCAGAGGAAAAGGTCGAGACCCCCACGGCTTGAGCTGCACCCAGTGTACCGCCGGTCCGGGAGCTCGCTTGCAAACTTCCCCGCTCGTCACGGCCTTTTCGGCGCACCCTGCTACCGTGATCGCGTCGGTCGCCGCCCGGTGACCGAGGAGTTCCGTTTCTTCCGTGCACTTCGAGTGCGTCCGGGTCTCAGGATTCCCACCGCTCATAAGGAGTGCACCAATATGTCTTCGTTCGCCGATCTCGGCGTAACGCGTCCTGTCGTGGACGCGCTCTCAAAGCGCGGGATCACCGCGCCGTTCGCAGTTCAGACGCTCGTGCTCGAGGATGTCCTCGACGGCCACGACGTCCTCGTCCAGTCGCCCACCGGCTCGGGCAAGACCCTCGCCTTCGGGATCCCGCTGGTCGAGTGCATCGAGGCCGACGACCGCCGTCCCGCGGCGCTGATCCTCGCCCCGACCCGCGAGCTCGCCCTGCAGATCGTCGACGATCTGCACGACATCGCCACCGCCCGGGCGCTCTCGGTCGCCCCGGTTTACGGCGGCGTCGGGCTCGAGAAGCAGGCCAAGAAGGCCGCCCGCGCCCACATCGTCGTCGCCACCCCGGGCCGGCTCGAGGACCTGCTCGATCGCCGGGCCTTCACCCTCGGTCAGCTCCGGATCCTGGTCATCGACGAGGCCGATCGGATGCTCGACATGGGCTTCAAGCCCGCCGTCGACCGGATCGTCGCCAAGACGCCCAACGACCGTCAGACCCTGTTCTTCTCCGCCACCCTCGAGGCCGCGGCGGGCCAGGTCGCCCGTGCCTACACCCACGAGCCACGCCGCCACGTCCACGAGCCGGTCGAGGCCGACACGGGCGAGACCACGCACCGCTTCGTCCACGTCGAGCACACGGCCAAGATCGAGGCTCTGATCGCCGAGCTGCGCGATTCCGAGCGCGGCCGCACGCTGGTCTTCGTCCGCACCAAGCACGGCGCCGACCGCCTGGTCAAGCGCCTGGTCAAGCAGCGCGTCCAGGCGGTGGCGATGCACGGCAACAAGACCCAGAACCAGCGCAACCGCGCCCTCGCTCAGTTCTCGGCCGGTGACGTCGACACGCTCGTCGCCACCGACGTCGCGGCCCGCGGGATCGACGTCGACGACATCACCCACGTGATCAACTTCGACGCCCCGGGCGACCGCGACGCCTACGTCCACCGGGTCGGCCGCACGGCGCGCGCCGGCCGCGACGGCGTCGGGATCAGCTTCGTGATGCCCGACCAGGACAACGACATGCGCAAGGTCGCCCGCGACCTCGGGCTCGACGCCGAGTACGACCACAGCCGCCCGGCGCACGTCTCGTCGCGCTCGGCGACGCCGCGCAGCTCGCAGCAGCGCAACGGGCGCGGGTCACGCGGCGGGGGCCGCCGGCGCCGGTACTAAGACTTGGGGCCGTACGCCCCATTCGGCTCGAACAGGGCCTCGATCGCGGAGTGATCCGAGAGGCCCTGTTCGCGCCAATCGCGTTGGTAATCGCACCAGACCACGCCGAGGCTCGCCGAGGCGAGCACGTGGTCGAGGCGAAAGCCCGCCTTGCGCCGCGCCCGGGTGTGAAAGACCCAGCTCACGTCCCGGCGCTCGTATCCATGCAAGGCCCGGAAGCAATCGGCCAGATCCCACTCGGCCAGGCCCTCGATCACCGAGCGCTCGGCGGCGTCCCATCGCTCCAGCCACTCGGGATGGCTCTCGGCGAACGTGATCACCTCGCCGTCGACCGTCTCCTCGCGGGGCAGGTTGAGGTCGCCGCAGAGGATCCGGTGGCGATCGGCCGGGCGGGCGAGCCGCTCGTAGATCGCCTCGCAGGTCTCGACCTTGAGGAAGCCGCGGCTCTGGGCCGGTGGCACGTGGGCGTTGTGGAGGTCGAGCAGCCCGGCCGGCGTCTCGACCACGGTCGAGAGCACCCGCTCGGGATGCGGCGCCGCGATCGCCGGCAGCTCGGTCAGCGGCCAGCGCGCCGCGGTCAGGTTGAACAGCCGGCGGTCGTTGCGAAACTCGCCCGAGTCGAGGGCGTGGGTGAGCCCGGCCTCGCCTAGCGCCGCGGCCCAGCGGTGGCGGGTGCTCGGCCGCACCTCCTGAAGGCAGACCAGGTCGGGCTCCTGGCGGGTCACCGCGGCGGTCTGCTCGCCGAGCAGCTTCGTCCGCCCGGCGACGTTCCAGCTCAAAAGCTTCGCTGCGATCCTCCGTGCCGCTCCTCCAGCCACTCGGCGTGCGCCCGTCCGAGCTCGGTCGCCGGCTCGGCGCCCTCGACCAGCTCCGCGAGCAGCGCGCCCCAGTCGGCCTCGGCGCGCACGGTCGAGGCGATCTGGAACAGGAGCCCCTCCATCCGCCGCAGCAGCAGCGCCTCCGGCGGCAACGTCATCCGCCGCAGCTGCTCGTAGGCGTCGGCGCCGGAGCCCTCGCGCAGCGACTCAGAGCCGCGCCAGAGGTGGTCGGGGGAGAGGCGCAGCGGTTCCGCGCCGAGGAACCACCAGCCGGCTTCGCGCATCCCCTCGAGGATCACCTCGGCGTCCCATTCGGCGGCCAGCCCGGGCAGGTAGCCGAGCTCTCGCATCGCCCGCAGCAGCGCGGGCGCGTCCGACTCGCGAATCGCCCTGAAGACCTCGCCCTCGCGGCGCAGGTACGTGCGCGGCAGCTCGCGGACCATGCCGAAGTCGAAGAAGGCGACCCGGTCGTCGTCGCAGAGCAGGTAATTGCCCGGGTGCGGGTCGCCGAGCGCGATGTCGAGCTCGGCGGCGTTGGCGTAGAAGAAGCGGTAGACGATCTCGGCGTAGCGGTCGCGGACCGGCTCGGGCCGCTCGGCGACCTCGGGGAAGGCGATCCCGTCGACCCACTCGCTGACCAGCACCCGCCGGCGGCTGAGCGTGGTGTCGACGGCGGGCACGCGGATGAACGGGTGGCCGCGCCAGAAGCGCGAGATCCGGCGATGGTTGGCAGCCTCGAGCTCGTAGTCGCACTCCTCGATCACCCGCTGGGCGAGCTCGGCGAGCACGTCCTTGACCTCGAGCCCCGGCATCAGCCGGCGCAGCAGCGGGGTCAGCATGCGCAGGTTGCGCATGTCGGACTCGACCGCCTCGGCGATCCCGGGGTACTGGATCTTGACCGCGACCTCGGTCCCGTCGGCGGTCCGCCCCCGGTGCACCTGGCCGATGCTGGCAGCGGCGGCGGGCTCGCGGTCGAGCTCGGCGAGCACCCGCTCGGGCGCCTCGCCCCACTCGGACTCGAGCACCCCGAGGATCTGCTTCCACTCGACCGGGGGGACGTTGTCGCGCAGCGAGGCGAGCCGCTCCTTCAGGTACTCGGACTGGTCGGGGTCGAGCCCGGGAAACTCGATCGTCGAGAGCACCTGGCCGGCCTTCATCGCCGCCCCGCGCATGACCGCGAGCTGGTCGACCAGCGAGTCGATCGTCGCCACCACGCGGTCGCCGCGGCGGCGCTGGCGCTCCTCGTCGCTGCCGCGGGAGTCGAACCGGTCGCCGGCCCAGCGCGCGGCGCCGCCGGCCGCCACGCGACCGAGCTTCGCGGTCCGCGCGACCCGTCCCTTGGTCGGCCCCTTGGCCTTCGGCTCGTCGGCCTTCGGCTCGTCGGTTTCCGTCACCGACATGACGGTAGCTGGACGTTCGGGCGCGGGACTGAAGTTCCGTCGCCGATCTGCCGATGGGGGGGCGTGGAGCGATTGGGGGGCGTGGACAGCGAGTCGTTGCCACTGCTCGGAGTGGCCGATGAGGCGCGCCCGCGGGGCGACGCGGAACCGGTTGCCCGGGCGGAGGCCTTCGCGCGGATCGAGCGGCGGATCGAGCGCGGGCTCCGGGGTTCGGGCGTGATCGTGGTCCACGACGTGCACGTTCCGGCGACCGCAACCGCGATCGACCACCTCTGCATCGGCGAGAACGCGATCACCGCGATCGACGTCGAGCGGGCGCCGGGCGGCGACGGCCGCGCGGCACTGGTCGGCAGGCTGATGCGTGAGACCGAGATCCTGGCCGCGGTCCTCGCCCCGGTCGGGGTCGACGCCGAGCGGATCCGCGGCGGTGTCTGCCGGCTCGGCAGGCTGCCGGTCCCGCGCTCGGGGCGCTCGGGCGCGATAGCCGTCTGCGACGCCCGTGGGGCGGCGAAGCTCGCCCGGCGTGCGGCCGAGGGGCGGCGGATCGACGTGCAGACGGTGCTCGCGGTGGTCCGCCACAAGCTCGGCCACGAGGGCCAGCGATCGCACCGGATCACGCGTCCGGACGGCTTCTGATCGACGCCTGAGCGCGCCTGAAGCGCGGTCGTATCAATCGTTACGAAGCTCCCGGTTTGCTACCCTGACTGGTCCCGGGTCGCTCGAAGCTGTGACCCCCGAGTTCGATCCGTCGTGCGCCAGTGAGTGCTGTCGGGGTCCTCGGATCTTCTCCCAACACTCACAAGGAGCTCAATGTCTTCTGCCGCCGACACCGGCACTCATCGAGTCGTCAACAAGCCCACCCGCCGCCGCGGCCCCGCCGTGAGCGAGTTTCACTGCGCGCGTTGCGGGGTGATCAGCCGTTGGATGCCCGGCCACGAGCGCCGCACGCCGCCGGCCGGCTGGGTCAAGCGCAAGGGCGTCTGTTACTGCCTCTCGTGCCGTCGAGCACTGGCGACCGAGGACGCCGACGCGGCCGCGCCCGAGGGCCTGAGCCTCGAGGAGCGGGCGAAGATCCGGACCGCGGCGCTGATCGAGTTCGAGATCGATCGCGATCCCGACCGCCCCAACGGCGAGATCGCCAAGGTCGTGCGCTGTTCGGTGCCCGCGGTGCTCAAGGCCCGCAAGCGGATGGAGGCCGAGGCCAAGTAGGCCTGGCCTCGTGAAAGAGCCCGCCGCGAGGGCGGGCTCTTCGCGGATCCGCGCGCCGGCTCGCGCTAGCGCACGAACAGGATCTCGGAGTACTTCGGCAGCGGCCAGAGGTCGTCGGCGATCACCTTCTCGAGCCTGTCCGCCACCTCGCGGACCTCGGCCATCGCCGCCAGCTGGCTGTCGCGGGCGTAGATCGCCAGCTCCATGCCCTCGACGTCGTCCGGGTAGACGTTCGCCCGCTCGAGCTTGTTGATCGCCGCCGCGAGCGCCACCACCAGCTCCTTGGTCTGGCCGCCGATCCCGGTCTCGGCCACCTGGGCGGCGTCGATCGTCGCCAGGTAGCGCAGGGTCGCCGGCATGATCATCGTCTTGGCGATGTCGTGGGCGGTCTCCGCCTCGATGTTCGCCTTGACGATGTACTGCTCGATCCAGACCTCGTAGCGCGACTCGAGCTCGCGCTCGGAAAGCACGTCGTAGTTGCTGAAGGCGGCGATCGTCTGCGGGGCGATCACCTCGGGCAGCGCGTCGGGGGTCGTGCGCAGGTTCTTCAGCCCGCGCTTCTCCGCCTCGGCGTGCCAGGCCTCGTCGTAGTTGTCGCCGCCGAAGATGATCCCCTTGTTGGCCTCGTAGGACTCCCTGACCACCTCGCGGACCGCGTCCTCGACGCCTGCGCCTCCCTCGACCAGCTTCTCGACCTTGTCGGAGAGCTCGTCGATCGCCTCGGCGGCGATCGTGTTCAGGACCGTGTTCGGGAAGGCGAGCGACATGCTCGACCCGAGCGCCCGGAACTCGAACTTGTTGCCGGTGAAGGCGAACGGCGAGGTCCGGTTGCGGTCGCCCCCGTGCATCGGCAGCGGCGGCAGCACCGGGGTGCCGAAGCCGAGCGTCTCGTCCGGGGTCGCCCCGTCGCCTGATCCGGAGGCGATCGACTCGAACGCCTTGTCGAGCTCGGCGCCGAGGAAGATCGAGATGATCGCCGGCGGCGCCTCGTTGGCCCCGAGCCTGTGGTCCTGGCCGATGTTCGCGACCGACGCCCGGAGCAGGCCCTGGTGCTTGTTGACGGCCTGGATCACCGCCGTGCAGAAGAACAGGAAGTTGGTGTTGTCCGCCGGCGTCGCGCCGGGCTCCATCAGGTTGTGGCCCGTGTCGGTGCTCATCGACCAGTTGTTGTGCTTGCCGGATCCGTTGACGCCGGCGAACGGCTTCTCGTGCAGGAGGCAGACGAGCCCGTAATTGCGAGCGACGTTCTGCATCACCTGCATCGTCAGCTGCTGGTGGTCGGAGCCGACGTT
>DASPGZ010000244.1:0-8786 GCA_035620355.1 Solirubrobacterales bacterium | reverse complement strand
CCGAGGCGGCGCGCGATCCGCCACGCCCACGCGTACGGGAACGGCACCGGGAGCTCGGGGCAGAAGGTCTCGACCCGGCCGTCGCGTCCCTCGACCTCGATCCTCACGGTCGAGCTCGGGATGATCCAGCCGCGCGGGTGGCCGATCCCCGCAAGGCGGACAAGCTGCGGCCCGCCGTCGCCCATCACCCGACGGATGTCGCGGACCGCGGCGCGGATCTTGAACGGGTTCAGGTAACGCAGCCGGCTCACGCCCGGCGCACCGCCTCCGTCTCCCCCGCCTGGGCGAGGCCGTCGGTCTCCTCGGCGACCACGCCGGGCCGCTCGGCGGCGGTCCGCCGCGCGGGCTCGCGAGCCGCGGGCCGCTCCTCGTCCGGCCCACCGAAGAGCCGCTTGCCGAGCGCGACGCCGATGCGGGCCGGCAGGGTGACCATGCCGATGCCGGTCCTGACTGCGTTGTTCGCGATCTGATCGGGATTCATATGAATCCCCTACCCGCCCCGCGGGGGCGAAAGCGCTCAGCCCCCGCGGATCACCTTGGTGCTGCGCGCCGCCCGCTCGACCTGGCCGTCGCAGAACGGCGGATCGATCCACTTCTTCTGCGAGAACAGGCGCGTCTGGTCGGCGTAGTGCTTCGAGTTCGGGTTCGCCGACTCGGAGTAGGTGAGGATCGAGCGATCCCGCGGACAGCCCTCGCCGTTCTCGCCGAAGCCGGTGACCATCACGAACGAGGACCCGTGCACGACCTCGGGATAGCCCGCGGGCGGCTCCCACGGCGCGGTGATCACGTTGAAGGCGCCCTGGCCCCCGGGGCCGCCGTGGATCGGGATCCGCTCGGCGCCTCGGGTCACGTACTGGTAGTCGCCGAGCTCGGCGCCGAGCGGGATGCCCGCGTTGCGCAGGTCGGTGACCGCGTCGGCGAGCGCCTCGCCGACCGCCGGGTCGGAGGTGTCGAGCCCGGCCGGGGTGTTGATCGGGTCGGCGACGTCGAACGGGGTCGTGTACGGCGGCGAGCCGAGCTGCGACATGAAGCGCCTGAACAGCACCGCGCCGGCGCTGTCGAGGTTGACCTTCTCGTCGTAGGCGTCGAGCACCGGGCAGGCCTCGGAGACGTCGACCGGGCCGCCCGAGCCGGTCAGCATCGGGTTCGCGATGCAGAACGCGGCCAGCTGGCCGCGGAAAAGCTCGGCGCCGTAGAGGCGGTCGTTGAACTCGATCCGGCGCAGCTTGTTGAGGTTGAACTTGTCGCCGGCGTATCCGTCGGTGCCGCTGAGCCGCTGCGAGATCATGATCAGGCCGAGGCGCTCACGCAGGCTGCGCTCGGTTCCCTCGTCGCCGATGATCCGCGCGAAGCCCTCCAGCGGCTGCGCCGGGTTGGCGAGCCAGTAGGAGTCGTTCGAGTTGGCGACGTAGTCGTTTCGCTTCAGCTGCGGCAGGTTCGAGGGGCCGAAGATGCCATCGGCGGCCGAGTCGGGATCGGTGCCCGGCGCACACTCCGAGCGCGAGCCGTCGAGGGTCGGCAGCCCGAGCGCCGGGAAGGTGATCGCGCCGAGCGCGCCGGCGCAGCCGGTCGCCTTCTCGTTCGGGACGTTGGGGATCGAGCCGATGTCCGCGTACAGGGCCTTGCCCCGCGAGTCCGCGGCCATCGTGTTCACCCACGGGATCCCCTCGTACTTCTTCAGGATCGCGAGCAGCTCCTTGGTCGACTGCGCGTGGTTGGTGTCGAAGAAGTGGTTGAGCAGGCGCATGTTCTCGGCGTTGGCGTCGAACAGCGCGTAAGCCGTGCTGGCGTCCCAGCCGAACAGCGACTGGCCTTGGAGCGTGTTGAACACCGGCCCGTACTGGGTCGTGTACAGCGTCCGGGTCACCGGGACGAGCGAGCCGTCGGGCTGCAGTGTCTGCACCGTGACCTCGTTCGACTCCATCTTCACCGGCTGGCCGTCGACCAGGTAGCTGGTCGGGTCGCCGGGCGCCAGGGTGAGCTCGATCGGGGTGAACCGGTAGGCGGTCGAGACCGTGTGGGTCCAGGCCATGTTCTCGGTGTGGCCGATGTTGATCACCGGAACCCCGAAGAGGCTGGCGCCGGAGACGTTGAGCTTGCCCGGGATCCGCAGGTGCGACTGGTAGAAGCGCTCGGGGCCACTCCAGGGAAAGTGCGGGTTTGCGAGCACCATGCCGCTGCCGTTGGCGGTCGCCTCGCCGCCGAGGCCCCAGCCGTTGGAGCCCGAGGCGCTGAGGCGCGCGTCGAGCGCCGCGCCGAGCTCGGCGACGTCGGAGCCGTCGGCCGCGGGCGCGGCGGCGCGCGGCGCGGCCGGAGGCGCGGCGTTGGCGATCCCGTCCTCGGCGATCTGGCCCGAGGCGAGCTGGCCGAGCTGGTAGAAGCGCCGGTAGGCGTCCATCTTGGTGATCTTGCGAACCCAGGGGGCGCCGGCGCAGGTCGGATCGGGGAGGTTGTCGATCCCGGTCTTGTCGAGGTAGCGGTTGTAGCCCTTGACGTAGCCGGCGATCGCCTGCTTGATCGGGGGCTTCGGGCCGGCGGGCGGCGGCGCCGAGGCGAGCTCCTCGACGATCCCGCGCGCCTTGATCCGCGCGTAGAAGAAGTCGGTCTCGAGGTTGGTGTAGCCCTCGGGCGAGTCCGCGTCGGCGCCGAAGTAGCGCGAGCGCTCGGCGTTCGCGGTCACGTAGGCCTCGGCGATCGTGCAGATGTTGTCGGAGGCGAGCGCGTAGCCGTAGCCGAAGCCGAGGCCCTTGTAGTCGTCGGCGGTGATCGTCGGGATCCCGCCCTTGCTGCGCACGATCTCCGCCTCCAGCCCCTTCGCCGACGCGCTCGAGGCGATCGCGGCCATCGCCGCGACGGCCGCCAGCCCTGCGCCGACCAGGCGCCCGAATCGTGCACCCGACATCCCTGCGCTCACCCGATCTCCCTTCGGTGCGGCGCCGCCGCTCGGCGGCGCATCTCTCTTCCCGGGAAATCTAGCGCTGGGGCGGTGATCAGCGGCGCGTCGCCGCCCGCCTCATCCGGCGCGCGAACGCGGCCAGCGGCGGCTCGCCGTCCCGGGCGGCGGCGGGTTCGGGCTCGGCCGGCTCGGCGCCGGAGAGCTTCGGCGCGTACAGGGCCACCGGCTCGGCCACCCCCTTGAGCTCGGCCTTGCCGCGGCTCTCCGCCTCGAACCTGTGCGAGAGCTGGGTCCAGGTCTCGCCGGTGATCAGGATGCTGTCGTCGGTCTCGCGGGTCTGCGCCTCGACCCGCGAGGCGACGTTGACGGCGCCGCCGATGACCGAGAAGTTGAGCCGCCCGGCGCCGCCGATCGCTCCGGCGACCACGCGGCCGGTGTTGACCCCGATCCCGACTCGCAGCTCGCCCGCCTCGCCGCGCTCGTTGACCGCGGCGCCGATCGCGCAGGCGGCGCTGACCGCGCGGTCGGCGTGGTCGGGAAACGGCTCGGGAGCCCCGAACACCGCCAGCAACCCGTCGCCCTCGAACTTGTCGATGTGGCCTCCGTGGCCGGCGATGATCGGCACGATCACCTCGAACAGCCGGTTGAGCGCCGCGACCACCTCGGCCGGCGTCGCGCCGGAGGCGAACTCGGTGAAGTCGCGGACGTCGCAGAACATCACCGTAACCTCGACCTCCACCCCCTCCTCGGTGAAGCCCTCGGAGAGGATGTACTCGGCGACCTCCTTGTCGAGGTAGGTGCCGAAGGCGTCGCGCAGGCGCTCGCGCTCGGCGAGCCCGGCGACCATCTCGTTGAAGCTGGCGGCAAGCTCGCCGAGCTCGTCGCCGGTGGTAACCGGGACCGAGACCTCGTAGTCGCCCTCGCCGACCCGGTCGACCGCGCGCGAGAGGTCGGCGAGCGGGTGCAGGATCGACCTCGACAGCATCACCGTGAGCTCGAGCGAGATTGTGGTCGCGACCAGCAGCGCGACCAGCACGTCGAGGCCGAGGTTGCCTCCGCCGCCGCCGTCGGAGGTGAGCGCGGCGACCACCAGCCCGGTGATCAGGTTGATCAGCGGCAACGCGACCAGCAGCCGGGTGCGCAGCGAGACCGCCCAGAAGTCGGTCCGCTGGCGCGGCGAGAGGTTCGAGTTGATCTCGATCAGCACCGGGCGCATTCCGGCCTCGACCGCGAGGTAGTGAAGGATCGCCGAGTAGCCCCTCGCGACCGCCGCCCCGGCGAGCAGCGGGAACACCGCCCAGACCGAGAGGTCGAGGATCACGGTCGCGATCACGCAAATCGGGATCACCGAGATCAGCACGGGGATCGGCAGGTCGCGGCGCAGGAGCAGGACCGGGAGGTTGATCGCCGCCGACCAGGCGTCCAGGGTCGAGCGCTCGTCTCTCTTGCCCGCGATCCAGGCGGTGATCGGGTCGATCTGGGCCTTGATCCGCCAGAGCGAGGCGAGGATCGCGAGCTCGGTCAGCACCAGCGCGATCCCGAGCACGCTCAGGTACTCGTGCGTGTCGCCGTCGAAGTAGAAGGTGAACAGCGCCAGGGTGCCGCCGACGATCACCAGCGCGGTCTGCAGCTCGACTGCCATGAACGCGAGCGGGTATCGGGATCCCAGCCGCTTGTAGAAGTAGGTCAGCGCCCCGACTGCCATGGGCGGAATGTTGCCATGGGCGCCGGGCTCTACGCCTCAAGTTCAGGCCCCGGGCGCCCGATGAGAACCGTGTGGAACGGCTGCTGCTGCCTGAAAGGCCCTCGAACGGTGGGCTCCCGGAGCCCCCTGCCGGGGAAACGGTGCGGATCGTCGCCGCCCGTCACGACGCCTGCGGCGCCGAGACGCGCGTGCGCCTGCCCGGTTCGCTGAGCCTGAGCGCCGTCCGTCGCTTCCACTGCGCACGCTGCGCGGCCGCGTTCGAGACCAGCCGAGTGGAGGAGATCGATGTTCACCTCGACCTCGCGGCCCCGGTCCCGGCCGAGGATCCGCTCGAGGCCTTCGTGCGCTCGGCGCGCCGCACCGTCGCGGTGCCGGAGCCGGTCGAGCCGGAGCCGGCCGCCTCGGCCGACGACACGATCGAGGTGCCGGCGTTCGTCCCCGCCGAGCCGCTCAAGGATGAGCCGGTCGAGCCCGAGCCGGCCGCGCCCGAGCCGCCGAAGGCCGAGAAGCCGAAGCGCAAGCTGCCGTCACTCCCCAAGGGCCCGAAGCTCTCCGTCCCGAGCCTGCCATCGATCAGCCTGCCGACGCTGAAGCGCCCGGCGCTGCCGAAGCTCGACCTCCCGAAGCTCGACCCGCAGAGCACCAGCTGGAAGCGGCTCAGCCTGCTGCTCGCGGTGGTCCTGGTGCTCGGCGGCCTGCTGCTGCTGCGCGGCGGCGACGACGCCCCCGCCCCGGCCGCGCCGTCCCGCGCCGGAACCGCCGCCGCCGGCACCGCGGCCGCCGCCGGCGACAAGGGCGGCGACAAGTCCCAGCCGGGCGAGCCGATCGCCAAGGCCTCCAAGGACACCGAGTTCGTCCGCGAGTCCTCGTTCTCGCTCGCCCTGCCCGCCGGCTGGGAGCGGATCGAGCCGCCCTCCGGCGCCACCTTCGCCGCGGTCGCCAAGGACGGCAGCGCCGACGCGACCCTGTGGATCAAGCAGGACCCGAAGCTCGACTTCCCCAGCTTCATCTCCCAGTCGCTGACCCAGCTCGAGGCGCTCGCCGGATCGGCCCAGATCGTCGACCGCACCCCGGGGCCGACCCCCGAGAGCACCGTCGTCCGGCTCGCCGCCGACGCGCCCGAGGGCCAGCCGACCTACGAGGTCACCCTGCGGGTCGCCGGCCCCTACCGCTACTACCTGGCGACCAGCGTCCAGCCCGACGCCGCGCCCGAGGTCGCCGATGAGGCCGAGCTGATCTTCGGGACCTTCACCCCGGAGCTCGAGGGCTAATCGGATGAGCGGGCGCAGACGAACGATCCTGCTGGCGGCGCTCGTGCTCGCGACCCCGGTCTCGGCCTGGGCGGTCGGCGAGGGCGCGCTGCAGACCGGCTCGGCCCAGGCTTCGATCTCCGTCTCCACCTCGCTGCGCTCGTGCGGGGTGATCGAGGACGGCGTCGCCTGCGAGCTCGGCGTCTCCTTCGGCGCCGTCGACGGCGCCTCGAGCTACACCGCCGCGGTCACCCGGGCCGACGGCTCGGTGATCGACTACGGCGCGGTCGCTCCCGGCGGCACCTCGCTCTGGGTCCCCTACGTCGGCTCCGGCACCTACAGCGTCAGGATCACCGCCTACGGTGAGCCCGAGTCGCCCAAGGACGCCGACGGCCGCGGCGAGGTGATCGCGAAGGGCTACTCCAGCGGCGACGACGCCGACGGCGAGGCGGCGCCCGCCGAGGGCGACCCCAGGTACGCGCTCGACCCGGGCGAGGTCGACTCCGAGGCGAGCGGCCGCGACCCCGAGCAGGGCGGCAACGCCGAGCCCGACGGAGCCGCCGAGACCGAGGTCGGGCCCGCGGCGACCACCGCCCCCTCCGCCGCCTGCACCACGGCCCCGGCCGAGCCGGCGCCGCCGCTGCCGACACCGCCGGTCGAGCCGCCCGAGGACCTCGACCCTGAGAACGCCGACGAGGACCTCGACGGGATCCCGGACGAGACCGAGCGCGCCACCTACGAGCAGCAGCTCGCCGAGTACGAGGCCGCGGTCGCGGCGCAGGCCGAGACGCCGGCGCCGGCCCCCGCCTGCTGAGCCCGCACGCGCGCCGCGCGGGCGCCTGGGTGACGTTCGTCACACATGCGGAGTATCAACTCCATTTTTCCGGAGTCGTCACTTCGGTTGTGCTAGGTTGAGGCGCAACCGGAGTAACCACCTTCATTTCGAACACGATCCCAGAAGGAGACGACCGCATGAGTGAAGCCCTCGGAAAAGCCTTCAACCCCTGGCTGATCCTCGCGATCGTCTGCATGGGCCAGTTCATGGTCGTGCTCGACGCGACGATCGTCAACGTCGCGCTGCCCTCGATCCAGACCGACCTCGGGATCTCCGACTCGTCGCTGCAGTGGATCGTCAACGCGTACACGCTCGTCTTCGGCGGCTTCCTGCTGCTCGGGGGCCGGGCGGCCGACCTGATCGGCCGGCGGACCCTGTTCCTGGCCGGGATCGTCGTCTTCTCGCTCGCCTCGCTGATGAACGCGGCGGCGCAGTCGGAGGAGATGCTGATCGCGGGTCGCGCGCTTCAGGGCCTCGGCGGCGCGATGCTCTCCCCCGCCGCGCTCGCGGTGATCACCACGACCTTCTCCGAGGGCTCGGAGCGGACCAAGGCGCTCGCCGTCTGGGCCGCGATCGCCTCGGGCGGCTCGGCCGTCGGCCTGCTGCTCGGCGGCGTCCTGGTCGAGGCGCTCTCCTGGGAGTGGATCTTCGCCGTCAACGTCCCGATCGGGATCGCGATCGCGATCGCCGCCTGGCGGGTCGTCCCCAACACCCGGATCGAGTCGGCGACGCGCCACTTCGACATCCCGGGCGCGGTCTCGGTCACCGCCGGCCTCTCGTTGCTCGTCTACACGATCGTCAAGGCGCAGGAATGGGGCTGGGGCTCGGTCGAGACCCTCGGCCTCGGCGCCGTGGCGCTCGCGCTGCTGGGCCTGTTCGTGGCGATCGAGTCGCGCTCGCCGGCGCCCCTGGTCCGTCTCGGGCTGTTCAAGCTGCGCTCGCTGGCGCTCGGCAACGGGGTCTTCCTGCTGCTGATGGCGGGGATGTTCTCGATGTTCTACTTCGCCTCGATCTACGTCCAGAACGTGCTCGGCTACTCGGCCCTGACCGCCGGGCTCGCGTTCCTGCCGGTGACCGCCGGGATCATGATCGGCGCGACCGCGGCCCAGCAGCTGGTGCCCCGGATCGGCGTCCGCGCCGTGACCCTGATCGGCCTCCCGGTGGGAGCGATCGGGCTCGCCCTGCTCGCCCTCGGCACCCAGGTCGACGGCACCTACCTGGGCCTGCTCGCCGGGCTGATCCCGGTCTCGATCGGGCTCGGGCTGGCGTTCGTGCCGCTGACCCTGGTCGCGACCACCGGGGTCGCCGAGAACGAGGCCGGGCTCGCCTCGGGCGTGTTCAACACCTCGCAGCAGATCGGCGGCGCGCTCGGGCTCGCGGTGCTCGCCACCCTGGCCAACGACCGCACGGTCTCGTTCCTGAGCGGGCTCGGCGGCGAGCCGACGCCGGCGCAGCAGAGCGCGGCCCTGGTCGACGGGTTCCAGCTCGCCTTCTACGTCGCCGCCGGCCTGTTCGTGGTCGGCACGATCGTGGTCGCGACCCTGCTGCGGCGCAGCGACGTGGCGCTGATCGACGAGACCGCCGGCTCGTCCCCGGAGCTCGAGGGCGAGGTCGGCGGGCAGTCGACCGAGGATCGCGATGCGGTTCCGGTCCCCGCCTGAGACGCCCCCGGGCGGGGGTAAGCTTCCGGGTATCGCGACCCTGGAGGAAACCCCCCGCCCGGTGGCGCTGCGCGCCGATGCGGCCCGCAATCGCGAGCTGATCGTGAACGCGGCGGCGGAGCTGTTCGCGGAGAAGGGGCTCGAGGTCTCGACCTCCGAGATCGCGGCCCGCGCCGGCGTCGGCGAGGCGACCCTGTTCCGGCGCTTCCCGGTCAAGCAGGACCTGGTCGACGCGGTGCTCGAGCAGAAGATGCGCGGCTCGCTCGAGGCGATGGCGGATTTCGCCGCCGACCCGGATCCGGCGCGCGGGGTCGAGCGCCTGTTCATGGACACGATCGGCAAGAAGCTGAAGACCGACGTCGGCTTCTACGAGGCCGCCGGGCAGCGCTGCATGACCTGCGAGGCGTTCGCGCCCATGCGCCGCGAGGCGCTCGAGCTG
>DASPGZ010000243.1:0-2160 GCA_035620355.1 Solirubrobacterales bacterium | reverse complement strand
GGCCGAGCGCCGGCGGGCAGAGCGCGAGCTCGCCAGGGGTGTCCTGTGAGGCGGAGCGAAGCGAAGCCGAGCCGCGCCGCCGTTGAGGCGCCTGTCGTGAGGCGGAGCGAGGCGAAGCCGAGCCGCGCCGCCGTTGAGGCGCCTTATGTCTGAGACGGCGCGGCCGGGACGCTTCGGCCGCGCCCTCGACTCGCTCGCGGCTGAGAGCTCGCGACGCGGCTTCCTCGCCCGGGCCGGCGGCGCGCTCACCGCGCTCACCGCCGCCGGTCTGGTCGCCAAGGCGGTCAAGCCGGGCGAGGCCGAGGGCTTTCACTTCTGCGGCCACATCTACACAACCGGCTCCTGCCTGCACCCAACCGGCCTGCCGCGAATCGACGGCCACGGCTACCCGCTGAACGCCGAGGACGGGACCCCCGTCGACGACATCGGCAGGCCCGTCAACTCCTCCGGCTCGCCCGTCGGCACCGACGGCAAGGTGCTCCGCGACCCCGACGGACGGCCGCTGCCGCCGGCGCCGCGGACGAAGGTCTGCGAGGCGACCGGGCGCGACTACGGCTTCGCCCCCCACATCGACGGCGGCTGGTACCGATGCTGCGGCGGCAGCGTCCGCAAGCTGGTCGACTGCTGCTCGACCTCGAACACGCGGATCAACGGCGACCAGGCGCTCGAGGGCTACTGCTACCGCGGGCGCAAGGTCTTCTGCGTGATGTACTTCCAGACCAAGGTGCCGTGCTGAGCCGATGAGCGGGCTCGAGATCATCCTGCTCGCCGCCGCGCTGCTCGCCGGGCTCACCGGCACCTGGTCGCCGTGCGGGTTCTCGATGATCGAGACGATCGGCCCGGTCGGCCACACGGGCGGGCGCCCGACCACGCTCGCCGCCTGTCTCACCTTCACCCTCGGCGCCCTGGTCGGCGGGGTGCTCACCTTCGGCAGCCTCTCGCTGCTCGGCGAGCTGATCGGCGCCGGGGGCCGGGACGCCGCCTACGTCGCCGCGGCCGCGATCGCGGTGCTCGCCGCGATCGCGGAGCTGCGCGGCGCCGCGATCCTGCCCCAGGTCCGCCGCCAGCTCCCCGAGCACTGGCGCCGGGTGATGCCGATGCCGGTCGCCGCGGCGCTCTACGGGGTCCTGCTCGGGCTCGGCTTCACCACCTTCGTGCTCACCTTCGGGGTCTTCGCCCTGGCCGGGATCGCGATCGCCGTCGGCGAGCCGGCTCTCGGCGTCGGGCTCGGGCTCGCCTTCGGGATCGGCCGGGCGCTGCCGATCGCGGCGGTCGCGCCGATCGCCGATCGCGAGCTCGGGATCGCGTTCACCGAGGCGATGGCCGGGCGGCCGGCGATCCTGCGCGGCTTCCGCTTCGGCGACGGGCTGGCGCTGCTGGCGGCCGGCGCCGCCCTGGTCGCCGCGGTCCCCGCCGGCGCCGCGCGCACCGACGCGACCCCGGCCGCCGATCCGGGCGCCGGCGGCGAGGCGGTGGTCTTCTCGCGCCCGAACGGCTCCGGGATCCTGCGCGACGGCGGCCGCGACGTCGACCTGCCGGGGACCGACCCGGCGATCGGCGGCGGCCGGATCGCGGTGATCGCCGGAGGCGAGATCAGGATCCTCTCGGCCCGCGATCTGAGCGAGGTCGGGCGGGTCCCGGCGCGCGACGCCGACGCGCTCGCAATCTCGGGCCGCTGGCTGGTCTGGCGCGCCCGCTCCGGCGGGCGCGACGCGCTCCGGGCCCGCAACGTCGCCGACCCGGCCCGCCCGGGGCCGGAGCAGTCGCTGGGGCGCTCGGGGCGAAACTCGCAGCTCGGGCGGCCGAGCCTCGACGACAACCGGCTCGTCTACGCGCGCGCCAGCGACGTCGAGAACTCGATCATCCGCCGGCTGCTCGGGGCGAAGCGAAAGAAGCGGGCCAAGTCGACGCTGATGCGCTCGCGCCGCGAGGGCCTCTCGAACCCGTCGATCCACGGCAAGACGCTGCTCTACGTGCGCCACACCAAGCGCGCCGAGCGGCTCAAGCTCGCCTCGGTCGGCGGCCGGGGCCCCGGGCGGACGCTGCTCTCGCGCCGCTCGGGGACGCTGTGGTCGACGGCGCTCTCGGAGAAGCGCGCCTACGTCACCCTGATCCACGGCTCAATGCCGCGCCAGCGGATCCTCTCGGTCGCGCGCTGAC
>DASPGZ010000242.1:0-3249 GCA_035620355.1 Solirubrobacterales bacterium | reverse complement strand
GCTGAGGTAGCCGACGACCAGGCCTCGGGTGAGGCCCGGGCCCCCGAGGCCGAGCGATCGGCTCGGCCTCGGGGGTGCCTTGGCAGTGGCAACGGCCCCTTGACTCACTCCGTTGCCACCCCGAGATTGCGCTCGATCTCGGCGACCGAACCCTCGGCCGGATCGAAGAACTCGGTGGCGACGGTCTCCCAGCCGCCGAAGTCCTCAAGCGTGAACAGGTTCTTCGGCTCGGGGAACTCATCCGAGTACTCGGCGAGGATCTTCTCGTTCACCGGGCGGTAGCCGTTCTCGGCCCAGAGCCGCTGACCCTCGTCGGAGATCTGGAAGTCGAGGAACGCCTGGGCGGCCTCGGGATCGTCGGCCTCGGTGGTCACCGCGGCCTGGGTCTCGATCAGGATCGTCTCGTCCGGGACGACGTAGTCGAGCTCCTCGCCCGCGTCGATCGCGCCGAGCGCCTCGTTTTCGTACGAGAGCAGCACGTCGCCCTTGCCGCCGATGAACGTCTGTAGCGCGTCACGCGCGCTCGCGTCCTGGACCGGGGTGTTCTCGAGCACCTGCTGGATGAACGCGAGCGCCTCCTCCTCGGACTTGCCCTGCTCGATCTGGCTGCCGTAGGCGGCCATCAGGTTCCAGCGCGCACCGCCGGAGGTGAACGGGTTCGGCGTGATCACCTCGACCTCGCCGGTGACCAGGTCGTCCCAGGAGTCGATCCCCTCTGGGTTGCCCGGCCGGGTGACGAAGACGACGACGGAGTTCTGGGTGCCGCCGTTGTACTCGGTGTCGGTGTAGCTGGCGTCGATCAGGCCCGCGTCGACCAGACGGGTCATGTCCGGCTCCAGCGGCAGGTGCACGACGTCGGCCGGCAGGCCAGCCTCGACCGCGCGGGACTGGTCGCCGGAGGCGCCGAACGAGTTCTGGAAGTCGACCCCGGAGCCGTCCGAGCTCTCGGAGAAGGCCGGCTCGATCGACTCCTCGTAGGCGGTCTGCGGAGTCGAGTAGGCGACCAGGTCGATCGTCCCTCCGCTCCCATCGCCGCTCGAGGCGTCGCTGTCGGATCCGCCGCACGCCGCCAGGCCGAGGCCGAGAGCGACGACCGCCGCACCCGCGGCGAGCGCCTTGGCGCCACCGCGGGGCCGCGCGTCCGCGCTATCGGCGTTCGCGGCCCCGCCGGGGCGAGGCTTCGAAAGGAAGCTTTTCATCAGTTTTTCCCTTTTCACCTTTCTTGATTGGATAACTCAGAATAGCCGAAGCGCGGCAGGGTAGCAGACGCCGTCGGGCGCGATTCTGAATTTTTCGTGGCTCTCGGAGGGGCGTCGGCGCACCGAGCCCGGGGCTCCGCGAGAATGCTCGCGTGCGCGTGACCGCGAAAGCCGAGTACGCGGTCCGAGCGGTGATGGAGCTTGCCGCCGGCGAGGGCGAGCCGGTGAAGCGCGACCGGATCGTCGCCGCGCAGGCGATCCCGCCGAAGTTCCTCGAGAACATCCTCTCCGAGCTCCGCCACGCCGGCCTGGTCGAGAGCCAGCGCGGCTCCGAGGGCGGCTATTGGCTCGCACGGGACCCCGCGGAGGTGACCGTCGCCGACGTCATGCGCGCGGTCGAGGGCCCGCTGGCGAGTGTCCGCTCGAGCCGCCCGGAGACGCTCGAGTACGAGGGGCTGGCGGAACCGCTGCAGATCGTCTGGGTCGCCCTGCGGGCGACGATCCGCACGGTGCTCGACGAGGTGACGATCGCCGATCTGATCAGCGGCAAGCTGCCCAAGCACGTGGTTGCGCTGACCGAGATCCCCGAGGCCTGGGTCTCCCAGTAGCCCGCCCGCAGCCTTGATCGCCCACTTCATCCGCCACGGCGAGTCGGCGTCGAACGCCGAGCCCGGCCGCGACCTCCCCGACGCGATCGGCGATCGGCTGACCGAGCGCGGTCACGCGCAGGCCGCCGCGGCCGCGCCCCACCTCGGCAAGCTGAGGATCGAGCGCCTCTGGTCGAGCCCCTTGCGCCGAGCCCGGGAGACGGCGGAGCCGATCGCGGCCGCGCTCGGGCTCGAGCTCGAGGTCCACGAGGACCTGCGGGAGCTGCGCGAGGCCGAGGGCCACGGGGAGCTCCCGGCGGAGGAGCAGCGGCTGCGGCGCTGGTCGGAGTGGATGGCGGCGCATCCCGACGAGCCGGGCTTCGCTCCCCCCGGCGGCGAGTCGTTCGCGGCGATGTTCGAGCGGGTCGAGCGGATCAAGGCGCTGCTGCTCGAGCATCGTGACCAGCGGGTGCTCGCGGTCAGCCACGGGATCCTGCTGCGCTTCCTCTTCGTCCACTGCTTTCTCGAGCGCGACTTCACCCCGGCCCAGGTGCCGCGGATGTGGCAGCTGCGGACGGTCAACTGCGGCCTGAGCGCGTTCGAGCACCGGCCGCACTCGGAGGAGATCGCCTATCCGAGCCCGGGCGAGTGGCGCTGCGTCACCTGGATGGCGCGCCCGTGGGATCCGGACTGACGCCGACCTTGCGGGTCGGCTGCGCGGGCGAGATCTGGTCGGGATCGTTGATCTCCGCCCCGGGCGGCGGCGGAATCGGCCCGTCGAGGAGCGGGTCGCCGCGCTCGACCATCCATGCCTCGAGCCGCCGCCGGAGCTCGCCGAGCACCGGCGCGTTGGCCGGATCGGCGGCCACGTTGTGGCCCTCGTTCGGGTCGAAGTAAAGGTCGTAGAGCTCCTCCCGGTCGCAGCGGCGCCGCGCCCACCCGTGCTCGACCAGCAGGTCCTTGGAGGCGCTGTCGTCGCAGTTGGCGAGCACCGGCCGCGGCTCGTCCTCGAACCGGCGGATGTACTTCCAGCGCTCGGTGCGGATCGCCCGCTGCGGCTGGTAGGCGGCGTGGTAGGTCATCTCGGTGAAGATCTCGTCGTGGACCTGGGCGCGCTCGCCGCGGACCAGCGGCATCAGCGAGGTGCCCTCGAGCCATGACGGCTCCTCGACCCCGGCCAGCTCGCAGATCGTCGGGTAGACGTCGAGGTGGCTGATCAGGGCATCGATCACCTTGCCGCCGGTGAACCCGCCCGGGCCGCGGAGGATCATCAACACCCCGGTGCCGCGGTCGTAGAGCGTCGCCTTGGCGCCGGGGAAGGCGAGCCCGTGGTCGGTGGTGCAGATGATCAGCGTGCGCTCGACCAGGTCGTAGGTGTGGAGCGCGTTGAGGACGGCGCCGATCCCCTGGTCGAGCGAGCGGGCGCTGGCCTTGAACGCGGCCATGTCGGCCCGCGTCCGGGG
>DASPGZ010000241.1:0-3834 GCA_035620355.1 Solirubrobacterales bacterium | reverse complement strand
CGGCTCGGCGAGGGCGCCGCGATGATCCGCTCGAAGGGCGAGGCCGGGACCGGCAACATCGTCGAGGCGGTTCGCCACCTGCGCGAGATCGTCGGCGGCATTCGCCGGCTCGGCTCGCTGCGCCCCGAGGAGCTACCCGCTGCGGCCAAGGACCTGCGGGCGCCGATCGAGATCGTCGAGGAGGTCGCCCGCACCGGCTGGCTGCCGGTGCCGATGTTCTGCGCCGGCGGGATCGCGACGCCGGCGGACGCGGCGCTGACGATGCAGCTCGGCGCCGAGGGCAACTTCGTCGGCTCCGGGATCTTCAAGTCGTCCGACCCGGAGCGCCGGGCGCGGGCGATCGTCGAGGCGACGACCCACTTCAACGATCCCGAGCGGGTCGCCGCGGCCTCGGCCGGCCTCGGCGAGCCGATGCGCGGGGACGACATCGCCGAGCTGGCCGCGCAGGGCGAACTGCTCCAGCACCGCGGTGCCTGAGTCCTCGCCCGCGGGGCGAGGCGAGCCCGCGCTGCGGATCGGGGTGCTGGCGAGCCAGGGTGGCTTCGCCGCCCACGCGACGATGCTGCGCGAGCTCGGCGCCGACGCGGTCGAGGTCCGAACCCCCGAGTCGCTCGCCGGCCTCGACGCGCTGGTGATCCCCGGGGGCGAGTCGACGACGATCGCCAAGGCGATCGAACGCGATGGGCTCGAGCCCGCGATCCGCGCTCACGCGGCCGACCGTCCGATCCTCGGTACCTGCGCCGGGATGATCCTCTGCGACGCCGAGCACCTCGGCCTGGTCGACGTGCGCTGCCGGCGCAACGCCTTCGGGCGGCAGATCGCCAGTTTCGAGGCCGACCTCGAGCTCGACGGGATCGGGCCAGAGCCGCTGCGCGCGATCTTCATTCGCGCCCCCTGGGTCGAACCCGGCGGCCTCGGCCGCGAGGTCGAGGTGCTGGCCGAGGTCGACGGCCACCCGGTGGCCGTGCGCGAGGGCGAGATCGTGCTCTGCGCGTTCCATCCGGAGCTGACCGAGGACTCGCGCGTGCACGCGCTGCTGATGGCGATGGCGACCACGTCGCGGCGCCGGCGCGAAGCGGGAGCAGGGGTAAACACCGAGCCGAGAGGAGCGAGCGGATGAGGGACCCGAGGGTCGAGAACCTGGCGAGGATCCTGGTCGGGTACTCGACCGAGGTCAAGGAGGGCGACACCTGCCTGATCGAGGGCCCGACGGCGGCCGAGCCGCTGGTCGCGGCGATCTACGAGCGGGTGCTCGACGCGGGCGGCCACCCGGTCGTCGCGATGAGCTTCGCGGGGCAGCAGCCGGCGTACTTCAAGCACGCCTCGGGCGAGCAGCTCGATTGGATCTCGCCGACGGCCCGGTGGGCGGCCGAGGAGGCCGATTGCCGGATCGCGATCTGGGCCGACACCAACACCCGCGAGCTCTCGAACGTCGACCCCGAGCTCCAGACCCGCCGGCGGGCGGCGACCCGCGAGCTGATGCAGACGATGATGAAGCGCGCCTCGGTTGGCGAGCACCGCTGGGTCGGGACGATGTTCCCGACCGAGGCCCATGCCGCGGACGCCGAGATGAGCCTCGCCGAGTTCGAGGACTTCTACTTCCGCGCCTGCCTCGCCGACGACCCGGACCCGCTCGGCGCCTGGAAGCGCGCCTCCGAGGAGTGCCACCGGCTCGCCGAGTGGATCGAGGGTCGCGAGCAGGTGCGGATCGTCGCCGATGGCACCGACCTGACCCTGGGGGTGGCCGGGCGCCACTTCATCCCCTGCGACGGCGAGCACAACATGCCCGACGGCGAGTTCTTCACCGGCCCGGTCGAGGACTCGGTCGAGGGCGAGGTGAGCTTCCACCTGCCGGCGACGATCGGCGGCCGCGAGGTCGCCGGGGTCAGGCTGAGGTTCGAGGCCGGCAAGGTCGTCGAAGCGACCGCGGAGCGCGGCGAGGAGTACCTGATCAGCATGCTCGACACCGACGAGGGCGCTCGGCGGCTGGGCGAGCTCGGCATCGGAACGAACTTCGGGATCGAGCGGGGAACGAGGTCGATCCTGCTCGACGAGAAGATCGGCGGCACGGTCCACCTGGCGGTGGGCGCGAGCTACCCCGAGTCGGGCGGCGTCAACGAGAGCGCCGTGCACACTGACCTCGTCTGCGACCTGCGCCGCGGGGGCCGGCTCGAGGTCGACGGCGAGGTGATGCAGGAGGACGGCGCGTTCGCCGTCTGAGCGATCCGAGGAGGATTGAGATGAACAGGTCGAGTGCGAGGACGCGGCTCGGGAGCGTGGTCGCGATCGCGGCGGCCGCCGCACTGATCCCGGCGGCGGGCGCCGGGGCCGATCCGGTGACCGGCGGCAAGACGGTGCTGAAGCCCGACCTCGACACGTTCGAGGGCTTCGCCGACATGAACATGTCGGTGGGCGCGAGGGGCGCGGCGCGCGACGCCGTCAAGGGGGTCGTCTTCCCGATCGCCGGCGGCGACGTCGGCGAGGGGCCGAAGGGCTCGATCGAGCACCGCGGCGGTCTCTCGTTCTCGAGCAACCCGGGGCCGGTCGTGAAGTTCACCAAGTACACGGTGCGGATCGGCAAGAACAAGACGAAGCTGTTCGCGCGGGCGGACCACTCCGAGCTCCGCTTCCTCGACCTCGATCTCTCCGACGCGACGATCGGCGGCAGCGCCGGGTCGACGCTGAAGATCAAGGGCGCCGAGGCGACGCTGGCGAAGCCGGCGGCGAAGCTGATGAGCGAGGTCTTCGACTTCCCCTTCCGCAAGGGCATCCCGATCGGCACGATCAACATCAAGGCGACGCTCGGCGAGGCGTAGCCGGCCCGCGCGCCGCGTTCGCCTGATCGCAACTTCCGCCCCGCCTGGCTGTTTGTTGGCCTAGGCGCGTCGCCATCGGATCTTGCGCCAGGGCGCAAGCCGTACAGAGGCGGCGTCATCGATGGGATGCCGACGCTGTGCCGCGGCCGGATCGGGGGTCCGGTCGCGGCCGGCGCTTCGTATTGAGAAGCCCCGCTACGGGTCGCGCCCGGGAGGTGCACCCCCTACTCAGGCGACGGTGCCTCTGGCGGACCGTCCTTGTGGCGACGGTCCCGCCTCTCCCGGCGCTTGGCGTGTCTGCCGGCGCTCTGCTCCTCGTGCATCCTCACGAACCCAACACCGAGCTGGCGGGCCACCTCGACCAAGATCCCGATGCCGATCAGGATGTAGATGGTGGTGAAGATCTTCAGCGCGTCATGGGTGAGCACGAGATCGGGATCGGCGATGCTGGATGTGGTCAGCGTGGCGACCGCGAAGTAGAACCCGTCGCTGAGACTCCAGCCCTCACCAAGCGTGTAGGCCACCGTCCCCGTGAGCATGAGCGCAATTGCCGCTCCGACGATGGCGACGAAGTTCTCCTCCTTGGCGGCGAGCTTGACCGCACCTGCGAAGCGGTGAAGCATCGACACAAGCGAGACCACAAGGCAAGGGTCTCACCGGTCGCGGACGGAGGGTTCTTCTTGGACGTTCCGCCCCAACAGCAGGCTGACCGACGGCGCGGGAAGCTACGAGAGCGGCGCCAGGTTCGCGTCGGGTTCCTGAATAAGCTGAGCGACTGACGTCTCGCACCTCTTCCGTCCGAGCGCTGAGAAATGATCGGCTCGCCCTGCGTCAGAGGGTGCACCGACCCCGGACGAACGACCTGACTCAGCTGAACCACAAGGGAATGGAGCCCCGATGCTGCCGATAGCCGAAGCCGACTTCCCGTTCCTGGAGTTCCTCTGGGCGATGATCGTGTTCTTCGCCTGGGTGGCGTGGATCTGGATCGCGATCACCTGTTTCATCGACATCTTCCGCC
>DASPGZ010000240.1:0-12422 GCA_035620355.1 Solirubrobacterales bacterium | reverse complement strand
TCGTCGCGCATGTAGCCGGCGCCGCCCTTCAGCTGCATCGCCCGGTTCGCCGCGTACCAGAGGAACTCGGTGCCCGCCACCTTGCAGATCGCCGATTCGAGCGAGTAGTCCTCGACCCCGCCGTCGACCAGGCCACAGGTCAGATAGCAGGCGGACTCGAGCCCGAACAGGTAGGAGACCATCCAGCCGATCTTGTCCTGGACCAGCTCGAACTCCGACAGCGTGCGGCCGAACTGGCGCCGCTCCTTGACGTGGTCGATCGCCAGGTCGAGCAGATGCTTGGTCGCGCCGACCGAGCCCGTACCGAGGCCGATGCGGCCGTTGTTGAGCACCGACATCGCGATCTTGAACCCGTCCCCCGGCTCGCCGAGGACGTTCTCGGCGGGCACCCGGACGTCGTTGAAGCGCAGCCGGCGCAGGTCGTTGCCGCGCAGGCCCATGGTGTCGTAGCGGTCGCCGACCTCGAACCCCCTCATCCCCTTCTCCAGGATCAGGGCGATGTGGCGGTCCTTGCCGTCGACCTCGCAGCGGGCGAAGGCGGTGAACACCTCGCCCTTGGAGCCGTTGCCGATGTAGCGCTTCTCGCCGTTGAGGACCCAGGAGCCGTCGGGCTGCTGGACCGCGCGCGACTTGATCTCGTAGGCGTCGGAGCCGGCCTCGGGCTCGGTGAGGGCGAAGCCGGCGAGCTTGCGGCCCGCGGCGAGGTCGGGGAGGAAGCGCTCCTTCTGCTCCTCGGTGCCGAACATGTGGATGCCCTTGAAGCCGATCGACTGGTGCACGCCGAGGACGATCGAGAGGGTCGCGTCGATCTGCGCGAAGGTCTCGAACACGCGCGCGTAGCCGGTCTGCGAGAGGCCCTGGCCGCCGTAGCGCTCGTCGACGTAGAGGCCGCAGAGACCGGCCTCGCCGAGGTCGCGGATCACCCGGTCGCCGATCCAGCGCTTCTCCTCGATCTCGCGGTGGTCCATGCGCGCGCCGATCTCGCGCGCGGCGGCGTTCAGCGCCCTGATCCGGTCCTGCTCCTCGGGGTCCGGGGCCGGCCACGGGAACACCATCTCCTCGTGGATCTCGCCCAGGAACAGCGACTTGGTGAACGAGGAGACCGCGCGCTCGGGCTTGTCCTCGATCTGCGCCTCGGTCGCAGCTTCCACGTGGCCAGGGTACCCGCGCCGGCGAGCGGGCAACGCGAGCGGGGCCGGGATCGCTCCCGGCCCCGCTCGGCCCGCCGCCTCGTCCGCGCTAGAGGCAGGTGGCGGTCGCGACCAGGGTGCGGTTGACACCGAAGTCGTTGCCGCCCTTGACCGTGACCGTCTCGGCGTTGTGGTCGAGGACCACCTCCGAGAGCATCAGCTCCTCGCCCTGGGCGTCGCCGTTCCAGTGCCCCGAGCCGCTGATCAACTCCTCGCCCGCGCCGCAGCTGGCGGTGACGAGCTCGAAGTTGTAGTTCGCGTTCTGGGCGGTGCCCCCGGGGACCACGACCGTGTTGGTGTGGTTGTGGATCCCGTCGCCGAGCTCCTGGGCGCGCACCGAGTTCGGCGCCAGGTCCTCGGACGCGACCGAGTCGTTGGCGATGTCGGCGCCGGCGACCGTGCCGTCGGCGAGGTCCGCGCCGGTCAGCGACTCGTCGGTGACGTCGTCGCTCGTGACCGCCTGGCCGTCCTTGAGGTCGACGCTCTTGACCGACTCGTTCTTGATGTCGCCCGAGTTGACCGTCTCGGTGCCCGGGAGCGCGACCGCCGCGCCCGAGAGCGCCGCGAACAGCGCCACGATGCTGATCACCAGGGCCGGCGCACCGCGCCAACGCCTGGTCCGAGTGGTGTGATCGTTCATGGGAATCTCCTCCTGATTGGTTGGTTGTCCGTTCCCATGAGCGAGTCTCGGGCCGGGGCGGCCTCCGTCCCAGGGGCCTTTGGGGTGGGCCGCGGCCGACCCCGGGGTGGCGGTTCTCAGACCTTGGTGTGGGGCGTGAGGCGCGCGATACTCAGTGGCGATGTCCGAGCGCAACGTCGAGATCGTGCGGGCGGCCGCCGCGGCCTGGGACCGGGGCGAGCTCGAGGCGATCGAGAGCCTGCTCTCGCCGGAGGTCGAGCTGGTTCCGTTGCGGGCGCAGCTCGAGGGCAAGGTCTACCGCGGCCACGCGGGCCTGCGGCAGATGTGGGACGACCTGCACGCCGACTGGGAGGAGCTGCAGCTGCCGATCGAGCGGATGCTCGACGGCGGCGAACTGGTCGTGGCTCTCGGACGGCTGACCGCCCGCGGCCGGGCCAGCGGGGTCGACCTCGACGTCCCGCTCGGACAGGTGTGGGAGGTCCGCGACGGCACCATCGTCCGCATGCACGCCTACTCGGACCCCGACGACGCGGTCCGCGCGGCCGGGCTCGGCTAGGCCCCGTCCAGCATCCGCTCGAGCGCCGCGCGGTGGTACGGCCACGGCTTGCCGCGGCTGGCGCGGCCCGAGGGGTCGAACTCGCGCGTCAGCGCGAGCCCGGCGACCGTGTTCATCGCCACCGCGAGCTTGCGGTCGAAGCCCGGCTCGGCGCCGAGCTCGCCCGCCACCTCGGCCGAGAGCCGGGCCATGTTCGTGTGGATCCGCTTCTCCACCGGGACCAGGCGCGCGCGCAGCTCGGCGTCCTCGGCGGCGGCGACCCAGAGCTTCACCGCGACCGTGAACACCGGCGAGGAGAAGTCCTCCCAGAGCAGGTCGAGCATCGCCCGCAGGCGCGCTCCCCGGTCGCCCGAGAGCTCGCGCGCGCGATCTCCGTAGCGGTCGATGCGCTGCTCGGCGAGGCGCTCGAAGGCGCTGACGACGAGGTCGACCCGATGCGGGAAGTGATGGCTCATCGCCCCCTGCGAGACGCCGGCGAGCTCGGTCACCCGGCGGATCGTGGTCCCCGCGTAGCCCTCGGCGATCAGGGACTCGACCGTCGCGTCGAGCAGCCGCCCGCGGGTCTCGGCGCGGCGCTCGGACTGGCTCCGGCGCGCGGAGCTCGCCCCTACGGTCACGCGATCTCCGCCAGCCCGTCCTTGATCACCACGGCGCCGGCGTCGGAGGCGGTCTCGTAGGCGTAGCCGGTGCGGCCGTCGCGCTCACCCGCGTTCCAGAGCCTGGTGGTGATCGTCTGCCCGGGCAGGGTGATGCTGGCGAAGCGGACCGCCAGCCGCTTCAGCCTCGTCGGGTCATCGGGGGCGAAGCTCTCGAGCGCCGCGACCGAGGTGAAGGCCATCGTGCAGAGGCCGTGGATGATGATCCCGGGCAGGCCGACGGCCTTCGCGAACTGCTCGTCGAGGTGGATCTGCATCGGGTCGCCCGAGGCCTCGGCGTAGCGGAAGGTCTGATCGGCGTCGAAGGTCTGCGAGACCTCGGCGTCCGGATCGCGCTCGCGCAGCGACGGGTCGAAGCCGTGGCCCGGCGCCTCCTCGCCGACGTCCTCGGCACCCTCGGCGCCGCGGACGAAGGTGGTCATGTACTGCTCGACGACCGGCTCGCCGCCGGCCTCGGTGGTCTCGGCGCGGGTGACGACGGTGACCCCGGAGGAGCGCTGGCGCATCCCGATCGGGGTCGCCGTCGTGCTCAGGGTCATCCCCGGCTCGATCGGGCGGTGGAAGTGGAAGTCCTGCTCACCGTGCAGGATCGCGCCGAGCAGCTCGCCCGGGATCACCTGCATGCTCGCGATCCCGGCCGCCTGGAAGGCGGGCACGATCGCGAACACCGGCGGCGCGATCTCGCCCGCGGCGTGCGGGGCGATCGCGTCGTTGGTGGCGGCGGCGTAGGCGGCGACGCGCTCGGCGCTGACCTCGAACTCGACCGGGTCGCCGGGGGTGCCGATCGCGTCGGCCTTGAAGCTGGGGGTGGTCTCAGTCGTCATCGGCTCAACTTAACAAACCGGGCGCTTGTTCTGTATCTTGCGTAGGCCACCCGAGAGAAGGAGAACGATGAGCGCGCGGACGTTCGTGATCGGCGTCGGGATGACCAAGTTCGACAAGCCCGGGACCAAGCAGGGCGACTACCCCGACTGGGCCAAGGAGGCGGGGGAGCGGGCGCTCGCCGACGCGGGCATCCCCTACGAGGACGTCGAGCAGGCCTACGCCGGCTACTGCTACGGAGACTCGACCTACGGCCAGCGGGCGCTCTACCAACTCGGGCTCACCGGGATCCCGGTCGTCAACGTCAACAACAACTGCTCGACCGGTTCCTCGGCGCTCTTTCTCGCCCGCCAGGCGGTCCGCGGCGGGATCGTCGACTGCGCGCTCGCGCTCGGGTTCGAGAAGATGGAGAAGGGCTCGCTCGGGGTCAAGTACACCGACCGGACCAACGCCCTCGACAAGCACGCGATGGCGATGTTCGCCCTCCGCGATCCGGAGGAGTCGCCGGCGGCGCCGCAGATGTTCGGCAACGCCGGCCGCGACCACATGGAGAAGTACGGGTCGACCCCCGACCACTACGCCTGGATCGGGTGGAAGAACCACAAGCACTCGGTCAACAACCCGTACGCCCAGTTCCAGGACGAGTACTCGCTCGACGAGATCAAGGCGGCGCGGATGATCCACGAGCCGCTGACCAAGCTCCAGTGCTCGCCGACCTCCGACGGCTCCGCCTGCGCGATCGTCGCCTCGGAGCGCTACGTCGACGAGCACGGGCTCTGGGGGCAGGCGGTCGAGATCGCCGGCCAGGCGATGGTCACCGACCTGAGCTCGACCTTCGCCGACGACACCGACTGCATCAAGATCGTCGGCTACGACATGTCGCGGCAGGCCGCCGATCAGGCCTACGAGGAGGCCGGGATCTCGGCCGGCGAGGTCGACGTCTGCGAGCTCCACGACTGCTTCTCGGCCAACGAGCTGATCACCTACGAGGCGCTCGGCTTCGCCGCCGAGGGCGAGGGCCACAAGCTGGTCGAGGCCGAGGCGACCACCTACGGCGGCGACGGACCGGTCGTCAACCCCTCCGGGGGGCTGATCTCGAAGGGCCACCCGCTGGGCGCGACCGGGCTCGCGCAGTGCTCGGAGCTCACCTGGCAGCTGCGCGGGACGGCCGACGCCCGCCAGGTCGAGGGCGCCGAGGTGGCGCTCCAGCACAACATCGGCCTCGGCGGGGCCGCGGTCGTCTCGGTCTACAAGCCCGCCAAGGCCTAGAGAGAGGAGAAACGCAGATGAGCACCACCCTCGCCGCGACCGGCGGCTTCACCGACGAGCAGCGTGACTTCCGCGCCGCGATCCGCGACTTCTGCGAGCGCGAGCTCGGGACCAAGGAGCAGCGCGAGCGGCTCACGAACGGCTACACCGAGCTCCACAACCAGGAGATCTACGAGAAGCTCGCCGACCTCGGATGGCTCGGGGTCTCGATCGACGAGTCCTACGGCGGCTCCGGCGGCGGCCTCGTCGACGCCTGCATCTTCCTCGAGGAGCAGATGCGCGGTTTGATCCCGATCGCCGGCTACGGCGTCTCGCTGATCGTCGCCGGCGCCTACGAGCGCTTCGGCACCACCGAGCAGAAGGCCGAGATCCTCGGGGGGATCACCCGCGGGCGGGTCGAGGCGATCGCGATGTCCGAGCCCGAGGCGGGCTCCGACGTCGGCAACCTCTCCTGCCGGGCCGAGCGCCAGAACGGGGGCTTCGTCCTCAACGGCCAGAAGACCTGGATCTCGGCCGCCCACATCGCCGACCACATCCTGGTCATCGCCCGCTCCGACACCTCCGGCTCCAAGCACGAGGGTCTGACGATGCTCTCGGTCCCGACCGACGCCGAGGGGATCGAGATCCGGGGGATCGAGACGATGGGGGGCAAGGAGGTCAACGACGTCTTCCTCACCGATTGCCGGGTGCCGGAGGAGCGCGTGCTCGGCCAGGTCGACGCAGCCTGGATGCAGCTGATGGCGGGGCTCAACGTCGAGCGCCTGATCCTCGCCGCGAGCGCGCTCGGGATCGCCCAGCGCGCCTTCGACGACGTGCTCGCCTACATCAAGGAGCGCAAGCAGTTCGGCCGCCCGATCGGCTCCTTCCAGGCGCTCAGGCACCGGATCGCCGACCTGGCGACCGAGCTCGAGTGCACCCGGCTGCTCGTCTACGACGTCGCCCGCAAGGTCGACGCTGACCCCACCCAGCTGCTCCCGCGCGAGGCCTCGATGGCGAAGCTGAAGGCGACCGAGGTGGCGAAGCACACCGCGCTCGAGGGGATGCAGATGATGGGCGGCTATGGCTACGCGACCGAGTACGACATGGAGCGCCACGTGCGGGCGACCCTGGTGATGTCGATCTACGGCGGCACCAACGAGATCCAGCGCGAGATCATCTCCAAGACCTACGGCCTCTAGCCCGCCGCCCTGCGCCACACGCTCCGACCCGGCTCCTAGGGTTCGGTCGATGCCCGCGATCCGCCTCGGCGGCGACGAGCAGCCGTGGGAAGAGCGCGAGCGCGGCCCGACCGCGCGCCTGCGCAGTCGCCCGGCGGAGATCGGCGGGATCGAGACCCGAGCCGTCTCGGCCGCCGGCGAGGGGGCCGCGACGGTGCTCCTGCACGGCTGGCTCGACAACGCCGACACCTGGCTCGCGGTGCTCGACCGGCTCGCGGTTGCCGGGCACCCGGCGATCGCCTACGACCTGCCCGGGTTCGGGGCCGCGCCGGCGCTCGGCTCGGGCTCGGTGCTCGACCAGCTGGTTCAGTTCACCGCCGCCGCGGTCGAGTCGGCGGCCGAGGCCTCGGGTCGCGAGGTGGTCGTCGCCGGCAACTCGCTCGGCGGCTGGGTCGCCCTCCGTCTGGCCCAGGATCGCGACCTGCCGCTGGCCGGGATCGTCCCGATCGGCCCGGCCGGCGTGCGGATGGCGCCGGCGTTCTTCACCCTCGACCGGATCCCGGCGGTCTCGCGGATCATCGGCCTCCGGGCGCCGGTGCCGCCGGCGGTCGTCCGCTCGGTCGCCGGTGGCCTCTATCGCCGGCTCGCCTTCGCCGACCCGGCGGGCGTCGACCCGGCGGTCGTCGACCGCTTCACCCGCTTTCACGTCGACCGGCCCGTGATCCGGGAGCGGATCGAGTACGCGAAGCGCCTGCGCCCCGAGCTCGACGAGCCGTTCGACGGCGCCGCGATCGAGGTCCCGGTGAAGGTGATCTGGGGCGAGCTCGACCGGCTCTGCCCGGTGAGTGGCGCCGAGCAGCTGGCCGAGCGCCTGCCGGCGGCCGAGATCGCGGTCCTGCCCGGGGTCGGGCACACGCCCCAGGTCGAGGCGCCCGACGTGGTGGTCGAGGCGATCGCCGCGCTCGCGGCCGGCGCCGCGGAAGCGTCCTAGTCGCCGCCGAGCTCGGGCGGCAGCGCCCGCGGCCCGTCGGGGTACTGCCAGGCGAGGTCCTCGTCGCTCATCTCGAGCGTGTTCGCCGCCTCGACCGGCGCCCCGACGACGAGCCAGAGCTGCTCGGCGTCGGTGTCGTTGAACGGCTGCCGGAGGACCTCGGGCTCGACCAGCACGGCGCTCATCGGTTCCAGCGTCAGCAGCTCCTCGCCGACCCGCAACCGTCCGGTGCCCTCGAGCACCACGTAGAGCTCGGCGGCGGTGCGGTGGCGGTGGCGGGTCGAGGCCTGCCCGGGGGTGAGCCGCCAGAACCGCGCCCCGAGGGTCTCGGCCTCGAGCTGGCGGCCGAGATCGGTGTTGAGCACGCCCATCTGGTTCGACGGACGCCAATGCGCCTCGGAGGCGGGGAGGACCCGATAGCCGCTCATCGGCGCAAGTCTAGGAACGGACCGCTCAGGCGAGCAGCGGGGCGGCCTCATCGGCGACCAGGCGCCCGAGCGGCAGCGACGAGGTCGCCGCGGGCGAGGGCGCGTTGCGTACGAACAGCACCCCGCCCGCGCGCGAGACGAGGAAGTCGTCGAGCAGCGAGCCGTCGCGGCCCAGGGCCTGGCCGCGGACCCCGGCGGGGCCGGCGACGAAGTCGTCGACCCGCAGCTCCGGAACCCGGCGCCGGGCCGCGCCGACCAGGGCGCGCTTCGAGACCAGGTGGGTGAGCTCGGTGAGCCCGGCGCGCCAGTGGCGGCGGATCAGCCGCCAGGTCCCGGGCCAGGCGAGCGTCTCGCGCAGGTCGGCGGCGACGATCCGCGTCGGTCGATAGGCGTCGCGGGCGCCGGCGAGCAGCGCGGTGGGGCCGAGCAGCACCGAGCCGTCGGCGTCGCGGGTCAGGTGGGCGCCGAGGAACGGCAGCTCCGGGTCGGGCACCGGGTAGATGCTCGCCCGGACCAGGTCGGAGCGCTCGGGACGCAGCCGCAGGTAGGCGCCGCGGAAGGGGACGATCCGGGGCTCGGGCGGCGCCCCGGCCGCGACCGCGAGCCGGTCCGACCAGGCGCCGGCGCAGGAGATCGTCGCCCGCGCCCGGGTCGTGCCCTGGGCGTGGACGAGGGTTCCGTCGCCGAGCGATTCGACCGCGCAGCCGAGGTGCACGGTGCCGCCGGCGCGCTCCAGGTCGGCGGCGAACGAGCCGGCGACGGCGGCGAAGTCGACCACCCCGGTCGAGGGCGAGTGCAGGGCCTCGAGGCAGGCGGCGTGGGGCTCGAACTCGCGCGCCTCGGACTGGTTCAGGCGGCGCAGGCCGGGGACCCCGTTGGCGTGCCCGCGGCGCTCGAGCTCGGCCAGCCGCGGCAGCTGTTCGGCCCCGGTGGCGACGATCAGCTTCCCGGTCCGCGCGGCGGGGATCCCGCGCTCGGCGCAGTAGTCGTACATCTCCTGCGCCCCGGCGACGCAGAGGCGCGCCTTCAGCGAGCCCGGCGCGTAGTAGATGCCCGAGTGGATCACGCCGCTCGAGTGGCCCGTCTGGTGCACGGCGATCCGCGGCTCGCGCTCGAACACCGCGACCCGCAGATCCGGGTCGCGCAGGCTGAGCTCGCGGGCGACCGAGAGACCGACGATCCCGGCGCCGATCACGGCGACGTCGCATTGTTCGGGCGGTCGGGGCGCTGACACGGATGCGAGACTAGCTGCGTGGCCCTTCCGCTAAAGCCACCGGTCGAGCCGCAGCTGGCGCTCTCGCGCAAGCAGCTGCCGAGCGACGACGGCTGGGCGTACGAGCCCAAGTACGACGGCTTCCGGGCGCTCGCCTTCGTCGACGGCGACGAGCTCTTCCTGCAGTCGCGCAGCGGCCGACCGCTGGCGCGCTACTTCCCCGAGCTCGACTTCCCCGAGGGCCGCTACGTGATCGACGGCGAGTTGCTGATCCTCGACGACGACGGCAGGGAGGTATTCGACGCGCTCCAGAACCGCCTCCACCCGGCCGAGTCGCGGGTGAAGATGCTCTCCGAGCAGACCCCGGCACTGTTTCGGGCCTTCGACCTGCTGGCGGTGGGCGACCACAGCGCGCTCGAGGATCCATTCACCGCCCGCCGGGAGGCGCTCGAGAAGCTGATCGGCGCCTGGGACGATCCGGGCTCGATCGAGCTCACGCCGCTGGTCGGCGACCCGGCCGATGCCGAGCCGTGGCTCGAGAGCGGCGAGGGCGTGATCGCGAAGCGGGTCGACTCCGCGTACCTGCGGGGCGAGCGCAAGGCGATGGTCAAGATCAAGCGGCTGCGGACGATCGACGCGGTGGTCGCCGGCTGGCGACCCGGCAAGGAGGAGAACACCGTCGGCTCGCTGATCCTCGGCCTCTACGACGGCGGCGGCGAGATCCACATCGTCGGCCACACCTCGGGGCTGAAGGCGAAGGAGAAGCGTGAGCTGGTCTCGAAGCTCGCCCCGTACGAGACCGGTGAGCGGGGCGCGGCCGATCCGAGCCGCTGGTCGGCCGACCGCGACCTCGAGTGGGTGGCGCTGCGGCCCGAGCTGGTGATCGAGGTCAGCTTCGACCACGTCTCGGCGGGACGGATCCGCCACGGCGCGAAGATCCTGCGCTGGCGCGAGGACAAGCCGCCGGGTGAGTGCGCGCTCGACCAGCTCGACCAGTAGCTCAGCGCGGCCCGAGCGGCCGGTACATCACGTGGAGCCCCGTGAGGCTGCCGTCGGGCAGCCGGAAAGCCTCCGGGACCGTGCCGACGAGCTCGAACCCGAGCGAGCGCCAGAGCGCGGTCGCGCGGACATTGGTCTCGACCACCGCGTTGAACTGGATCGAGCGAAAGCCCTCGGCGCGCGCCCACTCGATCACCCGTTCGCCGAGCGCCCGGCCGATCCCACGCCCGGCGCACGCGGGGTCGACCATGAAGCTCCCCGAGGCGACGTGGGAGCCGGGGCCGTCGCGATTCGCGTAGGCGTTGGCCGTCCCGACCACCGATCCGTCGACGACGGCGACGAAGGTGACGCCGGGCGGCGCCACCATCCAGATCTCGCGCGCATCGCCCTCCGCCATCTCGGGGTCGTAGGCGTAGGTCTCGGCGGCGCGCACGATCTGGCGGACGAACGGCCAGATCTGCTCCCAATCGGAGACGGTGGCCTCGCGGATCTCCACCGCTAATCCTTCTTCGCCCGGCTCGGCTGCACCCGGCTCGGCTCGCCCTTCTGCTTGCGGAAGTGCGGCGGCCATGGCGCGTCGCCGAGCCCCTCGGCCTCGTCGCGGTCGGCGAGCTCGTGCAGCGGGTCGAGCGAGTGGTGGACCTCGTCGATCGTCGCCGAGGGGTCGCCGCGCTCGGCGAGCCGGCCCGGGACCGTGTCGAGCCGCAGCTCGGTCGGCTCGACGTCGGGGACCTCGTCCCACTCGAGCGGGGTGGAGACCCGGGCGTCGGGCGTCGGCCGCACCGACCAGGCGGAGGCGACGGTGCGGTCGCGGGCGTTCTGGTTGTAATCGACGAAGACGCCGTGGCGCTCCTCCTTCCACCACTTCGAGGTCGCCAGCTTCGTCCGTCGCTCGACCTCGCGGGCGAGCGCCAGCGCCGCCCGGCGGACCTCGGTGAAGTCCCACTTGGGCTCGATCCGGACGTTGACGTGGATCCCGCGCGAGCCCGAGGTCTTCGGGTAGCCGCGCATGCCGTGGTCGGCGAGCACCTCGCGGACGCACATCGCCACCTCCCGCACCTCGCCGAAGTTCGACTCCGGGGTCGGATCGAGATCGACCCGGAGCTCGTCGGGATGGTCGAGGTCGGCGCGCCGCGCCGGCCAGGGGTTGAAGTCGATCACCCCGAGGTTGACCGCCCAGATCAGGTGCGCGGCGTCGTTGGCGCAGAGCTCGGTCGCGCTGCGCCCGGAGGGGAACTTGACCGTCGCCGTCTCGATCCAGTCGGGGGCCGTCTTCGGGACCCGCTTCTGGAAGAAGAACTCGCCGCTGGCGCCGTCGACGAAGCGCTTCATCGTCGTCGGGCGCTCGCGCAGGTGCAGGCAGGCGGCGTCGGCAACCGCCAGGTAGTACTCGGCCAGGTCGCGCTTCGTGAACCCGGGCTCGCCGAAGAACACCTTGCTCGGACTCGAGAGCCTCACCTGGCGCCCGGCGGCCTCGATCTCGATCACTTCCTTCGCCATCGCACCATCTATATAGGGTCCGGGCATGGGAATGCTGATCCTCGAGGCGATCGGACCGAGGGGGCAGGAGCTGGCGTTCGCCGCCGCCGACGCGCGCGGGTACCCCGCCGGCTGGGACTCCGAGTTCAGCTCGGCGACGATCGATGCCGACGGACTCGGCGACGAGGAGCTGCAGGCCGTGATCTTCGAGGAGCTCGACGCCCGCGACCCCGAGTGGCGTTCGCACCTGCAGCCGGTCGAGTAGCCCGATTAGTTCGGCGGCCGCGGGCTGTCTCAACGGGTGAAAGACGAGAGGAGAACCATGCTCAAGGACACGAAGGCGTTCAGCGGCTTCTCGGTCGACGACATCCCGCGGGCGAGGCGGTTCTACGCCGAGACGCTCGGTCTCGAGGTGACCGACGAGGGCGACGGGTTCGCCCTCCACCTGGCCGGCGGCGGCAACGTGTTCGTCTACCCGAAGGGCGACGCGCACGAGCCGGCATCGTTCACGGTGCTCAACTTCCCGACCGACGACGTCGAGGGCACGGTCGCGCAGCTGAAGCAGCGCGGGGTCGAGTTCGAGCGCTATGAAGGCACCCCGGCCGAGACCGACGAGGACGGCGTCTTTCGCGGCGAGGGTCCGCTGATCGCCTGGTTCAAGGACCCGGCGGGCAACGTGCTCAGCGTGATCGACGCCTGATCGCCGCCGGCCCCGCCGCGGGGGCGATAGCGTCCCCGCGGTGGAGCTGGAGACGCTCACCTACGAGCGCGAGGGGCGGGTCGCGCGGATCACGCTCGACCGCCCCGAGCGCGGCAACGGGATCACGCTGGCGATGCCGCGCGAGCTCGCCGCCTGCGTCGAGCGCGCCAACCTGGACCCCGAGGTGCACGCGATCGCCCTCGCCGGCAACGGCTCCGGCTTCTGCGGCGGCTACGACCTCGTCGAGTCTGCGGAGCAGACCACCTCCTCAGAACAAATGCCCGACACGTCCTCCGCTTCGCGTCCGGGCGTCTCGGGGTCG
>DASPGZ010000239.1:0-2405 GCA_035620355.1 Solirubrobacterales bacterium | reverse complement strand
ATCGTGTCGTCGGTGAGCCCGCCCGGGCCGTGGCGGCCGACCAGCTCGTGCGAGAGCCGGGCGCCGGCGGTCCGGTCGACGTTGGTGATCCGGCGCTCGATCCGGACCGGCTCGGAGGTCTCGATCGCGCTCCGGGCGTCGTCGAGCAGCTCGCGAACGTCGAAGTGGGGATCGGGTGACTCGGGCCCGCGGGTACGGTGGCGGGGGGCCTCGGGGTCGACGCTCTCGGGCAGGACCAGCAGGTCGGAGAGGTCGAGCAGGGTGCGCTTGATGCTCCCCGCGTCGGAGGGGTGTTCCTGTCCCAGCAGCTCGACCCGGCCGATCGCGTCCTCGACCCTCGCCAGCCCGAGCCGGGCGAGGTGCTCGCGGACGTCGGCGGCGACCAGGAAGAGGTAGTTGACGACGTGCTCGGGACGGCCGGCGAAGCGAGCGCGCAGCTCCGGGTCCTGGGTCGCGACCCCGACCGGGCAGGTGTTCAGGTGACAGACGCGCATCATGATGCAGCCGGTCGCGATCAGGGGCGCGGTCGAGAAGCCGAACTCGTCGGCGCCGAGCATCGCCCCGACCAGCACGTCGCGGCCGGTGCGCATGCCGCCGTCGACCTGGACCACGATCCGCGAGCGGAGGTCGTTTCGCAGCAGCGTCTGCTGGGTCTCGGCGAGGCCGATCTCCCAGGGGACGCCCGCCTGCTGGATCGACGACAGCGGCGAGGCCCCGGTGCCTCCGTCGTGGCCGGCGATCACGACGTGGTCGGCGCCGGCCTTGGCGACCCCGGCGGCGACCGTGCCGACCCCGGCCTCGGCGGCGAGCTTGACCGAGACGGTCGCCTTCGGGTTCGCCGAGCGCAGGTCGTAGATCAGCTGCTTCAGGTCCTCGATCGAGTAGATGTCGTGGTGGGGCGGGGGAGAGATCAGGCCGACGCCGGGGGTGGCGAAGCGCAGCTGGGCGATGTAGGGGTCGACCTTGTGGCCGGGCAGCTGGCCACCCTCGCCGGGCTTCGCGCCCTGCGAGATCTTGATCTGGATCTGGTCGGCCGAGGAGAGGTAGTGGATGGTGACGCCGAAGCGACCCGAGGCGACCTGCTTGATCCGCGAGCGGCGCTGGTCGCCGTTCGGGTCCGGGGTGTAGCGGCGGATGTCCTCGCCGCCCTCGCCGGAGTTCGACATCCCGCCGAGCCGGTTCATCGCCACCGCGAGGGTCTCGTGCGCCTCCGGGCCGAGCGCGCCCAGGCTCATGCCGCCGGTCGTGAAGCGCTTCAGGATCTCGACCTCCGATTCGACCTCCTCGATCGGGATCGGGTCGCCGGCGGGCTTCAGCTCGAGCAGCCCGCGGAGCATGGCCAGGGCGCCGTTCTCGCGGTCGACGCGGTCGCGGAACTCCTCGTAGCGCTCGGCAGCCTCGGTCCCGTCGCCGTTGGCGCGCACGGCCAGCTGCAGGGCGGCGATCGTCTCCGGGTCCCAGGCATGGCGCTCGCCGTCGCGGCGCCAGGCGTAGACGCCGCCCTGCGGCAGCAGGTCGGCGTGGGCGGCGGGTAGCAGCGAGTCCTCGACGTGCTCGGGGAGGCTGCGGCGGTGGCGCTCGGGGTAGGCGCGGGCGTGGCGCTCGAGCGCCTCGGAGGCGAGCTCGTGGAGCCCGACCCCGCCGACCGCCGAGGGGGTGCCGCCGAAGTAGCGATCGATCAGCTCGCGGTCGAGGCCGACGGCCTCGAAGATCTGCGCCCCGCAGTAGGAGGAGATCGTCGCGATCCCCATCTTCGACATCACCTTGAGCAGGCCCTTGCGGACCGCCTTCAGCAGCCCCTCGAGCGCCTGCTCGTGGGTGACGCCCGGGGGCAGCTCGGCGCGACCATGCAGATCGGAGAGCGACTCGAGCAGCAGATAGGGGTTGACCGCGGCGGCGCCGTAGCCGATCAGCGCAGCAAGGTGGTGGTTTTCGCGCGCCTCGCCGGTCTCGACCACGAGGCTGGTCTGCAACCGGGTGCCCTCGTCGACCAGGTGCTGGTGCACCGCGCCGAGCGCCAGCATCGACGGGATCGGCACCCGGTCGGCGGCCAGGCCGCGGTCGGAGACGACGATCAGGTTGGCCTCGCCGGTGATCGCGGCGCTCGCCTCGCGGGCGATCCGATCGAGCGCGGCCTCGAGCCCGTGCTCGCCGGCGTCCAGCGGCCAGGTGGCGTCGAGCGTCGTGGCCCGCAGGGCGGGGTGGGAGGCGCGCGCGACCGCCTCGAGCTCGTCGTTGGTGAGCACCGGGTGGTCGAGGACGAGCTGGATCGCGTGCTCCGGACCCTCGGAGAGCATGTTGCCCTCGGAGCCGATGCGGCTCTCCAGGCTCATCACGATGGACTCCCTGACCGAGTCGATCGGCGGGTTGGTGACCTGGGCAAAGCGCTGCTTGAAGTAGCTGAA
>DASPGZ010000238.1:0-3214 GCA_035620355.1 Solirubrobacterales bacterium | reverse complement strand
TCAGCATCACGTAGTTGGTGATGTCGACGACGTTGTTGATGGGCCGCATCCCGGCGGCGGTCAAGCGGGACTTCAGCCACGGCGGCGAGGGACCGATCTCGACCTCGGTGAACACCCTGGCGCTGAACCGCGGGCAGAGCTTGGGGACCTCGACCGTGACCGAGGCGTAATCGTCGACCGTACCCTCACCAGTCGCCTCGGCGTCGCCGTCCCACGGCGGCGGCGCGAGCTCGGCGGCGGTGACGGCATGCAGTTCCCGGGCGACCCCGTAGACGCCGAAGCAATCGACCCGGTTCGAGGTCGGCTCGAGCTCGATCACCGGCTCGGCGACCGTGAGCACCTCGGCGAGCGGCGTGCCCGGCTCCGGGCCCGGGTCGAGGACCATGATCCCGTCGTGGTCGTCGCCGATCCCCAGCTCCTGCTCGGAGAGGATCATCCCGTCGGACTCGACCCCGCGCAGCTTCGCCCGCTTCAGCTTCTCGCCTCCCGGCATCCGCGCCCCCGGGGTCACCACCGCGACCGTCTGGCCGGCGGCGACGTTCGAGGCGCCGCAGACGATCGTCCGCGCCCCCTCCCCGGTCTCGACCTCGCATACGCGCAGCCGGTCGGCGTTCGGGTGTGGCTCCGCGCTGAGCACGCGGCCGACGACGAAGCCCTCGGAGCTCGGCGCCCCCACGTGCGAGATCCGCTCGAGCTCGATCGAATGCATCGACAGGGTCTCACCGACCCCCTCGGCGGAGAGCCCCGGGTCGCAGTACGAGGTCAGCCAGGAATACGGGACCTTCATCGAAATTGCCTCAGCACGCGGACGTCGTTCTCGAAGAACTTGCGCAAATCGGGGATCGCGTGCTTGAGCATCGCGATCCGCTCGATCCCCATCCCGAAGGCGAAGCCCTGGACCCGCTCGGGGTCGTAGCCGTTCTCGCGCACGAACCCGAACACGTTCGGGTCGACCATCCCCGAGCCGAGGATCTCGATCCAGCCGACACCCTTGCAGAGCGGGTCCCGCGAGCCGTCCGCGAGCTTGCCGGTGCCGCCGCAGCCGAAGCAGGAGACGTCGACCTCGACGCTCGGCTCGGTGAACGGGAAGAAGCCCGGCCGGAAGCGGGTCTCGCGCTCGGGGCCGAAGATCGCCCGCGCGAACTCGTCCAGCGTCCCCTTGAGGTCGGCGAGGGTGATGTGCTCGCCGACGGCGAGCCCCTCGACCTGGTGGAACACAGGGCTGTGGGTGGCGTCGAAGGGATCGGAGCGATAGCAGCGCCCCGGGCAGACGATCATGATCGGCGGTCCCTGGCTCTCCAGCGAGCGCACCTGCATCGGCGAGGTGTGGGTCCGCAGGACGACGTCCTCGGGGCCGGGAGCCAGCCCGTCGATCTCGAGCCCCGGCGCGAGCGTCTCGGGGTCGACGTAGAAGGTGTCCTGGGCCATCCGGGCCGGATGGCCCGGCGGGTGGTTCAGCGCGGTGAAGTTGTAGTAGTCGAGCTCGACCTCGGGCCCCTCCATCACCCGGTAGCCGAGGCCGACGAAGACGTCCTCGATCTCGCGCTGGGTGCGGACGAGCAGGCTCTGGGCGGCGCTCGGCGCAGGCGGCGCTCCCGGCATCGTCACGTCGATCGCGCCGGCAGCGAGCGAGCGCTCGAGCTCCGAGGCCTCGAGCTCTGCCTCACGCGCCTCGAGCTCAGCCTCGAGCTCCTGGCGGGCCCGGTTGGCGGCCGAGCCGACCGGGCCGCGCTCGGCCGGGTCGAGGTCGGCGATCCCCCGCAGGATCGAGGTCAGCTCCGATTTGCGCCCGAGGTAATGCACCCGCAGCCGCTCGAGCTCGCCCGTGTCGGGCGCCGCCGCGATCGCCGCTCGGGCCTCGTCACGCAGGCTGTCGATCCGCTCGGTCATCGGCCGGCCGACGATATCCGTCCGATGGCGACGGCCGCCGCCGCGGCCACGTTCAGCGACTCGACCCCGGGTTGCAGCGGGATCGTCCACAGCCTCTCGCAGGCGCCCGCGAGCTCGGCCGAGAGGCCCTCGCGCTCGCCGCCGAGGCAGAGCCCCCCGACCGGCTCGTCGTCGAGCGGCGCACCGCCGTGCGCGGCGAGGCCGACCACGGGCGCCGCCAGCGCCTCCACCCCGCCCCGCAGCGGCGGGCGGGCGAACACCGACCCCATGCTCGCGCGCACGGCCTTGGGCCCGAACGGGTCCGCGCAGCCGGGGCCGACGACGACCGCGGCTCCGGCGAGCGCGTGCGCGGTGCGCACGATCGTGCCGACGTTGCCCGGGTCGCCGACCCGGTCGAGCAGCACCCGCAGGCCGGGCTCGTCGTCACCCCAGACCTGCGGGTAGACGCCGATCACCCGGGTCCCGGATCCGAGCGTCGAGACCGAGTCGAGCAGCGCGGGCTCGACGTCGACGCCGGCGCGGAGCACGAACTCGGGACGGGCGCCGGCGGCCTCGGCGGCCTCGACCAAATCCTCGCCCTCGGCGGCGAACAGTCCCTCGCGCTCGCGGTGCTTGCGCTCCGCCAGCTTGCGGATCAGCTTCAGCTTCTCGTTGTCTCGGCTCGTGATCATGGTCTCGCGCACAAAAAAGGGCGCCTCTGGGGGCGCCCGGTGAAGTCTGGTGCGGCGGCGTTCGCTCAGGCCGCCACGGCCTCCCGGGCTTGCTCGGCAAATCGGCGGAACGCCTCGGGGTCGCGGACCGCGATGTCGGCGAGCATCTTGCGGTTGACCTCGACCCCGGCCTCGTTGAGGCCGTGGATGAAGTCGGAGTAGCTCATGCCCTCGCGCCGCGCGGCGGCGTTGATCCGGATGATCCAGAGCTTGCGCATCTCGCGCTTGCGCACCCGCCGGTCGCGGTAGGCGTATTGGCCCGAGCGCATCACCTGCTCGTTCGCGAACCGGTAGCTCGAGTGCTTGCGCCCGTAGTAGCCCTTGGCCTGCTTGAGGACCTTCTTCTTGCGCCGCTTGCGGGCGACGGCGTTGGTCGCCCGGCTCATCGGCCCGCGCTCCCCGGCAGCAGCCTCTCGACCTTCTTCTTGTCCTGGGGCGCGATCTCGACCGGCCTCGCCATCCGCCGCTTGCGCTTCGGCGACTTCTTCTCCAGGATGTGGCTGGAGTACGCGCGACGGCCGCGGAGCTTGCCGTTCGCGGTCTTGCGGAAGCGCTTCTTGGCGCCGCTATGGGTCTTCATCTTCGGCACGGGAGCCGACTATTGAAGCAGACCT
>DASPGZ010000237.1:0-2751 GCA_035620355.1 Solirubrobacterales bacterium | reverse complement strand
GGGCGCCGGTCTCGGTGGTGGTCGAGGCGGTGTCGAAGATCTCGCGGAAGAGCGCGTCCTTGCGCAGCTCGATCGCCAGGTCGACCAGGTCGCGGGCACTCGAGTAGTTGCCCATCTCGTCGAGGCCGACGGGGTTCGCGTAGGAAGTGTCGTCGAGGCCGAGCCGGGCGGCCGCGTCGTTCATCTCCCGCACGAACTCATCCTCCGATCCGGCCGCCGCCTGAGCGAGGGCGTTGGCGGCGTCGTTGCCGGAGACCAGCAGCAGCCCCAACAGCAGGTCGCGCACCTCGATCCGCTCGCCGGGCTCGAGCCCGAGCAGCGACTCGGCGGCGAGCGCCTGGTACGGCGGCGCGACCACGGTCTCGCCCAGGCGCAGCCGCTCGCGGGCGACGTAGGCGGTCATCAGCTTCGTGGTCGAGGCGATCGAGAGCGACTGACGCGCGTTGTGCGCGGCGAGCACCTCGTCGTCCGAGGCGTCGACCAGCACCCACGCGGCAGCGGGCAGGTCGGCGGGCGGGTCCGCGGCGGCGGCGGTGGGCGCGGCGCCGAGCAGCGCCACCAGCACGGCGCAGAGCGCCGCGATCAGCTCTGCGCGAGCGCCTTGCAGCCGTCGACGACGAGGTCGACGCAGTTGTCGACCTGCAGCGCCTGCGGGTCGAGGTTCGGGTTGAGCTCGATCAGCGTGTCGAGCGGGATGCAGGTCTTGGAGGCGATCCCGCTCAGACCCTCGACGTCGTCCTGCTGGACCACGTAGAAGCCGTTCTTGACCGCGTCCTGGGCGTCCGGCGAGCAGTCCTCCTCGGTCGTCTGCGCCTGGCGCTCCTCCTGCGGCTCGTCGTCGCCCGAGAGCGAACCGCCGATCACGAGCACGAGCGCGGCTGCGACGACGATCAGAACCAGGGGTGCCACCACCCTCGCGGTCCAGCTCGTCGGCCTGCGTTCGTCGCCGCGCCCAGCCATAGCGGCCAAAATCGTAGGCGGTTGCCCGCGTCGCGGAGCCTCGCATCGGGCTAGCGGGCGAGGCTTTGCGAGACGGCCCAGAGCTGGGCGCGCAGATCCTCGGCCGCGGCGCCCGGATCCTCGGCGCCGGCGATCGACCGGGAGGCGGGCACGAGCACCGAGGCGGGGTGAGCGCCGAACGCCGGCCCGAGCTCGGTGGCGTCGCCCCCCTGGGCCCCCACCCCGGGGACGAGGAACACCGATTCGGGCATCAGCTCACGCATCCGGCCGAAGTGACGGGGCTCGGTCGCGCCGACCACGGCCCCCATCCCGCTGAGGCCCGACGAGCCGGCCAGCCGCGACGCGTTCGCGGCGACCAGCCGGGCGAGGTGCTCGTGCACGGGGCCGTCCGCGGTCTCGAGGTCGAGCAGGTCGGCGGCGCCCGGGTTCGAGGTGCGGACGAGCGTGAAGACGCCCGCTCCCGCGGCCGCGGCGCCCTCGATCAGCGGCTCGAGCGCGTCGGCGCCGAGCAGCGGGTTGACGGTCGCCGCGTCGGCGCCCAGGCGCTCGAACAGCGCCTCGGCGTAGACGGCGGCGGTATGCGGCACGTCCCCGCGCTTGCCGTCGGCGACCACCAGCAGGCCGGCGTCAGCCGCCGCCCCGACGACCCGCTCGAGCGCCGTCCAACCCTTCGACCCGAGGCGCTCGAAGCAGGCGAGCTGCGGCTTGACCGCGACGCAGGCGGGCCCCGCCGCCTCGATCAGCTCGAGGCAGCGGTCGCCGATCGCCTCGGCCGCGGCCCCGGCGGGCGGCTTCCCCGCCGGGAGCCGCTCCGCCGTCCCGGTTGGATCCGGGTCGAGGCCGAGGCATACCTGGCTGCGGCGCTCGGAGACGAGCGCCGCGAGCCGGTCGGCAAACGGTGCGCCCAGCTCGGCTAGCTTCCCTTGACGGCCGACTTGAGCCCGGCGCCGGCCGAGAACTTCGGCACCTTGCCGCCGGCGATCGTGATCCGCTCGCCCGTGCGGGGATTGACGCCCTGGCGAGGGCCGCGCTCGGCGACGCTGAACTTGCCGAAACCGGTGAAGCTGACCTCTCCGCCCCCCGTCAGCGTGTCGGTAATCCCGTCGAGAAGGGCTTCGACGGCGTCAGCCGCGGCCTTCTTCGACTCGAACTTGTCGGAGATGCTGTCGACGAAGTCGGACTTGGTCACTATCTCTTCCTCCTGGCAACTTGGATGGGGTCAATCAACGTCGCGCAGGGTAACAGCGGTCCTCGACGGCTTAGTCACGCGGGTTTCGCGCTGTGGCGCCCGCGTTCGCTCAGCGGACCCGCTCGAGCTCCCACTGAGTGAAGTCGTCGCGCGCGGCGACCCGCCAGCCGCGACGCGCGCAGAGCTCGCGGATCGCCAGGTACGCCCCGTGGTTGTGGCTCTCGGGGTCCTCGATCCAGTCGTGGCCGAGGATCCTGCCGTCGGCGGCGACCTTGGCGTCGAGCAGCTCGAGCTCGGCGACGGTGTGCTCGTACTGGTGCGAGCTGTCGAGGTAGGCCCAGTCGAGGTGGGCGTCCGGGAGCCCGGCGAGGAACTCGAGGTCGTCGCCGACGTGGATCTCGCAGACGGTCGAGGCCGGGGCGTACTCGGCGACCACTCGTCGGGCGGCCATGTAGGCGTCGCGGGTCGAGGCCGATCCCCAGCCCGAGTACTCGCCCCACTCGCGCGGGAAGCTCTCGCCGTGGAGCTCCCATCAGCCGTCGACCAGGTAGAGCCGCCGCGGTCGCGCGACCTCGAGCAGCTCGCGGCTGAACTCGCCGCGG
>DASPGZ010000236.1:0-2521 GCA_035620355.1 Solirubrobacterales bacterium | reverse complement strand
CGGGTCGCCCTCGGGCGGCGCGGCCGGGTCGGGCTCGGCGAGCGGCGACGCGGGCGCGCCGGGGTCGCCCGCGGACGCCGCCTCGGGCGCCTCGGGCGCCTCGGGCGCCTGCTTCTTCTTCCGTTCGAGCCTGAAGGAGCGCATAGGTAAATCGTCTCACGAGCAAACCGTGCTCGCCAGCGTTTTCGCGCCTCGGCGGCCAGTCCCTTCGTCTGCACGATCGCCACCGGCGAAAGCGGCCGGACGGCTCAGCGCTGGCGGTCTCGCAGGTCGCGATCGATCTCGCGCTGGACGTCGCGGTCGCGGATCTCGCGGCGGCGATCGTGCTGCTGCTTGCCCGGGGCCAGCGCCAGCTCGACCTTCGCCCTTGGCCCCTTGAAGTAGATCCTGGTCGGGATCAGCGTCAGCCCCTTGCGCTGCATCCTGGCGATCAGGCGCTCGATCTCGTAGCGGTGCAGGAGCAGCTTGCGCGGGCGCTCGGGGTCGTGGTTGTCGGCCGCCTGCTCGTAGGCCGGGATGTGGGCGTTTCGCAGCCAGACCTCGCCGCCGTCGATCACCGCGTAGGCGTCGCCGATCTGCGAGCGGCCCTCGCGCAGCGACTTGACCTCGGTCCCGACGAGCTCGATCCCGGCCTCGAAGCGTTCGATCAGCTCGTACTTGTGGGATGCGCGCCGGTTCGAGGCGACGTCGCCGGAGGCGAGCTTGCGCTTGCCGCGCTTAGCCATCGTCGCGCCCCTTGGCCGCCGGCACCAGGTCGACCCGCCCGCGCGCCGCCTCGACCCCGTCGACCCGCACCGTGACCGGGTCGCCGAGCCGGATCGCCTTGCCGGTCTTGGCGCCGACGATCGCCGTCTCGGTCTGATCGAGGTCGAAGCGCTCGCCGCGCAGCCGGCGCGCCGGCAGAAAGCCCTCGTAGACGTCGCCGAGCTCGCCGCCGAAGCGCACGAAAGCCCCCGCGGCGATCACCCCGGAGACCTCGCCGTCGAAGGGCCGGTCGAGCCCGGACTCGAACAGCTCGCGCTCGAGCAAGAAGCAGGAGCAGACCTTGTCGGCCTGGCGCTCGGCGGCCATCACCTCTCGCTCGCGCTCCGAGCACCAGCCCGCGACCCGGGCGGCCTCGGCCCGCTCGGGCTCGGCCTCGCCGGCGCCCAGGGTCGAGAGCAGGGCCCGGTGGGCGACCAGGTCGGGGTAGCGACGGATCGGCGAGGTGAAGTGGGCGTAGGCGCTGCTCCCGAGGCCGGCGTGGCCGAGGTTGCGATCGGAGTACATGGCGGGCTTCAGCGAGCGCAGGATCAACGATGTATACGCCGCTCGCCCGTGGCCCCGGCGCTTGGCCTCGCCGGCGACCAGCCGGCTCGCCTCGACCACCAGCTCGCCGGCCCGGCTCGGGGAGATCGTCGCCGTCTCGGCCGGCAGCGCCGGGGTCGGAAGGTCGAGCGCGGCGAGCTTCGCGACCAGGTCGGCGACCCGGGCCGGATCGGGGCGCTCGTGCACGCGGTAGACGGTCGGCACCCCGCGGCGCTCGCAGTGCTCGGCGACCCGCTCGTTGGCGCAGATCATCAGCTGCTCGATCAGCCCGTGCGCCTCGGTCTGCTCGACCGCGACCGCCCCGACCACGTTGCCGTCGGCGTCGAACTCGAACTCGGGCTCGTCGGTGGTGATCTCGAGCGCCGAGCCGGCGCGCGCGTCGCGGAGCGCCGCGGCCGCCCGCCGGGCGAGCCGCAGGGGCTCGGCGATCGCCTCCGGCGGGGTCGCGCGCCCGGCGAAGATCTCGTCGAGATCGTCGTAGTCGAGGCGCAGGTCGGAGCGGATCCGGCTGCGGTAGAAGCTCGTGGCGCCGGGACGCCCGTCGGGCCCGACCACCGTCTCGACCGTGACCGCGAGCCGGTCGTCGCCCGGCGAGAGGCTGCAGGCGCCCGATGAGAGCGCCAGCGGCAGCATCGGCTCGACCGTGGAGGGCACGTAGACGCTGTTCGCGCGCCGCTCCGCTTCCTCGTCGAGCGCCGTCCCCGGGCGGACGTGGGCGGCGACGTCGGCGATGTGGATCCAGAGCCTGATCCCGTCCCCGTCCGCCGAAGCGGAGACGGCGTCGTCGAAGTCGCGGGCGGTCTCCGGGTCTACGGTGAAGGTGTCGAGCGCGGTCAGGTCGCGGCGCTCGGTCTCGACCGCCTCCGCGTGGTCGACCGCATCCGCGGCGGCGTCCTCGATCGCGTGCTCGAAGCCGCGCTCGCCGAAGCGCTCCCAGATCACCGCCGCGGCGACGTCTGCGGCGCGTTCGGGATCGCCGATCTCGGCGACCACCGAGGCGCGGTTGGCGTGGTGCTCGGCGACGATCAGCTCGCCGCCGCGAACCCGGACGCCGCCGCCGATCCCGACCTGCGGCGCGCCGCGCTCGAACAGCGGCTCCGCGACCAGGAAGCGGCCGCGGCGCCCGGCCACCGCGACGAACCGGCTCACTGCTGCGCCGGCGGCAGCTCTTCGCCGAGCACCTCGAGGCCGCGGTCGAGCCCCTCGTCGGCGC
>DASPGZ010000235.1:0-2126 GCA_035620355.1 Solirubrobacterales bacterium | reverse complement strand
CTCGACCACGTCCTCGGCGCGCCGGTCGAGCAGACGCCAGACCCCCTTGTCGCCGTGCAACCCGGCGAGCTCGGTGAAGACGTCGCGACCGAAGGCGATCGGGTGGCCCCGGCCATCGTCGTAGCGGCAGACGGCGAGCGGCGCGTCCCCGCGGCCGGCGAGCAGAGTCGCGACCGTCGCGGCGTCGACCCCCGGCTGGTCGCCGAGCATCAGCACGAGGGCCCCGGCGCGGGGGTCGACCGCCCCGAGCGCGGCGGCGATCGAGGATGAGCAGCCCTCGCCGTAGGCGTCGTTGACGACCACCTCGGCGCCGGCGAGGTCGACCCCCGCACGCACTTCGTCGGCGGCACCGCCGATCGCCACGATCAGCTGGTCGAAGCCAGCCGAGCGGGCGACTCCGACGACGTGGCCGAGCAGGGTCCCGTCGCCGTAGGCGAGCAGCTGCTTCGGCCGGCCGAGCCGCCGCGAGCCGCCGGCGCCGAGCACCAGGCCCGTGACGAACGAGGCGGTAGCCGAGTCGCGCCGCTGTTGAGGCGCCTTGTTCACGTCAGCCGCCGACGGAGGCACGCTCGCTCTCCGCCTCGAACTTCGCCTTGCAGCCCTCGCAGCAGAAGTAGAAGGTCTCGCCGTCGCGCTCGAGCGACGGCGTTGCCGCCAGCGCGGCGACGGTCATCCCGCAGACCGGATCGACCGCGAGGCTCGCCGACGGCGCCTGCGCCGGCTGCGCGGCGACGGGCTCCGGGGTCGAGGCCCGGCGAACCTCCACCAGCTTGGCGAGGATCGAGACTGCGATCTCCCCCGCGGTCTCCGAGCCGATCGCGATCCCGGCCGGGATGTCGATCCGCTCGAGCGACGCGCCCGGCACCCCGTCGGCGCGCAGGTCGGCGAGCACGCCGGCCCCGCGGCGGACGCTGGCCACGAGCCCGACGTAGGGCACTCCGGCCTCGAGCGCGCGGCGCAGCCAATGGAGCTCGTCGCGACCGTGCGCGGCGACGATCACCGCGAGGTCGCCCTCCTGGGGCTCGGGGCCGTCGGCGGTCACGGCGAGCATCTCGAGCTCGAGCTCGGCGCCGATCCGGCTCAGCGCCGCGGCGATCGGGGTGTCGCCGACGACCAGCACCCGCGGCGCGGGCGGCGCGGGCTCGAGGAAGATCTCGATCGCCCCGCCGGAGAGGCACGGGTTGCGGACGGTCACCGCGCCCTCCTCGGCGATCGCCTCCTCCGGCTCGCCGCCCTGCGGCCCGTCGGGCAGGATCCGCAGCAGCACCGGCTCGCCGGTGGAGAGGGCGACCTGCGAGTAGGCGCGGACGCTCTGCTCGGAGCAGGTGCCGCCGACGAAACCCTCGATCGTCCCGTCTCCGAGTACCAGGGCGACGCTGCCGGGCTTGACGCTGGTCGGGCTCTGCGCCCGGACCACGGTCGCGGTCACGAACGGGATCCGGGCTGCGGCGAGCTCCTGCGATCGCCGCATGAGCGCGGCTCCGATCATTGCGGCGGCTCGGGGCGTCCCTGCATCGCAGCCCAGACGCGCGCGGGCGTGCAGGGCATGTCGACGTGGTCGACGCCGTGCGTCTCGTGCAGCGCGTCGATCACCGCGTTGACGATCGCCGGCGGCGAGCCGACGTTGGGCGACTCGCCCACGCCCTTGGCCCCGAGCGGGTGATGCGGACAGGGGGTGACGGTCTCGCCGAGCTCGAAGTCCGGGCACTCGAGCGCGGTCGGGATCAGGTAGTCCATGAACGAGGAATTGAGGCAGTTGCCCTCCTCGTCGAAGGAGATCAGCTCCATCAGCGCGATCCCGACGCCCTCGGCGAGCCCGCCGTGGATCTGGCCGTCGACGACCATCGGGTTGATCCGCACGCCGCAGTCGTCGACGGCGATGAACCGGCGGACGGTCACCTGCGCCGTGTCGGGGTCGATGTCGACCACCGCGATGTAGGCGCCGTACGGGTCGGTGAGGTTGGGCGGGTCGTAGATCACCTGGGCGTCGAGACCGCCCTCCATGCCCTCGGGCATCGGCTCGCCGCTGTAGGCGCGCTCGGCGATCTCCTCGATCATCGCGCCCTTCTCGGGATCGCCCTTCACGTACCAGCGGCCCTTCTCCCAGGCGAGATCCTCGGGTCTGG
>DASPGZ010000234.1:0-4016 GCA_035620355.1 Solirubrobacterales bacterium | reverse complement strand
ATCGACCAGGCCGTGAACCTGTTCGACACCCGGGCCGAGGCCGTGGCGGCGCTCTCGAACGCCACCGCCGCCTGAGCGCCACCAGGGCCCCGGAACGTCAGGACGAGACCGTGGCCTCGCGCTGCTCGGCGTGCACGCCCTCCCCGGCTCGGCGTCGGGAAATCAGGTTCCCGGGGCCTCGCGCGGGGCCGCCGAGGGCACCGGGCCGCCGGCGTCCTCGCCGCGGACGGCGCAGAGCAGCTTCCACAGCGCGGCACGGCTGATCCGGGAGATCTGCATCTGCGAGACGCCGAGCCGCTCGCCGATCTCGCTCTGGGTCAGGTCCTCCGCGAACCGCAGCCGCAACACCTCCCACTCGCGCTCGTCGAGCTGGGCGTCGGCCGCCGCGAGCCCCGCCTCGACCCGCTCGAACCCGAGCTCGCGGGCTGGGATCGACTCGACCCTGGGCGCCGCGTCGCCGTCTTCGCCGGCGCGGGGCGCGTCGAGCGACAGGGTGCGCCGCGCGTGCCCTGCTTCGAGCGCCTCGAGCACGTCCTCGACCGAGATCCCGAGCCCGTCCGCGACCTCGCCCGCGGTCGGCGTTCGGCCGAGCTCCTCGGTCAGGTCCGCGGTCCTCGAATCGACCTTCATCGTCAGCTCCTGGAGCCCGCGCGGCAGGCGCACGTTCCAGACGTGGTCGCGGAAGTGCCGTCGCAGCTCGCCGAGGATCGTCGGCACGGCGTAGGCGCTGAACGGCCTGCCGCGCTCGGGGTCGAAGCCGTCGATCGCCTTCACCAGGCCGAGGCTGGCGACCTGAACCAGGTCGTCGAGCGATTCGGTCTGGCGCCGATAGCGCATCGCCAGCGACCGCGCCAGGGGCATGAACCGCTTCACCAGCTGCTCGCGGATCGCGGGGGAGCGCTCGGCCGCGTAGCGCCGCAGCAGCGATTCCTCCGATTCCTTTCCGGAATCGAGGCCCGCGCGCGCCTCGATCCGAACGTCGCCTGATTGCGGCGTCACCGTCAAACTCGACCTCCAGGTTGGCTCTACATCGCTAGTGGCCAACCCGAGATCGGGCGGTCCCCTTGGGCAGTATCAGAAGGATACCCGGAGACCCCCGTGTTTACTCATGCGGGGACCTGGGTAAGGCGCCATCGGGATCGGCCGGCCGGTGGCACCCCCAAAACGCTCCGGCAAACGCCAGGTCAACGGAGATGACCGCGTTGCCAGTCCCTCTCTGAGTGGTGTGTGACGGGCCCCGATCTGATCGGGGTCCGTTGCGTTTCGGGGGTCGTCTACGGTTGGGGGCGATCGCATCCGACGACGCCCCCAGCTTCCGCGAACCGGCCGGCGCCGCGCCCGAGGTCCCGGCGACGGCCTTCGTCACCGGCGGCTCCGGCTTCATCGGCGGCCGCCTGGTCGAGCGGTTGGCGGGCGCCGGCTGCCGGGTGCGGGCGCTGGCGCGCTCGGACGCCTCGGCGGCGGCGGTCGAGCGGCTCGGCGCCGAGTCGGTGCGCGGCGACCTCGGCGACCCGGCCTCGATGCGCGCCGGCGCCGAGGGCTGCGAGGCCGCCTTTCACCTCGCCGCCCATCTGGGTCAGTGGGGCACGCGCGAGGAGTTCGTCGCCGGCAACGTCAGCGGGACCCAGAACGCGCTCGCCGCCGCCCGCGAGGCCGGAGTCCGCCGCTTCGTCCACTGCGGGACCGAGGCCGCCCTGCTCGCCGGCGAGCCCCTGCACCATGCGGACGAGAGCGCGCCCCTGCGCCCCGACTCGAAGGCGCTCTACTCGTCGACCAAGGCGCTCGCCGAGCTCGCTGTCCGCGACGCCAACCGCGACGGGTTCGAGACCGTGGTCGTGCGGCCGCGCTTCGTCTGGGGCGTCGGAGATACGACGCTGCTGCCCGAGCTCGCCGCGATGGCGGAGTCGGGAAAGCTCGCCTGGATCGGCGGCGGAACCCAGCTCACCGACATCACCCACGTGGACAACGTGGTCGAGGGTCTGCTGTTGGCCGCGCAAAGGGGGCGCGGCGGGGAGGCCTACTTCGTCACCGACGGCGAGCCGGTCGTCTTCCGGGAGTTCGTCTCCGCTCTGCTCGAGACGCAGGGCGTCGAGCCCCCGACCCGTTCGGTGCCGGCATGGCTCGCCGGTCCCGCGGCGGCACTGTCGGAGACGGCCTGGCGGGTGCTGCCGCTGGGCGGCGAGCCGCCGCTGACGCGGTTCGCCTTCTGGATCTCGTCTCAGGAGTGCACGATCGAGATCGCGAAGGCGCGTGCCGAGCTCGGCTACGAGCCGCTGGTCTCGCGCGAGCAGGGCCTCGCCGAGCTGAGCGCGCGCTAGCCGGCTCGGGCGCGCTCGAGCTCCGCCGTGAGCAGCTTCGCGTGCAGGGCGCCGATCAACTCCGGGAACGGCGACGCACCGCCCTCGACGATCGCCTCCGCCCGGTCGGCCCCGAGGGCGCTGAAACGCTCCACGAGCAGGTTGAGCTCGTCGTCGATCACCGGCTCGAGCCCCTTCATCAGCCGGGCGACGTCGCGAGCCCCGAAGCCGGTGGTCTCGTTCCACCCCGCCGCGCGGAAGCGGGCGATCGCCTCGATGATCCGCACGTCGGTCCGCGAGTAGCCGGCCTCGGTCGGGGTCAGCACCCTGAGCTCGGCGAGCCGCTCGAGCGCCCGGGCCGGGATCTCGAACCGCCGCAGGACCTCCTCCTCCGGGGTGCGGTCGTCCTCGGGGCCGAGCGCCCTGGCCACGAGCACGTCGCCGGTGTCGGCGAGCGCCCGTAGCCGCTCGAGGTCGTCGCCGGCCGAGTCGAGCAGCTCGCGGATCACCCGCAGGGGCATGAACCGCTGTTCCTGGAGCTGCTTGATCAGCCGGATCCGCTCCGCGAACCCGGGCGGGTAGTAGGCCATGTTGCGCGATGTCTTCACCGGCTCGGGCAACAGGCCCTCGCGCAGGTAGTGGCGAACCGTGGCGACCGGGACGTCGGCGCGCTCGGCCAGCTCGGAGATTCGAATCAACGTTCCGTCCGCCTCCTCGGCTTCGCCTCCGGGGGCGGCCGGGTCTGCCCCAGGCACCGCCATCAGCCCATGAACGACCGGTCGGTCGCCTCCTCGGCCGGCCCGGCGGCGTCTCCGGACGCCAGCAGGGCGTCGATCTCGCTCTCGTCGAAGCCGGCCGCGGAGAGCACCGCGCGGGTGTGCTCGCCGAGCGCCGGAGCCGGTGCGTGCACGCCGCCCGGGGTCCGCGAGAGCTTCACCGGGACGCCGAGCTGGCGCACCGGCCCGAGCTCCGGCTGCTCCCACTCGACCACCATCTCGCGCTCGCGCACGAGCTCGGAGCCGAGCGCCTCGTCGAGGTCGAGGACGGGCTCGATCATCGCGTCGTGCTCGTCGTTGAAGCTCTCCCACTCGGCCCTCGTGCGCGAGCGGAAGATCTCCGCCACCTCGCCCCAGGCCTCCGAGCCGGCGCGTTCGAACTGCTTCGCGACCAGATCCTCGCGGCCGACGCCGGCGCAGAAGCGGGCCCAGAACTGGGGCTCGAGCGCGCCCATGGTGATGTGGCCGTCGGCGGCCTCGTAGGGCAGGTAACAGACGAAGCGGCCGGTGAGCTGTCCGTCGCCGCGCCCCGGAACCTCGCCGTCGCAGAGGTAGGCGCCCGCGACCATCGCCAGCCACGAGAGCGCCCCGTCGGCCATCGAGACGTCGACGACCTGGCCGGCGCCCGAACGGCGCGCCTCGTGCAGCGCGGCCATGATCCCGAAGGCCGCCGGCAGCGCGCCGCCGCCGATGTCGGCGATCTGCCCGGCCGACTGGATCGGCCTCCCCTCGGGCTCGCCGGTGAGGCCGAGCAGACCGATCAGCCCGAGGTAGTTCATGTCGTGGCCGGCGCGCTGCGTGTTCGACCCGGTCTGCCCGTAGCCGGTGATCGCGCAGTAGACGAGGGCCGGGTTCTCCTCGGCCATCCGCTCGTAGCCGACGCCGAGGCGGTCGAGCACGCCGGGGCGGAAGCTCTCGAGCACGACGTCGAACTCGCGCACCA
>DASPGZ010000233.1:0-14179 GCA_035620355.1 Solirubrobacterales bacterium | reverse complement strand
GGAGCGCGAGCGCGAGACCAACCACGACGTCGCCGCCTTCGTCGACGTGGTCGCCGCCTCGATTGGCGAGCCCGGGCGCTGGATCCACTACGGGCTCACCTCCTCCGACGTCCTCGACACGGCGCTCGGCCTGCAGCTGGTCGAGGCCGGGCTGATCATCGTCAACGGCGCGACCGCGTACCGCGACGCGCTGGTGGCGAGAGCGCGCGAGCACGCCGAGACCCTGTGCGTCGGTCGCACCCACGGCGTCCATGCCGAGCCGACGACCTTCGGGCTGCGGCTCGCCGGCTTCGCCTTCGAGGCCGACCGCAACCTCGCCCGCCTTCGCGACGCCTTCGACCAGGCGGCCTTCGGCAAGCTCTCCGGCGCGGTCGGCACCTACGCCTCGACCCCGCCCGGGGTCGAGGCGGCGGTGATGGAGCAGCTCGGGCTCGGGATCGAGCCGATCGCGACCCAGGTGATCCCCCGCGACCGCCACGCCGCGGTGCTCGAGGCGATCGCGATCGCCGGCGCCGGCCTCGAGCGATTCGCCCAGGAGATCCGCAACCTGCAGCGGACCGAGGTCCGCGAGGTCGAGGAGCCGTTCGCCTCCGGCTCGCAGAAGGGCTCCTCGGCGATGCCTCACAAGCGCAACCCGATCACCGCCGAGCGCATCTGCGGGCTCGCGCGAGTGCTCCGCGGCTACTCCCAGACCGGGCTCGAGAACGTCGCCCTCTGGCACGAGCGCGACATCTCGCACTCGGGCGCCGAGCGCGTGATCCTGCCCGACGCGACGATCCTGCTCGACTACATGCAGCACCTCTCGGTGCGGCTGGCCGAGGGGATGACGGTGCACGCCGACCGGATGCGCGCCAACCTCGAGCTGACCCACGGAGCGTTGTTCAGCCAGCGGGCGCTGACCGCGCTGATCGAGTCGGGGATGAGCCGCGACGAGGCCTACCGCCTGGTCCAGGAGGCGGCCCAGGGCGCCTGGGACACCGGCACCCCGTTCCGGGAGCTGCTCGCGAAGGCCGCCCCGGAGCTCGACCTCGATGCGGTGCTCGACTACGACGCGTACCTCGAGCACGTGCCGGCGCTGATCGGCCGGCTCGACCGGATCAGCGGCTGAGCGCGATCACCCTGGAGCCGTTGGCCGGGGAGAGGGTGACGTTGCGGCGGACCGGCTTCTCCGGCCGCGGCGAGGCCGGGCGCAGGTCGACGAGCGAGAGGATCGTCTCGATCGCGACCCGCATCTCGAGCTCGGCGAAGGCCGCGCCGATGCAGCGGCGGGTCCCGCCGCCGAACGGGATCCACGAGTAGGTCTCCGGCGGCGAGTCGCCGAGGAAGCGCTCGGGCCGGAACGCGAACGGGTCCGGATAGTTGTCGGCCCGGGTGTGGGCGAGGTAGATCCCGACCAGGATTACCGTCCCGGAGGGGAGCGCGTACCCGCCGAGCTCGGAGTCCTGGCGCAGCAGGCGGCCAGTGAACGGGACCACCGGGCGTACCCGCAACGTCTCTTCGACGACCGCGTCGAGGTAGGCGCCGTCGCCGGCGGCGAGCTCCTCCCGGAGCCGCTCGAGCGTCCCGGGGGTGTGCAGGAGCAGATCGAAGGCCCAGGCGAGGCCGGTGGCGGTGGTCTCGTGCCCGGCAAGCAGCAGGGTCATCAGCTGGTCGCGGAGCTCGCGGTCGTCCATCCGGGAGCCGTCGTCGAAGCGGGCGGTGAGCATCATCGAGAGGATGTCGTCGCGCTCGGCGAGGTCCGGGCGCCGGCGATGCTCGGCGATCTCCGCGTAGAGCAGCTCGTCGGCGCGCGCCCGCAAGGCTGCAATCCGTCGGAACGGCGGCAGGCGCCGGATCCCAGGGGCCGTGAACCCGACCGCCGCCGGCGAAGCGGTCGAGGCGAGCACCTCGACCAGGCTCGCGCGGAGGTCCTCGCGGCGCCCGGCGTCCTCGATCCCGAAAACGGCCCGCAGGATCACCTCGAGCGTGATCTCCTGCATGCTGGGGTGGAGCGCGAACTCGCGCTCGCGTGGCCACCCTGCGACGGTGCCCTCGGTGACCTCGCGGATCACGCCCTCGTAGCCGCGCATGCGCTCGCCGTGGAAGGGCGGCAGCATCAGCTTGCGCCGGCGCAGGTGCTCACCGTCCGTCTGCAGCAGCAACGACGAGCTGCCGAGCAGCGGCTCGAGGATGATGTTGCGCCCCGGGGCGATCGTGTTCACGCGGTCCGCCGTGAACAGCCGCTTGATCGACTCCGGGTCGGAGAGGAAGACGACCTCGCCGGGCCCGAACAGGCGCGCCCGGAAGGTCTCGCCCAACTCCCTACGCCAGTGCTCGAAGAAGGGCAGGGGGCGGAAGATGAACCGCGCCGTCTGCACCGGCTTCGGCAGCGGCACCTCCGGCGGCTCGGCGCTCGGGAGTGCTCGCGGCGCTGCGATCGCGGGGTCGGCCGCGTGCGTGGCCATGCCCGGATCGTAGGGACGGCGGCGCCGGGGCGGGTTCAGTCGCGCGCCGAGACGAACTCGCTCAGCGCCGCGTGACCGCCGGACGGCAGCGGATCGCCATGGGCGAACAGCAGGCCGTCGAAGTCGAGCCCGAGCAGCGGCTCGAGCCGGTCGTAGAGGGCTCGCTTGACCGCCGCCGGGTCGTCGCCGAGCAGCCCGTCGGAGACGAAGCCGAGTCCCGATTCGCGACGGATCAGCCCGTCGGCGAAGGCGAGCCAGCCGTGGCCGACTCGCGCGTGGAGGACGAAGTCGTCCGGGCAGATGCCGCCGAGTACGTGCGCGGTCAGCCCCGGGGCGAGCTCGTCGCCCGGGTCGTAGGGCTCGACCGCGCGCTCGTCGCCCTCGAACTCGTGCAGCCCGGGGCGCGGGCATAGCACCGGGACGCCGAACTCGGCGACCAGCGCGTCGGCCTGGCGGTAGTGGTGGCGGTTGGTCATCGCGACCCGCTCGGGCGGGCGGTCGCGGAGCAGCTCGAGCGCCTCCTCGAGGGCCATCGGATCGAGCACCGTCGCCGCCTCGGCGATCAGGTGCGAATGCGCGGTGCCCCCGGTCTCGGGGTGCTCGGCGGTCCAGTGGAAGATGCCCGGGCCGATCTCGTCCATCTCCTCCGGGGTGCCCGCTGCGGCTCGATCTCAATCGTCGCCCGCCGTTGTTAGCATCGCCCGCGATGACGTCCTCGCTCGCCGACCTGGAGCTCGTCGCGACCGGAAAGGTGCGCGAGATGTATGCCGACGGCGACGAGATCGTGATGGTCGCCTCCGACCGGATCTCCGCCTACGACGTCGTCCTGCCGACCGCGATCCCCGACAAGGGCAAGGTGCTGAGCCAGATGTCGGTGTTCTGGTTCGAGACCACCGGACACATCGTCCCCAACCACTACCTCTCCCAGGACGTGCCGGAGGAGGTTGCGGGCAAGGGGCTGCGGGTGAAGCGGCTCGAGATGTACCCGGTCGAATGCGTCGCCCGCGGCTACATCACCGGCTCGGGATGGCGCGAGTACCAGCAGACCGGCTCGGTCTGCGGGATCGAGCTTCCCGCGGGCCTGCGCGAGTCGGACAAGCTGCCGGAACCGATCTTCACCCCGGCGACCAAGGCCGAGGTCGGCGCCCACGACGAGAACATCGACTTCGAGCGCTCGGTCGAGCTGATCGGCGATCGGGCGCTGATGGAGGAGCTGCGGCGGGCGACGATCGAGCTCTACGAGCACGCCCGCGACCACGCGGGCGAACGCGGGATCATCATCGCCGACACCAAGTTCGAGTTCGGCTCCTCCCCCGGGGCGGAGGTCGTCCTCGGCGACGAGGTGCTGACGCCCGACTCGTCGCGATTCTGGCCCGCCGACGACTACGAGCCCGGCCGCGGACAGGCGTCGTTCGACAAGCAGTACGTCCGCGACTGGCTCGACGACTCGGGCTGGGATCACTCACCCCCGGGGCCGGAGCTGCCCGAGGAGATCGTCGCCGGCACCCGGGCCAAGTACGTCGAGGCCTACGAGCGGATCACGGGCCGGACGCTCTGAGTCGCTCCCCCTAGTCTGTCCCGATGAACGTCTGGATCTGCGGGCTGCGCCGCTCGGGCACGACGATTCTCTTCGACGCGCTCGGCGAGGACCCCGGGCTCGCCTGCTTCTACGAACCGCTGCGCGAGGACACCGAGTCGGTGGGCGGCGGCAGCGGCGCCCGCGACGTCGACGTGTTCGCCGAGACCAGAGCGCTGCGCGATGCCTACCGCGCCGAGCACCACCCGGAGCTGCCGATCGAGCTCTTCAACTGGGGCGGCCCCCGGGCGCCGGAGGTCGAGCTCGAGCCCGGGCTCCCCGAGCACGTCCGCGGGCTGCTCGCGGAGCTGCTCGGCCAGGCGCCAAACGTGGCGATCAAGGAAACCCGCCTGCACCACAAGCTCGGCGCGGTCGCCGAGCTCGACCGCGAGGCGATCGTCGTCCACCTGGTCCGGGATCCGCGCGCGGTGACCGCGTCGATGCTGCTCGGCCGACGGCGGCGAACCGACATCTACCCGGACGCCGAGACCTTCTTCACCGCCCGCACCGGTCGGCGGCTGTGGTCGAGCCGGCGGATCTCCGAGGAGGTCGTCGCGCGCCGGCGCTCGCTCAGCCTCCCCGACGACCTGCCCGACTTCGTCCGCCCGCTGATCGTCTGGAGGGCGGCCTTCGAGACCACCGAAGGCGACGGCGCCCGGCTGTTCGGCGAGCGGTTCGTGACCGTGCGGCTCGAGGACCTGCGCGCCGACCCCGCGCGCGAGCTCGAGCGGATCTACTCCCCCTGGGGTCGCGAGCTGCCGCCGGCGGTCACGGCCTGGGCGACCGACAACGTCCGCCGCGACGACGAGGTCCATCTGGGGGACGACCCGCGCTGGGCCCGCGCAGCGCGGCTGGTCGGGATGGAGGACGAGCTCGAGCGCGCCGGCTACGGCGAGATCCTCGAGCTCGAGCCGGAGCCCGGGGAGCCGCTCGACCTGACCCCGCCGGCGCCCGCCTCGCGGCTCGCCGGGTTCATGGGCCGAGCCCGCCGCCGCCTGGGCTGACGCTAGATTGGAAGCGGTGAAGGCGCGCGTGCTGATCCGCCCCAAGGAGGGCATCCTCGACCCGCAGGGCAAGGCGGTCGAGCGGGCCCTGCCGGCGCTCGGCTTCGAGGGCATCTCGCACGTCCGGGTCGGCCGGATGGTCGAGCTCGAGGCCGAGAACGGCGCCGACCTCGAGCGCCTCTGCGAGCAGCTGCTCGCGAACCCCCTGGTCGAAGACTTCGAGGTCGAGCAGATGCCGGCCACCTCCTCGGCTTCGCCTCCGGGGGCGCCGGGATCCGCCCGGGACGGGTCTGAATGAACTTTGGTGTCTTGCAGTTCCCCGGCTCGTGTGACGAGCGCGACGCGGTGGCCGCCTGCGAGCGGGTCGGCGATGCGGAGCTGGTCTGGCACGGCGAGACCCGGCTCTCCGGGATCGACGCGGTGGTCATCCCCGGCGGCTTCTCCTATGGCGACTACCTGCGGGCCGGGGCGATCGCCGGCTTCGCCCCGGTGATGAACGCGGTGCGCGAGTTCGCCCTCGGCGGCGGTCCGGTGCTCGGGATCTGCAACGGCTTTCAGGTCCTCTGCGAGGCGGGGCTGCTGCCGGGCGCGCTGCTGCCGAACGAGGGCCTGCGGTTCGTCTGCCGCCAGGTCGAGCTCGAGGTCGTCAACGCCGACACCGTCGCAACCGCCGGCTGCGAGCCCGGCGAGCGGCTCTCGATCCCGGTCAAGCACATGAGCGGCCGCTGGTTCGCCCCCGGCGACATGCGAGCGCGGCTCGAATCGAAGCGCCAGATCGTCTTCCGCTACGGCGCCGGCGACAATCCCAACGGCTCGGTCGCCGACGTCGCCGGGGTCTGCAACGAGCGCGGCAACGTCGTCGGGCTGATGCCGCACCCCGAGCACGCGGTCGACCCGCTGACCGGGTCCGCCGACGGCCTGAAGCTGTTCGAGTCGATCGCCGTCGGCAGGGTCGCCGCCGCGGCGTGACCCCGCTGGCCCGGCGCGGGCCGGCGCCCGGACATCCTCCTGCACCGTTCGTCGTCGGGGTCGGCCGCTCCGGGACGACGCTGCTGCGGCTGATGCTCGACGCCCATCCCGAGCTCGCGATCCCGGCCGAGACCCACTTCGTCCCCGAGCTGCTCGAGCGCGAGCGCGAATGCTCGGACCCGCGCGAGCTCGCCGCGGCGATCGTCGCCTCGCGGGCCTGGGGCGACTTCGGGCTCGCGCCCGAGGAGCTGTACGAAGCGACCGCCTCCAGCCGCGGCGCGGCCGACGTCCTGCGCGCCTTCTACGGGCTCTGCGCCGCCGCCCGCGGGAAGCCACGCTGGGGCGACAAGACCCCCGGCTACGTGAAGCGGATGCGGCCAATCGCCGCCGGGCTCGAGGAGGCGCGCTTCGTCCACCTGATCCGCGATGGCCGCGACGTGGCGCTCTCGCGGCGCTCGCGCGGGATGGGCGCCGACAAGCCGATCGCCGACGTCGCCGAGCTCTGGCGCCGCCGAATCGAGAACGCCCGCAAGCAGGCGAAGCGTCTCCGGGGGCGCTACCTCGAGCTCCGTTACGAGGACCTGGTCGCCGATCCGGAGACCGCCCTGCGCCGGGTTTGCGAGCTGGTCGATCTCGGGTACGACCCGGCGATGCTCACCTACCACGAGGCCGGCGGCGAGCGGATCGGCGAGCTCGGCGACCTGGCCGCCCGCGAGGGACGGCGCGAGCGCACCCAGGAGGAGCGCCAGGCCGCCCACGCGCTCGCCGCGAAGCCGCCGACGGAGAAGCGGACCCAGGTCTGGAGGACGGAGATGCCGGCCGCCGAGCGCGAGGAGTTCGAGCGGGTGGCGGGCCCGCTGCTCGCCGATCTCGGCTACCACCTGCCATCCTGATCGGCCCGATGGCTTTCGACTACTCGCTCCGAATGCTTCGCAACCGGCGCCTGCGCGGCCGGTCCGAGCCCCCGTTCCCGGCCCCGTTCGTGGTCGGCGTCGGGCGCTCCGGGACCACCCTGCTGCGGCTGATGCTCGACTCGCACCCGGAGCTCGCGATCCCGCCCGAGACGCACTTCATCAACCCGCTGATCCAGTCGTCGGGCCGGCTTCGGTTCAACCCGAACGCGGCGACGCGGACGATCGTCGACGACGAGCGGCGGCGCTGGCCGGACTTCGGCCTCGACGAAGAGGACCTGCTGGCGCGCTTCCAGGAGGTGCAGCCGTTCAACACCACGGACGCGGTCCGGGCGTTCTACGAGCTGTACGCGGCCAAGCACGGCAAGCACCGCTGGGGCGACAAGACACCGGACTACATCCGGAAGATGAAGAAGCTGTCGAAGACGCTGCCCGAGGCGCACTTCATCCACGTGATCCGCGACGGCCGTGACGCCGGGCTGTCGCAGAACAAGCGGATCGCCAAGCGCGGCAAGGATCCGGTGCCGCCGCGCGAGATGGCGCGCCGCTGGCGCAAGCGGATCGTCAAGGCGCGCGTCGACGGCGAGGAGCTCAAGCACTACATCGAGGTCCGCTACGAGGACATGGTCACCGACACCGAGGGGGTCCTGAGGCGCGTCTGCGAGCACATCGAGCTCGACTTCGACCCGGTGATGCTGACCTACTACGAGGGCGCCGAGGAGCGCCTCCAGGAGATGGCCGGGGCGCTGCCGGCGAAGAAGGGCCGCCCCGAGCGCAAGGCCGGCGAGCGGATCGACGCGCACGCGCTGACCAGCAAGCCGCCCCAGGCCGACCGGGTCGCGGTCTGGAAGGAGGAGATGAGCGAGGCCGACAACGCCGAGTTCGAGGAGGCGGCCGGCTACCTGCTCGACGACCTCGGCTACGAGACCGCAACCCCGAAGGAGAAGTGGATCCCGCCCGACGAGTGGGCGCGGTCGAAGACCCGGGGCGAGCGCGCCCGCGGCGAGAGCGGCACGAACACCTTCGGGGGCGCCGCCGGCGGGAACGAGGGGTCCTAGCGATGCGGCTGTTCTCGCGCGCGAAGAAGGACGAGGGCCGGCCGCCGGTCCCGTTCGTGGTCGGCATGAACCGCTCCGGGACCACCCTGCTGCGGATGATGCTCGACGCCCACCCGGACCTGACGATCCCGCCCGAGACCCATTTCGTCCCCGACTTGATCAAGGCGGCACGCGAGGACGACGCCACCCCGGAGAGCGCCCTCGAGGCGATGAAGTCGGCGCGCGAGTGGGGCGACTTCGGGTTCTCGGACGAGGAGATGCTCGGCCGCCTGCGGGCGCTGCCCGAGATCAAGCCGGGTCCGGCGGTGCGCACCTTCTACGCCGCCTACACCGAGGAGCAGGGCAAGCCGCGCTGGGGCGAGAAGACGCCCACCTACGTGCAGAAGATGAAGCTGATCCAGCGCGCGATCCCGGAGGCGCGCTTCGTGCACGTGATCCGCGACGGCCGCGACGTAGCGCTCTCGGTTCTCGACCGGACCGTCCGCGACCTGACCGCCGGGGTGGTCGCGAAGCGCTGGCACAAGAAGATCACCAAGGCGCGCGGGGACTCGCCGCAGCTCCACCACTACATGGAGATCCGCTACGAGGACCTGATCCTCGACACCGAGCCGGTCCTGCGCAGCGTTTGCGAGTTCATCGAACTGCCCTGGGACGACGGCCTGCTCAGCTACCACGAGCGCTCGGCCGAGCGCCTGCAGGAGATGGCGCGGGCGCTGCCGGCCGAGGGCCGGGCGAAGGAGCTCTCGGTCGAGCGGCGGATGAAGACCCACGAGATGACCACGAAGCCGCCGAGCGCCGACCGGGTGGCGCGCTGGCGCACCCAGATGAGCCCCGAGCAGCGGCGGGAGTTCGAGGACATCGCCGGCGACCTGCTGGCCCAGCTCGGCTACCCGACCGGCCCCGACGCCGTCGAAAAGGCCACGTCGCTGATCGAAGCGGCGTAGCCTTCCCCACCATGCGAGTGGGATTGGTAAGCAAGTGGTTCGCGAGCGGCCAGGCGGTGGTCACCCGCTACATCCGCTCGGCGCTCGACGAGCTCGGCCACGAGACCTTCGTCCTGGCGAAGCCGGGCAAGGGGCCGCGCGCGAATCAGGAGCGGGTCGCCGACCCGGTCTGGGAGCAGCCGGGGGTGACCCAGGGGTCCGAGGCCGACATCCCCGGCGACGAGTACCTGGGCTGGGCCTCGGAGCACGCGCTCGACGCCGTGCTCTGCGACCAAAACGACCAATTCGACGAGATCGCGGCGCTGCGGGCGAGCGGCGTGCGGACGATCGGGCGCTTCGTCTGGGAGAGCTTCGCGCCCGCCGACGCGGCGCCGGCGAGGGGCGCCTACGACGTGATCTACTCGTTCACGAGCGCCGAGCAGGAGCGCTACCGGGGCTTCGGGATCGAGAGCCCGCTGCTGACCTGGGGCTGCCACCCGGAGCTGCTCGAATACGCACCCGACGGCTCCTCCGCTTCGCCTCCGGGGCCGTCGGAGTTCGCCGAGGGACAGAATGAGGTCTGGTTCTACGTGCCCGGCTCGTTCATGGGCAAGCGCAAGCCGTTCGCCGAGATCGTCGAGGCGTTCACGCGCGCCAGCGGCGACCACCTGCGGCTCCTGATCCGCGGCCAGGTCGATCGCAAGGCGGGCAAGCTGGAGTCGGCGGCGGGCGGCGACCCGCGGGTCCGGATCGAGCTCGAGGACCGGCCGACCGACGAGCACCTGCGCCAGTTCGCGGGCTGTCACGTCTGCCTCTCGCCCTCGCGCTGGGAGGGCCTCGGGCTGCCGCTCTACGAGGCGGTCGCCTTCGGGATGCCCTCGATCACCAACGACTCGCCGCCGATGAACGAGATCGTCCTCGACGGGGTCAACGGCGTCTGCGTCGACTCCGTCCCCTGGGGCGAGGCCGGCTCGGGGATCCCCGCCTTCGATCCCGACTTCGGGCAGTTGACCGCGGCGATCGAGCGGCTCGGCGATCCGGCCGAGCGCGAGCGGCTCGCCGCCGGCGCACGCGAGCTGCGCGAGGGCGATCGCAGCTGGCGGCGCACGGTCGACGGCCTCTCGCAGCTGCTCGGCGGCTGATGCGCGTCGGGATCGTCAGCAAGTGGTTCAATCGCGGCCAGCCGGTGGTCGGACGCCAGCTGCGCTCCGCGGTCGACGAGCTCGGCCACGAGTCGTTCGTGCTCGCGCGGCCGAAGAAGGAGCGCGGCCCACGTCCGGGGGCGCTCGACCGAGACGACGTCTGGGACCAGCCGGGGGTGACCGAGGCGTCGGCCTACGACGTGCCGGCGGGCGAGTACGTCGCCTGGGTAGAGGAGAACGGGATCGAGGCGATCCTCTGCGATCAGAACTACCAGTTCGAGGAGCTGGCGCAGCTGCGTGAGCGCGGGGTGGCGACGATCGGCCGCTTCGTCTGGGAGCACTTCAGCGCCGAGCACGTCGCCGGGGCCTCCGCGGCCTTCGACGTCGTCTACTCGCTCACCCGCGCCGAGCAGGAGCGCTACCGGGGGATGGGCCTGGAGACGCCCTACGTGACCTGGGGCTGCCACCCGGAGCTGGTCGCGTACGCGCGCGAGCCGCAGGCGAACCCCGAGCGCGTCACCTTCCTGTTTCCGGGGGGGTTCCTGGGGCATCGCAAGCCGCTCGAGCCGGTGCTGGAGGCGTTCGAGGCGACCGACGATCCGCGCCTGCGTCTGGTGGTCAAGGCGCAGGTCGAGCGCAAGAGCGTCCGCGCCGCGGCCGAGGCCGCCGAGCGCGACCCTCGGATCGAGCTGCGGCTCGTCGACCAGCCGACCGCCGAGCATCTGCGCGAGATCGCGGGCGCCGACGTCTGCCTCGCGCCGGCGCGCTGGGAGGGCCTGGGGTTGCCGCTATACGAGGCGATCGCCTTCGGGATGCCCGCGATCACCAACGACGCGGCGCCGATGAACGAGGCGATCCACGACGGCGAGAACGGGCTCCTCGTGTCCTCGATCGCGAACGGGACGGCGAAGTCGGGAATCCCCGCGCTCGACCCCGACGTCGCCGATCTGCGACGCGCGATCGAGCGCCTCGCCGACGACTCCCTGCGCGGCGAACTGGCGGCGGGAGCGGTGCGCGTGCGCGAGAGCGAGCGGCCCTGGACGGCGACGGTGGCGGGAATCGGCGAACTATTGGAAACGGCCGCGAACGGGTAGCTTGGAGGGCTTCATGGGCTTCAACGACCAGATCAACAAGTACCGCAAGCGGTTCGCGATCGTGCGCGCCGGACGGCGCCTGCGCGGACGCGGACCGGAGCCGGCGCCGGCGCCGTTCGTGTGCGGGGTGACGCGCTCGGGCACAACCCTGCTGCGGCTGATGCTCGACTCCCATCCCGACGTCGCGATCCCGGGCGAGACGCACTGGGTGCCGAAACTGATCAAGGCCTTCGAGCGTTCGCCGCAGACCGGCGAGGACGCCGCCAACCTGGCGATCGACCACAAGCGCTGGGGCGACTTCCACCTCGACGCCGCCGAGCTGCGGGCGAAGATCGTCGCCCTCGACCCGGTGACCGCGGCGGACGCGATCCGCACCTTCTACATGACCTATGCCGAGCGGGAAGGCAAGAGCCGTTACGGCGACAAGACGCCCGGCTACGTGAGGGAGATGCGGCGAATCCAGCGGGTGCTGCCGGAGGCGCGCTTCATCCACATCATCCGCGACGGCCGCGACGTCTCGCTCTCGCACCTGCGGATGAACTGGGGCCCCGAGACCTACGAGCAGTCCGCCCGCCTGTGGCGCAACCGGATCCGCAAGGCGCGCAAGATGGCGCCGTCGGTCGACCACTACATCGAGGTCCGCTTCGAGGATCTGGTCGCCGACACCGAGGGCGTTCTGCGCAGGGTCTGCGAGTTCATCGAGCTCGACTTCGACCCGGTGATGCTCGACTACCACGAGCGCGCCGAGGGCCGGCTGGCCGAGAAGGCACGGGAGCTGCCGCGCAAGAACCGCCCGAACCAGACCGCGGAGGCGCGGATGGAGAGCCATGTGCTGGCGAAGGAGCCGCCGCGTTCGGACCGGATCGGGATGTGGCGCGAGCGGATGACCCCGGAGGAGATCGCCGAGTACGAGACGATCGCCGGCGACCTGCTGGTCGAGCTCGGCTACGAGCTCGGCTCCCAGGCCGGCCACGCGCGCGCCGCCGCCAAGGGCGCCCGGGCTCCGGTTCCCGCCTAGGCGGCTATTGCGGGTAGCGCCAGACGGTGAGCCCGCCGGGCTGCGCCGAGAGCGAGACCTTGTCGTTCTCGTTGACGCCCTTCTCGGCCAGCAGCGGCTTGGCCCCGGCGAGCACGTTCAGGTACAGGGTGATCGGCTCTCCGGTCCGCTTGTCGACCACGTCGCGATCGAAGCGCACCGCGCCCGCCTTGCGGGTCGTGCACGGGTTCGCGTAGCCGCTTGCGCCGAGGGTGCAGTTGAAGCCGTTCGACTCGGTGCCCTGGCCCTTGAGCGGGACCGCGGACTTCGCCTTCCCGGTCGACTTGGTCTTCGACGGATCGGTGGCGACGATCACCCGCGAGGAGATGAAGGTGTTGAAGCGCAGGGCGCTGATCCCGGTCACGAACGCGGAGTCGAAGGCGAGTACCTCGCCCGCCTTCGGCGCGTTGATCGGCACCGAGTACACCGTGCGGCGCTTCTCCGAGTCGTTGATCGTCAGCGGCAGCTCGGTGTTGACCAGCTGCTCGCTCGAGACCGGCTTCGGCACCGGCACGTTCGAGTGCGCCTGGATCACGTTCAGCCGGCCCTTGTCCTGCTCGACCGAGCCGTCGGGCTGGTCGCCGCCGAGCACGACCACGTCGCCGCGCTTGGCCTTCTTGTTCTGGGCGCCGACGATCAGGTTCACGTAGCAGGCGTCAGGCGGGCAGGGCAGGGCCGAGAGGTCGCTGATCTGGGTCTCGGTGTTGGGGATCGTGAGCGTGCAGTGGTGGTTGCGGTTCGGCCGCCGCTGCTTGCAGAGCACGCTGCGGCTCTCGGACAGGGGCAGGAACCCGGAGTCGGCCTTCGGGCTCGGCGAGAGCACGATCCGCGCCGTGACCGTCGGGTTGATCTCGTACGAGCGCCCGACGCAGCGCTGGCCGGGGTCGACGCAGGTGGTCGAGACCTGGACCTCGGCGCTCGCCCGCAGCCGGTCGCCGACCGAGATCGGCTCGAGCTGGCCCGGGTCGACGCGCATCGCGACCCGGTCACGGGCGCCCGGCTTGCGCGCGATCGGGACCCTGCCGACCAGCTCCGACTCGTCGCCGGTCGTCCCGAGCACGGCGGCGCCCGGCGCGGCGAGTCCCCCGCCGCCGCCGGCGGCGCCGGCGAGCGGCGCACTCAGCGCGAGCAGCAGGAAAGCGAGCGCGGCGACGCGTTTGGTCGGCGACGGACCCATCTCACCGACCTCAACACAGGCCGGCCGCGGATGTCGCGCTGGTGCCGCCGCGTGAAAAACGACGTGCACGATCGCGATACTGGACGGTGATGGCCGCCAAGCACCGAGAGCTCGGGCTCACCGACGCCGAGTTCGAGCTGATCGTCGAGAAGCTCGGGCGCGAGCCCAACGACGTCGAGCTGGCGATGTTCAGCCTGCTCTGGTCCGAGCACTGCGCCTACAAGCACTCGCGCAAGCTCCTGCGCCGGCTGCCCACCGAGGGGGAGCGGGTGCTGATGGGACCCGGGGAGAACGCCGGGGCGGTCTCGGTCGGCGACGGCTGGGCGGTCGCGTTCAAGGTCGAGTCCCACAACCACCCGAGCGCGGTCGAGCCGTTCCAGGGCGCCGCGACCGGGGTCGGCGGCATCCTTCGCGACGTGTTCGCGCTCGGCGCCCGGCCGATCGCGATCCTCGACTCGCTTCGCTTCGGCGAGCTCGACTCGCAGCGCTCGCGCTACCTGTTCGACCACGTGGTCGCCGGGATCGGCCACTACGGCAACTCGATCGGCGTGCCGACCGTCGGGGGCGAGGTCTACTTCGAGGCCCCGTACGAGCAGAACTGCCTCGTCAACGCGATGTGCGTGGGCCTCGCCCGCAGCGGTGAGATGGTCCGCGCCGCTGCGGCCGGGGTCGGCAACGCGGTGGTGCTGATGGGCGCCTCCACCGGCCGCGACGGGATCGGGGGCGCCTCGGTGCTCGCCTCGGCCGAGCTCGAGGGCGGTGACGACTCGAAGCGCCCCACGGTCCAGATCGGCGATCCGTTCGAGGAGGCGAAGCTGCTCGAGTGCTGCCTCGAGCTGCTCGGC
>DASPGZ010000232.1:0-9051 GCA_035620355.1 Solirubrobacterales bacterium | reverse complement strand
CTCGGTCAGCGGCCGGGCGTAGCCGCCCTCGTCCTCGGCGTCGGGGATGAAGTCGAGCTCCAGCGGTCGGCCGCCGAGCGAAGCGATCTGCTCCCAGGCTGCCCGGCGGATGTCGAAGCCGCTGACCACGGCGCCGAGCCGCTTGGCGGTCGCGATCGCCTGCAGCCCGGCGACCCCGGCGCCGAGCACCAGGACCTTGGCCGGGGCGACCGTGCCGGCCGCGGTGGTCATCATCGGGAAGAAGCGCCCGGCCTCGCGGGCGGCGAGCAGGGTGGCGGCGTAGCCGGCGACGTTCGCCTGCGAGGAGAGCGCGTCCATCGCCTGCGCGCGGGTGATCCGCGGGATCGCCTCCATCGCGAAGCTGGTCACGCCCGCCGCGGCGAGCGCCCGGTTGGTCTCCGCCGAGGTCAGCGGGGCCAGGTGGCCGATCAGCAGCTGGCCGGGGCTCAGCTTCCCGATCTCGTCCGCGGTCGGGACCGCGACGTGGACGATGATTTCGGCGCCCCAGGGGTCGCCGATCTCCGCCCCGGCCTGCTCGTACTCGGAGTCCGGATGGCCCGAGCCCTCGCCCGCGCCAGCCTCGACCACGACCTCGGCGCCCTTTCCGGCAAGCGACGCGACGACGTCCGGGATCAGCGCGACCCGGCGCTCGGACTGCGCGGTTTCTTTGGGGACCCCGACCTTCATCCAGGGAGAAGAGGCGGGGAGCCTAACGGAATACGCCGGCTCAACGGCGCCGGTGGTCGGCTTCGGCCTCCGGCTTCCGCCTCCCAATCCGCCGGCTCAACGGCGCCGGTCGGGCCTCCGCCTCCGATGCGGATCGGACTATGTTCAGGCCATGAACGACCCGGCTCCCGGCCCGCGCGCCCGCTCCGCCCCGGAGCTCAAGGCCCAGATCGAGGCCGAGCGGCTCGGGCGCCCCTTCCTGGTCTACCGCGACGGCGACGACGAGCAGCGGCTGCTGGTGATCGAGGAGGGGGTCGAGGCGCTCTGGGTCGGGCGCTCGGACTCGGCCGACCTCAACCTCGGCTGGGACGGGGAGGTCTCGAGCCTGCACGCACAGCTCGAGCTGGTGGGGCTCGAGTGCACGGTGGTCGACGACGGGCTCTCGCGCAACGGCTCGTTCGTGAACGGCGAGCGGGTCAGCGGCCGGCGCCGGCTGCGCGACGGCGACACGCTGCGCTTCGGCGCCACCGGGGTGATCTACCGGGCGCCGGCCGGGAGCGCCTCCGAGACGGTGCTCTCGGGCGACGCGCTCACCGCCGCCGGGGTCTCACCGGCCCAGAAGCGGGTCCTGGTCGCTCTCTGCCGGCCGTTCAAGGACGGATCCGCGTTCGCAACCCCGGCCACCAACGGCAAGATCGGCGAGGAGCTGCACCTGAGCGTCGATGCGGTCAAGACCCACCTGCGGGCGCTGTTTGAGAAGTTCGGGGTCGAGGACCTGCCCCAGAACCAGAAGCGGGTGGCGCTGGTCGAGCGGGCGCTGCAGAGCGGACTGGTCACCGAGCGCGAGCTGTGAGCGAGACCGCTGCCGCGACGCTCGCGCGGTTCACGGTCGAGACGCCGGCGCCCGCGATCGCCGACCCCGTCCTCGACGAGGCGGCCGTGCACCTGCTCGACACGGTCGGCTGCGGGCTCGCCGCCGTCGGGCTCGAAGCCGGCGGCTCGGCGACCGCCATAGCCGCCGGGCGGGGCGAAGCCGCGGTGCTCGGCGCCCCAGGCGCCCCGGCCGCTGTCGCGGCGCTCGCCAACGGGACCCGCTTTCACGCGCTCGACTTCGACGACACCCACGAGGCGGGGATCTGCCACGTGAGCACGGTGGTGGTCGCCGCGGCGCTTGCCGCGGGCCAAGCGGCTGGGCGATCCGGCGCCGAGGTGATGGCCGCGTACGCCCTCGGCAGCGAGGTGGCGCTGCGGATCGCTGTCGCCGGCGCCGAGCCGATCTACGCCCGCGGCTTTCACCCGACCTCCGCCTTCGGGGTGTTCGGGGCGACCGCTGCCGCCGCCCGCCTGTTCGGGCTCTCGCCGGAGGCGGCGACCCGGGCGTTCGGGATCGCCGGCAGCTTCGCCGGCGGCCTGCTCGAGTTCCTCTCGGACGGCTCCGACACGAAGCCGCTGCACGCCGGCTGGGCGGCCCACTCCGGGATCCACGCCGCGGAGCTCGCCGCCGCCGGGGCGAGCGGGCCGGCATCGGTGCTCGAGGGGAGGTTCGGCGTGATGGCCGCCTTCGGCGGCGCGGCGCCGCCGATCGATACAGCCGATCTCGGCGACCGGTGGGAGTTCGAGCGGGTGGCGCTGAAGGCCTACCCGATGTGCCACTGGTCACATGCGGCGGTCGGCGCGCTCGGGCAGCTGATCGCCGACGGCCTCGAAGCCGATGACGTCGGCGAGCTCGAGGCCACGGTGCCCGTCGAAGCGGTCCCGCTGGTGCTCGAGCCGACCGACCGCAAGCGCGCCCCGACGACGCCTTACGAGGCGAAGTTCAGCCTCCCGTTCTGTCTCGCCGAGACGCTCGTTCACGGCTCGGTCGAGCTCGGCTCGTTCACGCCCGAGCGGATCTCGGACCCGGCCACGCTGCGCCTCGCGGAGCGGGTCGAGGGTCGCGCCTGGCCCGCGGGCGGGGCGCCGTCGCGGTTCGCCGGCGCCGTCCGCGTGCGGACCGCCGCGGGGGCGGAGCTCGAGGCGGCGCTCGACCATCCACCCGGGGCGCCCGCCAACCCGCTTGGCCGCGACGCGATCACCGAGAAGTTCCGCGCCAACGCGGCGCTCTCGCTCCCGCCCGGGCCGGCCGCCGAGCTCGAGGCCACCCTGCTCGACCTGGCGCTGGTCGACGACCTCCGGGCCGCCCTGGATCCGCTGACCTCGGCGGCGCCGCGAAGCTGAGCCGAAACCGGGCGGGCTAGCCGACGTTCGGGTCGATCCGGGTCAGGTCGTCCGAGATCCCGTTGGCGACCCAGACGCTGCGCGGCCCGGCGGTGATCCCCTCCGGGCCCTGGCCGACGATCAGCTTCTGGACCACCTCGGCGCTCGCCGGGTCGATCCGCTTGACCTGGTCGGCGCCGCCGACGGTGACCCAGACCGAGCCGAACGCCGCGACCACGCCGCGCGGCTCGGCGCCGACCTTGATCGCCTCGCGCTCGCGGCCACCCTCGACCCTGGAGACGGTCCCGTCGTCGGTGTTCGCGACCCAGACCTGGCCGTCCTCGCCGACCGCGATCCCCTTCGGGTTGGCGCCGACGGCGATCGGGTCGTCGGGGCGATTCGAGTCGGTGTTGATCCGGGTGATCGAGTTGTCGGCCCGGTTGGTGACCCAGACCGCGTCCTCTCCGGAGAGCGCCAGCCCGTAGGGCGCCGCGCCGACGGCGATCTCGCGCACCTCGCCGCTCCCGGGGTCGACCCGCGAGACCGTGCTGCCGCCGTAATTGGCGACCCAGGCCGATCCGTCCCCGAATGCCACCCCGCCGGGCAGGTCCCCGACGGCGATCGTGTCCATGGTCTCGCCGGTCTTCTCGTCGATCCGCCGCAGCTCGCCGGCGGGGGAGTCCGAGACCCAGAGCGAGCCGTCACCGGACGCGATCCCCTCGGGCGCGGTGCCGGCGGGAAAGGTGTCGAGCTCGTCGGCCGGGTCGCCGTCGACGAACGAGACCGTGTGGCTCTTGCGGTTGGTGACGTAGAGGCCGGCCTCGCCGTGGACGAGGTTGACCGGCAGGTCGCCGACCGGGACCGGGTCGCCGTCGATCTCGGCAGCGGGCGCCGCCGGGCCCCCGTCGTCGCCGGAACCGGCCGCCGTGGTCTCGCCGCCCGGCTGCGGCGCCGTCGCGCCCGGCACGTCGTCTCCGCCGGAGAGGACGATCGCGCCGACGACGATCGCGACCACCGCGACCGCTGCCAGCGCCAGCAGCGGCCCGCGTCGGCTCGGCCGGTCACCGCCGCGCCCCACCGGTTCGGTCGCGGCGGCGCTCGGAGGGAGGGTGGCGGTCGGCTCGGCGCCTGATTCCGCCTCGACCTCCGCCGATTCGGTGCGCACCCGCTCGGCGCCGGTCGTCGCCTCGGGGGGGTCGGGGGCCGCTGCGCCGACGGCGACGCTGCGCTCGGCCTCGACCGTCGGCTGTCCCTGGACCGCGGCGGTCGCGGGGCGGGCGAAGTCGCCGGCCGACGGGTAGCGCCGCTCGGGGTCCTTGGCCAGGGCCCGGCCGATCACCAGGTCGAGCTCGCCGGGGAGCTCGGGGCGCAGGAGCCGCACCCGCGGCGGCTCCTCCTGCAGGTGGGCGTATATCCTCGCCACCTTGTCGTCGCGGGCCGCGAACGGCGGGTTGCCGGTCAGCAGCTCGAACATCACGCAGCCGAGCGCGTAGACGTCGGCGCGCGCGTCGACCCGCTCGCCGCGGATCTGCTCGGGCGCGACGTAATCGAGCGTGCCGACGAAGGCCCCGGTCGCGGTCACCCCGGTCGACGCCTCGACCATGCGGGCGAGGCCGAAGTCCGTCAGGTAGACGCGCTCGCCGGCGCCGTCCCCCTCGATCAGGATGTTGCCCGGCTTGATGTCGCGGTGGACGAGCCCCCGCGCGTGGGCCGCGTCGAGCGCCGCGGCGACCTCGGAGATCACCGCCGCCGCGTGCTCGGGGTTCATCCGACCGTGCGCGCGCAGGAGGCCGCGCAGGTCGGTCCCGTCGATCAGGTCCATGGTCACGAACAGCAGCCCGCGCTCCTCGCCGGCGTGGTGGATCGCGACCACGTTCGGGTGGCGAATCGAGACCGCGATCCGCGACTCCTCGCCGAAGCGGCGGCGGAAGCGCTCGTCCTGGGCGAGCTCGGGAGAGATCACCTTCAGCGCGACGACGTGATCGAGCGCCAGGTGGGTCGCCTTGTAGACGACCCCCATGCCACCCCGGCCGGCGAGGCCCTCGATCCGGTGGCCGGCGAACACCGACCCACGCTGAAGCGGATCAGCCATGGCGCGATCCTACGGGCCCGGCAGGCGTGGGCTCAGGCGGGAGCGCCGGCGCCGACCAGCGCCGCCAGGCGCTCGATCGTGTGCAGGCGCTGGCCCTGATCGCCGTGCACCGCCGAGCAGATCAGGCGGTCGACCCCGGCGTCGGCGAGCTTCCCGATCCGGGCCGAGACCTCGTCCTCGCTGCCGACCAGCGAGGTCGCGTCGACGAGCTCGTCCGGGATCGCCGCGTAGGCCTCCTCGCGCTTGCCGTCGAGGAACAGCGACTGGACCGTGTCGGCGACCTCGCCGAAGCCGAAGCGGTGTGTGAGGTCGACGTAGAAGTTGGTCTCGCGCGAGCCCATCCCGCCGAGGTAGAGCAGCAGTCCCATCTTGACCACCGCCCGGGCGGCGTCGAGGTCGCCGTCGATCGCCACCTGCAGCGACGGCGAGACCTCCAGGTCCGAGCGCGAGCGCCCGCCGTTGGCGAAGCCGGCCTCGAGGTGCTCGCCCCAGGTCTCCTCGAAGGCGTCGGCGCTGAAGAAGATCGGGATCCACCCGTCGCAGATCTCGGCCGCCATCTCGACCGACTTGCGGCCGATCGCGCCGACGAACACCGGGATCTCGTTGCGGAGCGGGTGGAAGTTGAGCTTCAGCGCCTTGCCCTGGCCGGTGCCGCCCTCGATCGGCAGCGTGTAGTGGGCGCCCCTGTGCTCGAGCGGGCCCTCGCGGGCGATGATCTCGCGCACGACCTCGATGTACTCGCGCGTGCGCCCCCACGGCTTCGCGTACTCGACCCCGTACCAACCCTCCGACACCTGCGGGCCCGAGGGGCCGAAGCCGAAGATGAAGCGCCCGCCGGAGAGCGCGTCGATCGTCGCCCCGGCCATCGCCGCCGCCGCGGGCGGCCGCGCCGGCACCTGCATGATCGCCGCGCCGAGCTTGATCGTCTCGGTCTGCGGGACGAGCCAGGAGAGCACCGAGACGACGTCGGAGCCGTAGGACTCCGCGACCCAGACCGAGTCGTAGCCGTGGCGCTCGGCGGCCTGGACCATCTCCACGGCCTCGTCACCGCGCGGTCCGATCCCCCAGTAGCCGAGGTTGATGCCGAGCTTCGGCGCCATCGGCCGGCAACGGTAGCCGATGCGTGAGCTTCGACTTGGTCAGCCCGACGCTGACGAAGTCGAAGTTGGCGGGGCCGGCGGCGCGGCCGCCGCGCGCAACTCCTCGAGCGAGGCCTCGATCGCCGCCGCGAGCTCGGAGACGCCCGAGACCGCGTCCGGATCGGTGCAGAGACCGATCCCGACCAGGCCCGAGCACGAGATCGCCGAGGCGCGCAGCGCGTGGCGGTCGGCTGGCTCGGCGACCGAGAACAGGTTCAGCACCCGCCGCCCGCCGACCTGCAGCCCGGCGCCCGGGCCCGGGACGTTCGAGATCGAGAGGCTGAACTCGCGCGGGCTCCCGGCGAGGTGCTGGGCGGCGCGGTCGAGGGCGCCGAACCGAGACAGCGCGTGGAACAGGTCGTAGAGCTCCTCGGCGTCGCCGTGGGCCTTGCCGGCCGCGGTCTGTGCGTTGATCGCCGCCAGCCGCGCGAGTGGATCCGGCTCGGAGACCGGCAGGTCGACGTTCAAAAACGAGTCGCGGTTGCCGAGCTCGTCGCCCTCGTCGCGGTGGTGGAGGCTGACGGGGATCTGGGCCCGCAGCCGCGGCAGCCGCTCGCCGGCGTGCTCGAGCCAGCGGCGCAGGCCGCCGGCGATCCCCGCGAGAAAGACGTCGTTGACGGTCACGTGGCCGGGACGCGAGGCGCCGATCGCCTTCAGCTCGGCGAGCGGGAAGGCGGCGAAGGCGACCTCGCGCGCCGAGCCGATCGGCCGGTCGAGGACCGTGTCGCTCGCGCGGTGGCCGAGCTCGCGCATCAGCGCCCCCGGCAGCCGCGCCGCCTCGCCGAGCCGCGAATGCTTGGCCTCCGGGGCCGGGCCCGCCGGCCGCGGCTTCCGCGTCGGCGCCTGCGCCTCCTCCCAGAGCACCTCGTGCAGGAAGCGCACCGAGCTGATCCCGTCGGCCATCGCGTGGTGGATCCGGCAGACGATCGCCTCGCGCCCGTCGGCGAGCGGCCCGGCGACATCGAAGCGCCAGAGCGGCCGGCCGTGGTCGAGCCGCTCCGACATCAGCGCCGCGGCCAACTCCCAGAGGCCGCGCTCGTCGATGCCCTCGCCGCCGGGCACGCGGACGACGTGATCGGCGATCGAGAACGGCTCGGCCGGAACCCAGCGCGGCTCCGGGTCCAGCTCGACCCGGCAGCGCGCCTTCGACCCGGCGGGCAGGCGGGCTTCGACGCTCTCGCGCAGCGCGTCGAGGTCGAGCCGCTCGGCCCCGGGCTCGAGCACCACCAGCTTCAGCGTGTGGCCGGCGATCGCCGCCGACTCGAGCGCGAGGATGCGCGCGTCGTCGACGCTGAGGCGATCGTCCTCCACCCGCTCAAACTAGCGCCGCGATCAGCGCAACGGCGTCGCGTCGAGGCGCGCGCGCAGCTCGACCAGCGACTCGAACACGTCGACGGCGCCGGCCTCGCGCAACTCGGCCTCGGAGAAGCCGCCGGTGAGCACGGCGATCGTCTTGACCCCGGCGCTCGAGGCGGCCTCGACGTCCCAGGTCGAGTCGCCGACCATCACCGCCGAGAGCTCGCCGACCTTGCGCATCGCGGTCGCGACCAGGTCCGGCTCGGGCTTCGTCCGCTCGACGTCGGCGGCGGTGGTGTAGTCCTCGATCAGCTCGCCCGCGTCGAGCAGCTCGACGTAGTGCTCGGTCTCCTCGCGCTTCGCCGAGCTCGCCAGCACCGGCGGGTGGCCGCGTTCGCGCAGCTCGACGATCAGCTCGCGGGCGCCCTCGAACGGGATCACCTCGCCGATCAACTCGCCGTACAGGCGCGTCTCGGACTCGCGGATCGCGTCGCCGAGGCGCTCCTCGACCTGATCGCCGGCGACCCGCGCGACCAGCTGGTCGCCGCCGACCCCGATGTGGCGATGGACCCGCCACACGGCCGGCGCCAGGCCGTGCTCGCGAAACGCCCGGGACCAGGCGATCGCGTGCTGGTAGTTGGAGTCGACGAGGGTGCCGTCGACGTCGAGGAGTGCCGCCGCGCCCACGGGACTGGCCTACCCCGTGGGCGCGAGCGGACACATGACGGCCCAAATTCGCCGGCTCAACGGCGCCGGTGCTCGGCTTCGGCCCTTCGGCCTCCGCCTCACTGGATGTAGCCGAACTCCTCCAGGTACTGCTGCGCGGCCTCCTCGGGCTTCTCCTTGTCGATGTCGACGCGCGCGTTGAGCTCCTGCATCACCTCGAGCGAGAGGTTCCCCTGGACCTTCTCGATCGTCTCGCCGAAGTCCGGCCCGGCCTCGTCGGCGGCGTCCTGGCTGGCGACGAAGGTGACGTTGCCGGCGGGCAGCACGCCCTTGTCGTCCTCGAGCAGGGTGTAGTCGCTCGAGGTGAACAGCTGCGCGTCGGTGGTGAACAGGATCGAGAGGTCGGCGTCGCCCTTGTCGAGCACCTCGTAGCGCAGCCCGATGTCGATCGGCGTGAAGTTCTCACGCAGGCCGGTGAGCCCGTAGTACTCCTCGAGCCCGGCCAGGCAGTCGATCCGCTGGCGGCACTCGGGCGAGCCGTAGAGGGTCAGGTCCTGATGGTCCTCGAGGTCCGAGATCGAGCTGATCCCGAGCTCCTCGGCGTTCGCGGCGAGCATCCCGACCGCATTCGCCGACGAGAACGGCGTCGGCGGGTAGGCGACCAGGCCCTTGGCTTCGAAGTCGGCCTGCGCCTGGTCGAGGGCGGCCTGCGGATCGCCGGGCACGTCCTCGGGGGCGGTGTCGAAGAACGAGGTCAGCGCGGTCGAGGTGTACTCGGGATAGCCGCTGATCTCGCCGTTCTCGAGCGCCTTCAGGGCGACGAACTCGTCGCCGAGGTTGAGGTCGGTCGAGACGTCGTAGCCGGCGGCCTCGAGCGCCTGGGCGTAGATCTCGCCGAGCACGATCTGCTCGGTGAAGTTCTTCGAGCCGACCGTCAGCGAGATCCCGTTGTTGTCCGGGTTCTCCTCGATCGCCGTCGAGCTGGACTCCGTGGTG
>DASPGZ010000231.1:0-2477 GCA_035620355.1 Solirubrobacterales bacterium | reverse complement strand
AGGCGACCCTCACCCGTCGTCGGGCTCGGGATCGGGCTCCGGGCTGTAGCTGGTGCCCTCGCGCAGCGCCCGCATCGCGCCCTTGCGCTGGTCGCGGGGCGTCCGGTCGAGGATCAGGACGCCGTCGAGGTGATCGATCTCGTGCTGGAGCACCCGGGCCTCGAGCCCCGAGGCCTCGAGCAACAGCGGCTCGCCGTCCACGTCGACGCCCACGACCCGCGCGTGCAGGGCGCGCTCGACGTCGACCCCGATCCCGGGCAGGCTGAGACAGCCCTCCTCGGCGGTCGCGAGCTCGTCCGAGAGCCATTCGATCGTCGGGTTGACGACCGCGGTCGCGACCGCGTCCGGGCCGGCCTGGAAGACCAGCAGGCGCCGCAGCGCGCCCAGCTGGGTCGCAGCGAGGCCGACGCCCATCGCGTCGCGCATGATCGCCACCATCCGCTGCGCCTCGGCGGCGAGCTCGGGGCCGAACTCGGTGATCTCGGAGGCGCGCGACCGCAGCACCGGGTCGCCGAACACGACCACCTCGGCGAGCGCGGCCGCCCGGCGCTCGCGCTCGCGCTCGGAGAGCTCCCCTTCCTCCTCGGGGTCGCTGGCCTCGGAGGTGTGCTCGAGCTGCTCTTCGGTTACCTCGCTCATCACCGGCGAGTTTATGCAGCCCTACTGAGCGTCGACGTCGACCGAGATCCGGATCTCGCGCAGGCGCCCGGCGCGGGCCTCCGCGTGCACGACCTCGCGGATCACGGCAACCGAGCCGGCCCGCTCGGGCGCCTTGATCAGCAGCTGGCGGCGCTCGCGGTCGCGGAGACGGAAGCGCGGCGCCGGGCCGAGCGCGACCGCCCCCTCCGGCAGCCCCGCGGAGAGCGCCGCCTTGAGCCTGTCGGCCGCCGTCTCGAGGCGCCCGGCGTCGGGGTGCGAGAGCTCGATCCGAATCAGGTGCGCGAACGGCGGGTAGCCGAGCTCGCGGCGGCGCTTGAGCTCACCGGCGAGAAAGCCCGCCGCGTCGTGGCGGGCCGCTCGCGCGATCGCCTCCGCCTCCGGGGTCAGGGTCTGCACCAGGACCCGGCCCCCCCGCTCTCCGCGGCCGCTGCGGCCGGCGAGCTGGGCGACGAGCGCGAAGGTGCGCTCCTCCGCTCGCAGGTCGGGAAAGCGCAGGGTCGAGTCGGCGTCGACGACGACGCCGAGGACCACGTCGTGGAAGTCGTGTCCCTTGGCGACCATCTGGGTCCCGACCAGGACCCCCGCGGCCGCCTCCTGGAAGGCCTGCAGGATCTCGAGGTGGCCGCCGACCCCGGCCGAGCTGTCGGCGTCGAGGCGAAAGACCTCCAGGGGCGCGACCGCGGCGGCGATCTCATCCTCGATCCGCTGGCTCCCCGCCCCCGCCCTCGCCAGGGTGACCGAGCCGCAGTCGGGACAGGCGCGCGGCAGCGGACGGCCGTAGCCGCAGTGATGGCAGCGCAGGCCCTCGCCGGCGCGATGGACGACCAGCGAGACGTCGCAGCTCGCGCACTCGGCCACCCAGCCACAGGCGCGGCAGGTCAGGTGCGGAGCCCAGCCGCGGCGGTTGATCAACACGATCGCCTTCTCGCCGCGCTCGCGCAGGCCGCCGAGCGCGGCCCGGGTGCTCGGGTGCAGCGGGCCCTCGCGGCCGTCGCGGCCGCGCATGTCGAGCACCTCGACCTCGGGCAGCGACCGTCCGTCGACCCGGCGCGGCAGCTCCAGCCGCTCGAGCTCGAGCCAGCTCTCGGGCCGCGGGGTCGCCGAGCCGAGCACCAGCGCCGCGCCCGCGGTCTGCGCCCGGTGGCGGGCGACCTCGCGGGCGTCGTAGCGCGGATCGCTCTCCTGCTTGTAGCTGCCGTCGTGCTCCTCGTCGACGATTACCAGGCCGAGGCCGGCGATCGGCGCGAACACCGCCGAGCGCGGGCCGACGCAGATCCGCGCCTCGCCGCGGGCGAGCCGGTGCCACTCGTCGCGGCGCTCCCCCGCGCTCAGCCGCGAGTGCAGGACCGCGACCCGCTCGCCGAACCGCGCCCGGAACCGCGAGACCGCCTGGGGCGTCATCCCGATCTCCGGCACGAGCACGATCACCCCGCGCCCGCGGGCCAGCGCCTGCTCGGCGGCGGCGAGATACACCTCGGTCTTGCCCGAGCCGGTGACCCCGTGCAGGAGCAACTCGCAGCCCGGCGCCTCGTTGAGGTCGGGGTCGAGGGCGGCGACGATCCGATCGGCGGCGGCTCGCTGGGCCGGGTCGAGCTCGACCGTCCCCGGATCGGCCCCGATCGCGACCGAGCGCGGGCGCCGCCGGACCTCGAGCCGGCCGAGCTCGACCAGGCCGCGGCGCTCGAGCCGCCGCAGCGCGTCGCGCCCGATCCCCTGCTCGGCGAGACGGGTGGCTCCGAGCTCGGCCCCGGACGCGCCGAGCAACTCGAGCGCCCGCCGCTGAACCGGGCCGAGTCCGCCCGCGGCCAGCGCCGCGG
>DASPGZ010000230.1:0-5549 GCA_035620355.1 Solirubrobacterales bacterium | reverse complement strand
TGGTGGCGACGACGATCATCGAGTCGGGGCTCGACATCCCGCAGGCGAACACGCTGATCGTCGAGCGCGCCGACCAGCTCGGGCTGGCGCAGGCCTACCAGATCCGCGGCCGCGTCGGCCGCTCTCGCGAGCGCGCCTTCGCCTACATGCTCTACCCGTCCGAGGAGGCGCTCAGCTCCGAGGCGAGCCAGCGCCTGGCGACGCTCTCCGACCACACCGAGCTCGGCTCCGGGTTCGCGATCGCGATGCGGGACCTCGAGCTGCGCGGCGCCGGCGACCTGCTCGGCGACGAGCAGTCGGGCCACGTCGCCGCGGTCGGCTTCGAGCTCTACGTGGCGCTGCTCGACGAGGCGGTCGAGGCGCTGCGCGCCGCGGGCGAGGAGCGGGCGCCGTCGGAGGCCGCTGTGCGGCTCGACATCGACGTCGACGCCTACCTGCCGGCCGAGTACATCCCGTTCGAGGCGGCGAAGATCGACGTCCACCGACGGATCGCCGGCGCCCGCGAGGCGGGCGAGCTGCGTGCCCTCCGCGACGAGATCCGCGACCGCTTCGGCCCGGTGCCGGAGCCGGTCGCCAACCTGTTCGCGCTCGGCCGGGCGAGGGTCGAGCTCGCAGCCGCCGGCGCCGCCACCGCCGAGGTTCGCGGTGGACGGCTCTCGATCACCCCGCTGGAGCTCGATGCGGCGACCGTGGGCCGGATCCGTGAGCGGATCGGCGAGGCGATCTACGAGCTCCGCACGCGGACGCTCTCGCTGCGCGCCGGCGACGATCCCGGCGAGCGCCTGGCGAACCTGACCGAGCTGACCGAGGCGCTGACCGCCGCCCTGGCGCCGGAGCCGGTCGCGGCCTGAGCTGAGCCTGGATTTAGGTGGGTCCCGTTATGCTGCCGACCTCGTGAGTCCGCAGGGAAAGAAGGGAAACCCCGCTGCGCGGGCGCGGAGCAAACCCGCGCCGCCGCCTAAGTCGCGCAAGCGGCTCGGCCTGATCGTCTTCGGCGCGCTCTTCCTCGTCCTCTTCGTCGGCGTCGGGGTCGCGGTCGGGATCGGCAAGCCGGGCGTCCCCGACGGCGCGATCGCGGTGGTCGAGGAGGCTCCCGACGGCACGATCAGCACCGAGGAGTTCGACCGGGCGCTGGTCCAGGCCGCCGCCCGCCAGGGCCTCAAGGAGGTGCCGGCGACCGACGACCCGCAGTACGACCTGCTCGCCGACGCCGCCGAGGGCGACCTGATCCTCTCGCGCTGGGTGCTCGGCGAGGCCTCGGACCGCGGGATCGAGGTCACCGAGAGCGAGGTCGACGACGAGCTCGCCGCGGTCAAGGAGCAGCAGTTCGAGGACGAGAAGGCGTTCGAGAAGTTCCTCGAGGACTCCGGGTTCACGCTCGAGGAGGCCCGTGACCGGATCCGCCTGCAGCTGCTCTCGGACGCGATCCAGCAGTCGGTGCTCCCCGACGACGCGCCGCCCGAGGTCACCGACGACGAGGTCCAGTCCTACTACGACGCCAACCTCTCGCAGTTCGAGCAGCCCGAGGCGCGCGACGTCCGCGTCGTCCTGACCAAGGACCAGGCCCAGGCCGAGGAGGCGCTCGCCGCGCTCGGCGACGCGCCCGACGAGGAGACCTGGGACGAGGTGGCCAAGCAGTACTCGATCGACGACGCGACCAAGAGCACCGGCGGCCTGCGCGAGGCGGTCGTCGCCGGCCAGTCCGAGGCGGCGCTCGACGAGGCGATCTTCTCCTCGCCCCAGGGCGAGGTCGTCGGCCCGATCAAGGGCGACGCCGGCTACTACCTGATCCAGGTCGAGTCGATCACCCCGGGCGAGACCCGAGGCCTCGACGACGAGGTCCAGCCGGCGGCCGGTGGCGCGCCCGCGCAGACGGTCGCCGACCAGATCCGGGCGACGCTGGTCGCGACCCGCCAGCAGGAGGTCGCGCAGGCCTTCCAGGACGACTTCCAGAACAAGTGGATCGCGCGCACGATCTGCGCCGACGCCTACCGGATCGACCGCTGCTCGAACGCCGCGCCGCCGCCCGACCCGTGCACCGAGGAGCTCGCCGAGTCGCAGGGCTGCGACGCGCCGGTCCCCTCGACCCGCCCGATCGCGCCGGGCACCAACGGCGTCTTCGGCTCGCCGGCCGCGGTCGGCCTGCCTCAGGGCCCGGTGAAGCCGGCGTCCGCGGCGGCGCCCGGCGCCGCACCGCCCGGCCTGGTTCCTGGCGCCACGGCGCCTCCGGGGACCGTCCCGCCCGGCACCGCGCCTCCGGCCGGCACTGCGCCGCCAGGCACCGCGCCGCCCGCCGGCACCGCCCCTCCGGGCGGCTGAGCTGGACGAGCTCGCGAGGCTCGACGCGATCACCCGCCGGCTGCGGCGGGAGTGCCCGTGGGATCGCGAGCAGGACGAGCGCTCGATCGTCCCGCACACGGTCGAGGAGGCCTACGAGCTCGCGGACGCCGCCGAGCGCGGCGACGACGTGAAGCTCCGCGACGAGCTCGGCGACGTGCTCTTCCAGGTCGTCTTCCTCTCGCTGCTGCTGGAGGAGCGCGACGCGGGCTCGCTCGGCCAGGTCGCCGAGGAGCTGACCGCGAAGCTGATCCGCCGCCACCCGCACGTGTTCGGCGAGGGCGACGAGGAGCTCCGGACCTCATCCGACGTCCTGCGGAAGTGGGACGAGATCAAGCGCGAGGTCGAGGGCCGGGGCGCCGACGACCCGTTCGCCGACATTCCAGAGAACCTCCCGGGGCTGCTCTACGCGCGCAAGACCCTGCGCCGCGCCGAGCCCGAGGGCGGCTCGCCCGCCGACCGGGCGACCCGCGACGAGTCCGAGCGCGCGGTCGGGGAGATGCTGCTCGAGGCGGTGCGGCTCTCGCGCCGGCTCGGGGTCGATCCCGAGCTCGCCCTGCGGGCCGCCGCGGACCGCCTGCGCGACGCCTCCCGCTAGCCTCCCGGCCTCCCATGGGCTCGCTCGAGCGCATCCACGCACGCCAGATCCTCGACTCGCGGGGCAACCCGACGGTCGAGGTCGACGTCGTGCTCGACAGCGGCGCCCGCGGGCGCGCGGCGGTGCCCTCGGGGGCGTCGACCGGCGAGTTCGAGGCGACCGAGCTTCGCGACGGCGGCGACTCGTGGGCGGGCAAGGGCGTCGGCAAGGCGGTCGAGGCGGTCAACGAGACGATCGCGAAGGCGCTGGTGGGCGCCCGCGCCGCCGACCAGGCGGCGATCGACCGCACCCTCTGCGAGCTCGACGGGACGCCGAACAAGTCGCGGCTCGGCGCCAACGCGATCCTCGGGGTCTCGCTGGCGACCGCGAGGGCGGCGGCGGCCGAGTCCGGGGTGCCGCTCTACGCCTACATCGCCGAGCTCGACGGCAACCCGCGCGACGCGGCCACCGTGCTCCCGGTGCCGATGATGAACGTGATCAACGGCGGCGCCCACGCCGACAACTCGGTCGACCTGCAGGAGTTCATGGGCGTCCCGGCGGGCGCTCCGAGCTTCTTCGAGGGGCTGCGGATGGGGACCGAGATCTTCCACGCGCTCAAGGCGACGCTGAAGGAGCGCGGCCTGGGAACGACGGTCGGCGACGAGGGCGGCTTCGCCCCCGACCTCGAGTCGAACGAGGCGGCGCTTGCGGTCCTGGTCGAGGGGATCGAGGCGGCCGGCTACGCGCCCGGCTCCGACGCCTTCATCGCGCTCGACCCGGCGACCAGCGAGCTCTACCGCGAGGCCGACGGCGCCTACGTGCTCGAGCACGAGGGGCGGGCTCTGAGCGCCGAGGAGATGGTCGCCTACTGGGCCGAGATGACCGGCCGCTACCCGGTGATCTCGATCGAGGACGGGATGGCCGAGGACGACTGGGACGGCTGGGACCTGCTGACCAAGCGGCTCGGCGACTCCTGCCAGCTGGTCGGCGACGACCTCTTCGTCACCAATCCCGAGCGCCTGCGGCGCGGGATCGAAGCACAGGTGGCGAACTCGATCCTGATCAAGGTGAACCAGATCGGGACCCTGAGCGAGACGCTCGAGGCGATCTCGATCGCGCGCGAGGCGGGCTACTCGTCGGTGATCTCGCACCGCTCGGGCGAGACCGAGGACACGACGATCGCCGACCTCGCGGTCGGCACCAACGCCGGCCAGATCAAGACCGGCGCCCCATCGCGCTCCGACCGGGTCGCGAAGTACAACCAGCTGCTGCGGATCGAAGAGGAGCTCGGCGCGGCCGCCGGCTACCCCGGGCTGGAAGCTTTCAGCGGAAGGTAACCCCGGGCCGGTGCCGAACCGATGAGGCGTGAGCTCACGCGCCCAGGCAGCACGCGGCTACCGGCTGAAGCCGGCCCCGCGCGCTTCGCGCCGCGGCGCCCGCAGCAGGATCCAGTGGGACCGGGTCGGGCGGGTGGCGCTGGTGCTGGTGCTGCTGCTGATCTGCGTCTCCTACGTCGGCCCCTCGCTCAACTTCATCGACGCCTGGCGGGACTCGAAGGCCGAGCACGCGTCGATGACCGAGCTGCGGACCGAGAACGAGAACCTGCGCAAGCGGCTCGGCAACCTCGCCGGCCCGGACGCGGCCGAGCGCGGGGCCCGGAAGATCGGCATGGTCTCGCCCGGCGAGGCCGCGTTCGTGGTCCGCGGCCTCAACCGCTAGCCCCGTGGAGCCGGGCGTGAGCCCGGCGTTCAGCATCGCCCCGTCCTCGGAGCGCACCCTCGACCTCGGCGCCTACCTGCTCGGCTCGCTGGAGTTGGCGCTGATCTGCGTGCCGCTGGCGCTGGCGGGCTTCTGGGCCCGGCGCGCGGTGCTGCCCGCCTGGACCGGGGCGCCCGCGCGGCTGGTCGAGGCGGTGCTCGCGATCACCGCGCTGATCTGCCTCGCGGAGCTGCTCGGGACCTTCGCCGTCTTCGAGCTCTGGACGATGATCCCCGGCGCGCTGGCGCTGGCCGTTGCGGCGCTATGGGCTTCGCGCCGCTACGCCGGCCGCGGGTCCGTGCCGGCGCCTCCGGCGCCGCCCGCGTTGCGGATCGCCGTCTGGATCGCGGCCGGAGCCTGCGCGGTGGTCGCGGCCGCCTGGATGGTGCCGACGCTCGGCTCGCTCGCCGGGGGCATGGACCGCGCCGACACGCTCTGGTACCACATGCCGCTCGCGGCGCGGTTCGCCGACGGGGCGCACTTCGGCACGATCGACAAGTTCGACCCGATCTTCTTCGCCTCGTTCTACCCCTCGAACTCCGAGGTCGTGCACGCGGTCCCGCTGCTCGCCTACGACCGCGACATCCTCTCGCCGCTGATCAACCTCGGCTGGCTGGCGCTCGGGCTGACGGCCGCCTACGCGATCGGCCGGCCCTACGGGGTCGGGCCGCAGAGCCTGATCGGCGGCGCGATCGCCCTCGGGGCCCAGAACCTGGTCGAGTTCCAGGCCGGCGAGGCGCTCAACGACATCGTCGGCGTCTCGCTGGTCCTCTGCACGGTCGCGGTGCTCGTCAACGCCCGGGCCGCGGTCCGCGACCGCGACCCGGGGGGTGGCATCCCGCTCGCGCCGCTCGCGGTGGCGGGCCTCGCCGCCGGC
>DASPGZ010000229.1:0-2688 GCA_035620355.1 Solirubrobacterales bacterium | reverse complement strand
TGATCAGGCTGAAGCGCATCGGCTCGAGCGCCTCGAGCTCGCGCACGACCCCGTCGCCGCCGCGCATGGCGCCGTCGCCGCCGGAGCCGCGCCGGACCGCGAGCTCGTTCACCCGCACGGGGTACTCGTTTTCCAGCGCCTCGACCGGGGTGTTGAGGGTGTTCGACATCGCCACGTGGATCGCGCTCGGCCCGTCGGCTCCCGGGCAGGCGCCCTGGCCACCGCCGATCGTCTCGTAGTAGGTCCACGACTGTCCCGCGAGGGTGAGGTTGTTCATCGTCCCCTGACCCTGCGCCGGGACCTCGGCGGCGCCCGCGAACGCGGCCAGCACCAGGTCGGCGACCCGGCTCGAGGTCTCGACGTTGCCCGCGACCACCGCCGCCGGGGGCCGCGCGTTGAGCAGCGAGCCCTCCGGGGCGATCACGCGCACCGGCCGGTGGGCGCCGGCGCACGGCGGGCCGTCGGGGTCGGTGAGCACCCGGACGGCAAAGAAGGCCGCCGACTTGGTAACCGAGAGCGGGCAGTTGAGGTTGCCCTCGACCTGATCGCTGGAGCCGTCGAAATCGAGCTCGAGCGAGTCGCCGTCGATCGTCAACCGGACCCGCAGCTCGAGCTCGCCGTCGCCACCCTCGAGCACCTCGGCCGCCTCGCGCGAGCCGTCGGGGAGCGCCGCGATCGCCGCGCGGGTACGGCGCTCGCTGTAGTCGAGGATCTCGGCCATCGCCGCCTCGAGCCCGCCGGCGCCGTGGCGGTCGACGAGCTCGCTGACCCGGCGGGCGCCGGTCAGGTTGGCGGCGCGCTGTGCGCGCAGGTCGGCGAGCCGCTCGTCCGGGCGTCGCATCCGGTCGGCGAGCCGGGCGAGGACGTCGTCGTCGGCGCGGGTGGGCGAGATCACCACCCCCTCCTGCTCGAGTCGGGTCGAGCTCGCCGGCATCCCTCCCGGTGTCGGCCCGCCGATATCCGCGTGGTGAGCGCGACTGGCCGCGAACCCGATCAGCCGCCGGCCGGCGAACAGCGGCGAGATCAGGGTCACGTCGGGCAAATGGGTGCCGCCGCGGTAGGGGTCGTTGAGAATCCAGTCGTCGCCGGGACGATGGTGCTCGCCGAGCACCGCGGCGACCGCGTCGGGCATCGAGCCCAGGTGCACCGGGATGTGCTCCGCCTGCATCACCAGCTCGCCGCCGGCGGTGAACAACGCGGTCGAGCAGTCGCGGCGCTCGGTGATGTTGGGCGAGTGCGCGGAGCGGATCAGCACCGCGCCCATCTCGTCGCAGGCGGCGCGCAGGGCTCCGACCAGGACCTGGAGCGAGACCGGATCGAGGCCCTCAGCCATCGGCCCCTTCCTCGGCCCGGACGCGGATCGTCCCCGCCTCGTCAGCCTCCGCCGACCAACCCGGGGGCAGCACCAGGGTCGCCTCCGGCAGCTCGAACACGCACGGGCCGTCGGCCCGCGTCCCGGTCGCCGGCTCGCCGCGCAGGACCTCGGCCTCGACCCACTCGCCTGCGAAGAGCATCCGCCGTCGGCCGCGCTGGAGCTCGTCGCCGCCCGCCCGGGGGCGGACCTCGGGCCCGGGCTCGATCACCGCGACGCGGATCGTCACCAGCTCGATCGGCGCCTCCGGATCGCGATAGCCGTAGCGGCGCTCGTGCTCGGCCGCGAACAGCTCGGCGAGCTCGTCCGGGGAGGCGTCGGCTCCGGCCTCGACCGGCAGCTCGAACGCCTGGCCGCGGTAGCGCAGCTCCCAGATGACCTCGGTGCGCGCCTCCGCGAGGCCCGCGGCCAGGGGCTCGCGCAGGGCAGCGACCTCGCTCGCGAGCCGCTCCCCGTTGAGCTGGTCGCCGCGCAGCATCACCGTGCGGGCGTCGTCGCGGCGGCGCTCGGAGGCGAGCAGCCCGAGCGCCGAGAGCACCCCGCTCGCCCGCGGGCCGAGCAGCCGCTCGATCCCGAGCTCGGCGGCGATCGCCGCCGCGTGCATCGGCCCGGCGCCGCCGAACGGCATCAAAGCGAATCCCCGCGGGTCGATCCCGCGCTCGACCGTGACCACCCGCAGCGCCCGGACCATCTCGCTGTTCGCGACCCTGACGATCCCCTCGGCTGCGGCCAGCGGATCGATTCCGAGCCCGGCGGCGAGCCTGCCGACCGCCGCCTCGGCGGCGCCGGCGTCGAGCTCGACCCCGCCGGCGAGGGTCGAGTCAGCGCTCAGATACCCGAGCAGGAGATTGGCGTCGGTGACCGTCGGCTGCTCGCCGCCGCGCCCGTAACAGGCTGGTCCGGGCTCGGCACCCGCCGATCGCGGGCCGACCCGCAGCGCGCCCCCGTCGTCGCGCCAGCCGATCGAGCCGCCGCCGGCGCCGACCGTGTGCACGTCGACCATCGGCAGCTGGATCACGCGGCCGCCGATCTCGCGCGAGTCCGTACGCCGCACGCGGCCCGCCTCGACCACGCAGACGTCGCAGGAGGTGCCGCCCATGTCGAAGCCGAGCGCGTTGCCGTCGCCCGAGAGCTCGGCGAGCAGCCCGGCGCCGACGGCACCTCCGGCGGGCCCCGAGAGCACGCTCCAGGCGCCGGCCCGAGCGGCCTCCTCGGCGGGTGCAACGCCACCAGAGGACTGCATCACCAGCGGTTCGGGCAGGCCGGCCGCTGCGCACGCTTCGCCGAGCCGGCCGAGGTAACGGCCGAGCAGGGGG
>DASPGZ010000228.1:0-2812 GCA_035620355.1 Solirubrobacterales bacterium | reverse complement strand
CTCGTGCAGCGCCCGCGCCTCGGTGAACCGGCCCAAATACTCCAGGTAGATCGCCTTCAGGTCGAGCGCGCGCAGGGTCAGGTCGTGAAGCTCGAGCACCTCGGCCGCGCCGAGCGAGCGGTCGAGCAGGGCCGCCGCCTCCTCCGCCTGGCCGGTGAACAGCAGTGCCCGCCCGAGGTCGCACCAGAGCGCGGCGACATCGGGATCGCGCTCATCGTCGCCCAGTACTTCCAGCGCGGCGCGCATCGGCTCGATCGCGAAGTCGTCCTTGCCGAGCCGGCCGCGGACGTGGCCGATCGAGCCCGAGAGCCGCGCCGCGTCGCGCTCTCGCCCGGCCGCCGCGTGCTCGGCGGCGGCCCGTTCGAGCTGCTCGAGCGCCGGGCCGTAGTTGCCGGCATCGGCGTTGCGCCACCCGGCCTCCGCCGTGAGCTCGGCGCGCTCGCGCTCGTCGACGGCGATCTCGCCCGCGGTCAGCAGCGACCGCGCCGCGGCTTCCGGGGCGCCGACGTTGGCCGCGCGCTGGGCCGCGAGCCGCAGCGTGGCGATCGCCCGCCCGCGCAGCTCCTCCTCGTCGGGATCGCCGGCGGCGGCCTGGAAGGCGCCGAGCATATGCGCCGAGACCACCTCGGCGACCTCCTCGCGCTCGCCCGGCGCGCTCGCGCCCAGGCGCTCGGCGGCGGCCAAGTGCAGCGCCTTGCGCTCGCGGCGGCCGATCATCTCGTAGGCGACCGCGCGCAGCATGCTCTGGGCGAACGCGTACTGGCCGCGCTCGGGGGAGAGTGGGCCGGTGGCGATCGAGAGGATCTCGCGGCCGACCAGCGAGGCGAGCACCTCGTCGAGCCGGTCCTCGGACAGCCCCGAGAGCGCCGCCGCGCTGGCGCGCGAGAAGCGGGCGCCGAACACGGCCATCGAGCGGACCAGCTCGCGCTCGTCCGGCGCCAGCGCATCGAGTCGCGCCGAGAGCAGCGAGTGCAGGCTCGGCGGCACCTCGAGCTCGCCGATCTCCGCGACCGCCGCGAGCCCGTCCTCGCGTTCGGCGAGCACGCCTCGATCGGAGAGCGCCCGGACGGTCTCGACCGCGTACAGCGGCATGCCCTCGGCGTGCTCGACGATCCGCCGCCGCAGCGGCCCGGGCAGGCCGGAGACGGTGCCGTCGAGCAGCTCGGCGATCTCGTCGGGCGCCAGCGGCTCGAGCGTCAGCGCGGTCGCGTTGGCGACCCCGGTGGGCCAGCCCTGCCGGCGCTCGGAGAGCTCGGGGCGGGCGAAGCAGCAGACGAAGATCGGGTGCTCGCCCGACCAGTCGAGCAACTGCTCGAGGAAGTCGAGCAGGCCCTCGTCGGCCCAGTGCATGTCCTCGAACAACAAGACCACCGGATCGCGGTCCGCGAGCCGCTCGAAGAACAGCCGCCAGGCCGCGAACAGCTCCTCGCGCACCAGCCCCGGCTCGGCGGTTCCCAGCAACGCCCCGAACGCCTCGGCGATCCGCTCGCGCTCGCCGGGGTCCTCCACCCATTGCTCGAGCCCGGCGGCGAGCCGCGAGTCGACCTCGGCCGTGGGTGTGTCGTCGCCGATCCCGAGCCGCTGACGGACCATGTCGGCGAGCGCCCAATAGGCGACCCCGTCGCCGAAGGCGAGGCAGCGGCCGAAGTGCCAGAGCACCTCGACCGCGAGCCCGTCGACGTAGTTGTCGAACTCGGTCCCGAGCCTGGTCTTGCCGACCCCGGCGGAGCCGCTGACCCCGACCAGGCGCGCGACCTTGCGGTCGACGCTGGCGTGGAAGAGGTCCTTGATCAGCCGCAGCTCCGCCGCCCGGCCGACGAACGGCGGCTCCGAGCCGGTCCGCAGCCTGGTCCCGGCGGCGCCCCCGACCACCCGCAGCGCCCGGTAGAGGTGCAACGGCTCGGCCTTGCCCTTGACCGAGTGCTCGCCGGCGTCCTCGAACGCGACCGCGGCCGAGGCGCCCTGGCGGGTCGCGGCGTCGACGTACACCGTCCCCGGGGCCGCCACGACCTGGACCCGCGAGGCCGTATTGACCCGGTCGCCGATCACCAGCCCCTCACCCGGGTGCTCGACCGCGGCGACCTGGCCGGTGGCGACGCCCGCCCGCGCCTTCAGGTCGGGCGCGCCGACCGACTCGCCGAAGCGCGAGACCGCGTCGACCAGCTCGAGCCCGGCGCGGACCGCGCGCTCGGCGTCGTCGCCGCGCGCGACCGGCACCCCCCAGACCGCCATCACCGCGTCGCCGATGAACTTCTCGACCGTGCCGCCGTAGCGATCGACCACCGTCCGAGTGAGGTCGAAGTAGCGGCTGAGCAGGTCGCGGACGTCCTCGACGTCGCGGTTCTCCGAGAGCGGCGTGTATCCGACCAGGTCGACGAACAGCACCGAGGCGACCCGGAGCTCGGGGCCGCTCGAGGGCGTGGGCCGCGGCGGCGCCGCGTCGAGCGGCGAGCCGCACTGGTCGCAGAAGGCCTGGCCGGGTTCGCGCGGGGCGCCGCAGCTCGGGCAGGCGAGCTCGAGCGGGGATCCGCACGCGCGGCAGAAGCGCGCCCCGTCCTTGTTCTCGGTCTGGCAGCTGGGGCAGACCACGGATGCAGTGTCTCGCGTCAGGCCGATTGGCGCCCGAGCGCCTCGGCGTCGCGCACGATGATTTTCCTGCGCTCGGTGCGGATCGCGCCGAGCCCGCGCAACGAGGAGAGCGCCTGCGCCACCGACTCGCGCGAGGAGCCGGTCCAGCCGGCGAGCTCCTCCTGGGAGATCGGCAGCGTGATCACGACCCCGTCCTCCGTCGGCTCGCCGTAGCGCTCGGCGA
>DASPGZ010000227.1:0-18910 GCA_035620355.1 Solirubrobacterales bacterium | reverse complement strand
GGGGGCGTCCTCGATCATGACCGCCCTCAACTTCCTGGTCACGATCATCACCATGCGCGCGCCGGGGATGACCTTCTGGCGCATGCCGCTCCTCGTGTGGGCCAACTTCTCGACGTCACTGCTCGTCGTGCTCGCAACGCCCTTCATCGCCGGCTCGCAGTTCTTCGTGCTGTTCGACCGCGTGATGCACACCAACTTCTTCAACTTCGACGAAGGCGGCTACGTCCTCGGCTACCAGCACATCTTCTGGTTCTACTCGCACCCGGCCGTCTACATCATGATGCTGCCCGGCTTCGGCATCGCCTCGGAGGTCATCTCCGTGATGTCCCGGAAGCCGATCTTCGGCTACCGCCTGATGGCGCTCTCGCTGATCGCCATCCTCATCCTCGGCTTCTCGGTTTGGGCCCACCACATGTTCGTGTCGGGCATGGCCCCCTGGCTGCGCGTGCCGATGATGATCACGACGCTCCTGATCGCAGTGCCGACGGGCATCAAGGTGTTCTCGTGGTTAGCCACGACCTGGGAGGGGCGGATCCACCTGAACACGCCCATGCTCTGGGCCCTCGGCTTCGTGTCGATGTTCGTGATCGGCGGCCTCTCCGGGATCTTCCTGGGCGCGGTGCCGACCGGGATCAAGATCTTCAGCTGGCTGGCGACGCTGTTCGACTCCAAGCTGCACCTGCGATCGACCGCGATGCTGTTCAGCCTCGGGTTCATCGTCACCTTCGTGATCGGCGGCATCTCGGGGGTGATGCTGGGCATGGTGCCGATCGACATCCACGTCTCCGACACCTACTTCATCGTCGCCCACATCCACTTCGTGCTCTTCGGCGGCTCGGTGTTCACGATCTTCGCCGGGATCTACCACTGGTTCCCGAAGATGACCGGGCGCATGTACGACGAGCGGCTCGGGCGCGTGCACTTCTACCTCACCCTGGTCGGCATGCTGGGCACGTTCATCCCCATGCACTGGATCGGGATGGAGGGGATGCCGCGGCGCGTGGCCGACTACGCGGCTCAGTTCGGCGACTGGAACCTGGTGATCACGATCTCCTCGTTCCTGCTCGGGATCGCGCAGCTGGTCTTCGTCTACAACATGGTCGTCTCCTGGAGGTGGGGCCCGAAGGCGACCGCGAACCCGTGGCGCGCGAAGACGATCGAGTGGCAGGTCTCCTCGCCGCCCCCGATCTTCAACTTCGACGAGATCCCGCGCGTGGTCGGCGGCCCGTACGAGTTCGGCGTCCCCGGCGCCCGGCACGCGATCATGGGCCCCGAGGAGGCCGAGGTGCGCGAGCATGAGCCGGCCAAGGTCGGTAGTGCCGCAGGCGGCGACCCCGAGGCGTTCCCACCGAGATGACCGACGCCGAGCACGCCGCCTACCCGATCGACGATCCGACCAGCCAGGCCGACTGGAGCGACGGCGGCACCGTGCTCGCCTTCCTCAACGAGGTCGCCGGCGGCCGGCGCCTGCTCGAGGGCGTGCGCGACCGGGTCGAGGCCGGCGCCGACGGGGTCGCCGTCGCGGCCCCCCAGAACCTGCCCACCGTCGGCCAGATCGTCGACCGCGACGAGATCCGCGAGGCGGCGCTGAGCCGGGTCGAGGTCACGCAGCTGGTGTTCGAGGAGTTCGGGATCGAGTCGGTCGGCGCGGTCATGGACCCCGACCCGGCGCTCGGCCTCGACGACGCCGTGCGCGCCTTCCAACCGCGGGAGCTGCTGCTCTCGGCGCTCTACGAGACCCGCTTCGGGCTCACCCGCAAGGACCTGGTCGAGTGGGCGAAGGCGACTGTGGAGGTCCCGGTGACCCACATCCCGGTGCGCGTCGACGACGACGCGGTGCGCTGGGACGTGGTCCACACGCTGGTCGTCGGGACGCAGACGATCAACAGCCCCGATCTGGTCGCTCACCTGAAGCAGCTCGCCGCCGAGAAGCCGCATCGCTACACGGTGATCTGCCCGCGCTCGGGCGACCTCAGCCGCGAGGAGGTCTGCCGGCGGCTCGCCTCGACCTTGGCGGAGCTCTACCGCGACCGGATCGATGCGACCGGGCAGCCGATGAGCCCGGACCCGTTCTCGGCGATCGTCAACGCGATCGACCACTACCGGATCGACGAGATCCTGATCTCGACCCTCGCCGGCAGCAAGTCGAAGTGGCTCGAGGAGGGCCTGATCGACCGGGTCCGAGAGGTCACCGACGTTCCGGTCGGGCACTACGAGGCCGGCGGACGCGGGGTCACGGACGGCAGCGAGAGCGCCGCCGGCGAGGAGCCCAAGGACGCCGAGGAGGTGACCGCCTGATGGAGTCCGCCTCCGTCGCGGTCGGCCACGAGCACGACCACCACGGGCCGCCCGAGGCCAACAAGAGCTCGCGGATCGACCGCCAGACGCTCGGGATCCTGCTCTTCATCATCTCGGAGATCATGTTGTTCGGGGCGTTCTTCGCCTCGTACTTCTTCCTCCGTGTGGTCGCCAACGAGGGTCCCTGGCCGCCCGAGGGGATCGAGCTCCCGGTCGCGATCGCCGGGGTCAACACGGCGATCCTGGTCTCCTCGAGCTTCACCGTCCACTGGGCGCTCGAGAGCGCCCGCAAGGGCAACCGGCGCGCGATGCAGATGGGCCTGATGTTGACCTGGCTGCTCGGCGCGACCTTCCTCTTCATCCAGATCAACGAGTACATCCACGTCGGCTTCAGCGCCCGCGACGGGGCCTTCGGCTCGATCTTCTACGGCCTCACCGGGCTTCACGGCGCCCACGTCTTCGTCGGCCTGGTGCTGCTCACATTCGCCAACATCCGCGCCTGGCGCGGCCACTTCGGACCCGATGCCAAGGACCACCTCGGGGTCGAGGTGCCGGGTATCTACTGGCACTTCGTCGACGTGATGTGGTTGATCGTGTTCACGGCCGTCTACCTGATCTGAGCGCCGACGACGGTCGGTCCCGACCGATGGCCGACGATCCCGCCGACAGGCTGATCCCGTACGAGCGGGCGATGTTCCGGGTCGCCGCAGGCGTCGGCCTGGCGCTGCTGCCGGTGTTCGTAGTCAGCATCGTCGCCGGCCCGGGATGGGCGGCGCTGGTGCTCCTGTTCGAGCTCGGGATCGGGCTCGGAATCTGGTGGCGCCGCCGCCGCGCGGCCGCGGACCCGCCGGGCTAGCCGCCCTGGCCACCGCCGCCGTTGACGCTCTTGATCAGGTAGTCGACCAGGCCCTTGAGGTCCTGCGGGGTCAGCGTGGTGCCGAAGTCGGCCGGCATCACCCCTTCGGAGTAGCCCTGGGCGATCTGCGAGTTCGGGTCGACGATCTGCTGCTCGATGTAGGCGGCGTCCTTGCCGGCGAGCACCTGGTCGAGATCGGGCCCGGTGGCCGAGCTGGTCCCGGCGGCGGCAAGCGCGTGGCAGATGCCGCACTTCTCGGCGAACAGCTCCGGCGGCGCCAGCTGCGGCGGCTTCGCCCCCGGGATGCCGGCGACGCTGGCGACGTAGGTGGCGACGTCCTCGGCGTCCTGGCCGGTGACGATCTCGGGCGGCATGTAGACGCGGTCGTAGTTCTCCGAGCCCTCGCGGATGAAGCGCGGGCTCTCGATCTGGGTCTGGACGACGCCCTCGATCGTGTCGTTGTCCATCCCGTCGGCTCGCGCGCGGGCGAACGAGGCGTCGAGGTCGGGGCCGACCTGGGCGCTGGTGCCCGCCTGGGCGAGGGCGTGGCAGGTGCCGCAGTTCTGCTGGAACAGGGCCCGCCCGCGCTCGGTGTCGGCGTCCTCGCTGACGTCGCAGCCGGCGACCGCGAGCGCGCCGACGATGGCGGCTGCTGCGATGCCTAGGCGGGCGGGGGCGATCCGCCGGCGACTGCGGGTGAGCGGTGGGCGCACTCGCCGAATCCTATCCATCCGCGAGGGCGGCCCCGCCTTTCAGGTGGCGGCTTTCGGCGAGGTATCCGTTAGGGTTCGAGACGATCTGCACTAGCCCCCAAGAAGAGGTACAGACCGGCTGATGGAAGTTCGCCAGGGGATGTCGAGCGTGGTGCTCACCGTGGGCCCGGGCCACACACTGCGCGAGGCCGCGACCAAGATGACCGAGAAGGCCGTGGGCGCCGCCGTGGTCATCGACGAGGAGGCTCAGGGGCCCGGCGTGGTCTCCGAGCGCGACATCCTCAACTCGCTCGGCCGCGGCGAGGACCCCGACGTCGAGCGGGTCGGCGACCATATGACCGACACCGTGATCTCCGCCTCGCCGGCCTGGAGCCTCGAGCGGGCGGCGGTCGAGATGTCGCGCCGTCACATCCGCCACCTGGTCGTGATCGACTCCGGTCAGCTGGTCGGCGTGCTCTCGATGCGCGACATCGTCCGCTGCTGGACGACCGAGGGCGCCACCGCGAGCACCACCTCGCCCGAGGCCGAGCAGAGCGCCGCCTAGGCGCGCCGCGCCCCGCGCCGAGCTGCGGGTTCGTCAGCGTCGGGCTGACCGAAGCGCAGCTCGCCGGCGATCGCGGAGGCGGTTACTCGTCGTCGGTCCGTTGCAGCGGGACCGCGGGGAGCACCGCCGTCGCCATCCGCTGGCGGCGTGGCAGGCGGCTGTAGCCGGCGCGGGCGTCGCGGATCCAGGCGAACAGCGCGAACAGCGCGATCACGCCGCCGATCACGCCGTAGGGCCACCAGGTGAACAGGGAGGCGAGCACCGCGGCGAGCCCGAACGCGATCAGCGGCGGCTGCCACGACGGCGCCGGCTCGTAGACGAGCTCGATCGGTGCTCCGTTGCGGCGCTCGTCGGCCATCGCTCAGCCGATGTAGACGATCGCGATGAAGAAGACAAGCCCGAAGACGCCGATCGCAATCGCGGCCGTCGCCAGGGCGGATCCGAGGGTCGATGAGGCGCGGGTTCGGTCCATGCGTGGGCGTTTGTATCAGACGATCCGGTCCACGGCCATCGCCACGAACAGCAGCGCCAGATAGCCGAGCGAGGACAGGTACAGGCGCAGCGCCGCAGCGCGCGTACCGGCGCGCAGCAGGCGCAGCGAGAGGAAGATGAACCCGGCGCCCAGGATCGCGGCGGAGGCCGCGTACAGGCCCCCGAGGAAGCCGGTGGCGACCGGAACCAGGCTGAAGGCGACGAGGACGAGCGTGTAGGCGACGATCTGGCGCCGGGTCGCGGCCTCGCCCTTGACCACCGGCAGCATCGGCACCCCGGTGCGGGCGTAGTCGTCCTTGATCAACAGCGAGAGAGCCCAGAAGTGCGGCGGGGTCCAGAGGAAGACGATCCCGAACGGGAACAGCGCCTCGGGCGCCAGCGAGCCGGTCGCCGCGGCCCAGCCGACCAGCGGCGGCATCGCGCCTGCGGCGCCGCCGATGACGATGTTCTGCGGGGTCAGTGGCTTGAGCCAGATCGTGTAGACGACCACGTATCCGAGCAGGCCGGTGAGCGCAAGGACCGCCGAGAGCACGTTCACCGTCAGCGCCAGCTGGATCGTCGCCAGGGTGCCGAGCGCGATCCCGAAGGCGAGCCCGTGTGCCGGCTCGATCCGGCCCGCGACCAGCGGCCGTCCGCGGGTGCGGGTCATGCGCGCGTCGCGCTCGCGGTCGATGTAGTGGTTGATCGCCCCGGCGCCGCCGGCCGCGAGGTAGCCGCCGAGCATCGTCCAGAGCAGGGTCGAGAGCTCGGGGAAGCTGCCCTTGGCGACGATCATCGTCGCCACCGTGGTCAGCAGCAGGAGCGAGATGATCCGCGGCTTGGTCAGGGTGATGTAGTCGCGGACGGTCTCGGCCAGCGACCGCTCCCGCGCGAGCCCGATGCTGGTGGTCGCGCTCTCCATCAGGCGGTCGCGGCTCCGGTCGTGGCCCGCGAGCCGACGCGCTCGGGCGCCGGGGCAGAGGCGGGAAGCAGGGTGGCGTAGGCGTAGACGACCGTCGCCCAGAGGGTTGTCCCGAGCAGCAGGTGGCCGACGATCAGGCCGGCGTGCTTGCCGGCCCAGACGTTGACCGCGCCGAGCGCGATCTGGCCGACGAGGATCAGCGGTGCGATCCAGAAGGCGCGGCTGGGCGCGTGGCGGCGCAGCGCCAGCGCCGCCATCGCCAGCACGGCGGCGGCGGCCAGGTACATGAACAGGCGGTGGGTGAGCTGGATGTCGGCGAGCCTCGACTGGCCGAAGGAGAGCGCGCCGCTGCCGTTGCAGCCCGGGAACTGGTCGGTGTTCCAGCCGGTGCCGCAGGCCGTATGGGCGCCGGCGAGCGGCTGGTTCTCGGTCCCGTGGTACTCGGTCCCGGCGACGTAGCCGCCGGCGACGATCGTCCCCAGCACGAGGACCCCGGCGAGCAGGGTCAGCGGGCGCAATCCGCGCACCGATTCCCGCGGCGGGGCGGGCGAGGGCTCGGCCCCGCGGCGGAGGACGAACAGCAGGCCCAGGAGCAGCATCGCCAGCCCCAGGTGGGCGGCGACCAGCTCGTCCTCGAGGCCCTGCTCGACGGTGAGCCCGCCGAGCGCTGCCTGGGCCAGGACCAGGAGGCCGGCGCCGACCGCGCCCCGGACCAGCAGCCGATGCTCGCGCAGCCGCCGAAACGCCTTCCACGCGACCAGGGCGATCAGCACCGTGACCACCGCGGCGGCGATCCGGTGCGAGAACTCGATCACCGACTCGGCCGAGTCGGCGGGGAGGACGCCGCCCTCGCACAGGGGCCAGCCGTGGGTGCCGCTGCCCGCCGGGCCGCAGCCGAGGCCGGAGTCGCTGACGCGGACGATCCCCCCGATCAGGATGAGGACGAACGTGGCGGCGATCGTGTAGGTGACGAGGCGGCGGAACCGGGACAGCTCAACCGCATCGCCACGTCCGGCGACTGCACTCATTGCCTTCAGGCTACCGGTGCGTTATCCGCGTCGTCGGAGTCCGCCCGCGCTTCGGGGGGCGCCTGATCCGGCTCCTCGGCGGACGCCGCGTCGACCCGGTCGAGCGCGGTCGGCGGCGTGAACGCGCGCTCGCGGATCGCGACCGATTCGCGGATGTCGTGCAGCGGTTCGCCGCTGCGGACATCGGGGACGGCGTCGAAGTTGTGGGGCGGGGGCGGCGAGAGCGCGAACCACTCCAGGGTCGAGCCGCCCCACGGATCGTGGCCGCGGGCGGGGAGCCCGTTGTTCCAGCTGTAGGCGGCGTTGCCGAGCTCAAGCAGGATCCCGATCACGAGGATGAAGGCGCCGATCGAGGCGATCAGGTTGAGACCGTCGACGCCGAGGCTCTCGTAGTACTTGTAGACGTCGACCGGCTGGCCCTCGAGCCCGGCGAGGAACATAGGGATCACGTAGAGGTTCAGCCCGACAACGATCGTGAGCAGCGCGATCTTGCCGAGGCCCTCTCCCAGCAGCCGCCCGGAGAGCTTCGGGAACCAGTAATGGAGTCCGGCGAAACCGCCGATCACGCCGCCGCCGACGAGCACGTAGAGCGTGTCCCCCTGGCTCGCGGTGGTGTTGTCGAGTGCCCAGCCGACCGGGATCACCGAGTAGCCGAGCTCTCCGGCGAGCCCGAACGACAACATCGCGATCGCCGCCAGCGCGTACCAGGTCGCCGCCCGCAGCTCCACCGTCCCGCCCCAGATCGTCGCGATCCAGTTGAAGAAGATCACCCCGATCGGGATCACCAGCGCCAGCGCGAACGCCATCGCCATGATCGTCCAGCCCTCGTTCAGCGGGCCGATGTACATGTTCTGCATCCAAGCGAGCAGCCCGAGCACGCCCACGGCGACGAACGAGCTCGCGATCGCGCGCCGGCTGAAGATCGGCTTGCGGGCGAAGGTCGAGAGGATCTCGGAGATCGTTCCGGCGGCGGCGAGGAAGACGATCAGGTAGATCGCGGTGAGGAAGATGTAGGAGAGGTGCTCGTAGAGCAGCGGCGCGCCGCCCTCCTGCGGGTCGAAGAAGACGCCGTCGAAGCGGCGGTCGATCTCGAGCATGGTCAGCGCCGCGAGCATCGCCGGTCCGGCGATCAACAGCAGGTAGCCGATCACGGTCGCCGCCCAGCTGAACGGCGGCAGCCGCCGCCAGGCGAGCCCCGGGGCGCGCATCTTGCGCACCGTGACCACCAGGTTGATCGCGAAGCAGACGAATCCGAGCACCGCCAGACCGGTGCCGACGATCCAGGCATCGGCGCCGTTGGAGGGCGAGAAGACCAGGTCGGAGAGCGGCGGCAGGGCGGCGGTCCCGGTCTCGGGGGCGGAGTAGAGGAAGCTGGCGAGGATCGTGAACCCGCCGGCCAGGTAGAGGTAGTAGGAGAGCTGGTTGAGCCGCGGCAGCGCCACCCCGCGGGCGCCGATCTGCAGCGGGACGATGTAGCCGATCAGCCCGAGCGCCAGGGGCACGACCCCGAGGACCGAGAACGAGGTCACGGCGCCGGTCATCAGCCGGTTGAAGATCTCGGGCTTCAGCAGGTCGTTCTCGGGCACGATCAGCTGAATCCGCATGAGCGTGAACTGGGTCACCGCGAGCGCCAGGAAGGTGAGCGCGGTGGCGATGTAGAGCTGGCCGACGACCTTGTGGTCGGCGCTGGTCGCCCGCTCGATCCAGGCCTGGCGGGGCTTGCGGAGCTCGCGCGTGACGACCTCGGGACGGGCGGTGGCGGTGGGCGGGATCATCCTGACTCCGCCGCCGCGGCGGCCTCCTGGTCGTCGATGACCGCCTGCTGGGCGGCGGCGAGCTCGGCGCGCTTGCTCTCGACGTAGTCCTGGTACTCGGGCACGGTCACGACCCGCACCCAGGCCCGCATCGTCGGGAAGGCGGTGCCGCTGAAGACGGTCGAGGCGCCGGGGTAGCGGCCGACCTCGTCGGCCTTGAACCAGGTCTCGACCACCTCGCCGGGGGTCGCCTGGACCTGGCCGCCGAGGGCCGGCACGTGCCACGAGTGCAGCACGTCGGTCGAGGTGATGTTGAGGATCACCGGCGTGTCCACCGGGACCACCAGCTCGCCGTAGGAGAACAGCGGGTCGCTCGGGGTGTGGCCGGGGTACTGGTAGCGCCACAGCCACTGCTGGGCGATCGCGTCGATCTCGAGCGGGCTGGTGGCGTTGGCGGTGTCGCCGGCCTGGGCCGAGTCGCCGCTCGCCGACTCCTCGGCAGCCGCAGTCTGCAGGGGCGGCACGCCCTTGACCCCGACCTGAGCGGTCGGGGCGGCGCCGAGCCCGTCGGGGCCTGCCTCCTCGACCTGGCGGGCATCGTTGGTGACCACGATGCCGAAGACGAAGATCGCCACGGCGAACATCGCGAGCACCGCCACCACGGGCCGGTGGGCGCCGCGCCCGGCCGTGAACCGCGCGGGCTCGGCGCCGCGGCGCTCGCGGAAGCGCAGTACGGCGGCGATCAGGGCGCCGTTGACGACCGCGATCACCAGGAGCACGACGACGATCATCACCACGTAGCTGTTATTGATCGTCTCCGCGTTCGGCGAGTGGGCCTCGTCGGGCGTCAACTGGACCGCGTAGGCGGGCGCCGCCGCGAACGCAAGCGCGAGCAGGGCGCAGGAAGCTGCGAGCAGGATCGTCCGACGGCTCAAGGCGCGCCATTCTAATCGGCATCCGGCGGCGATTGCCGTGCACACGACGGCCTCGCGACCCCCGGCACCCGCCGCGGGCGACTTATACTCGCGCGCCTTGCGCCCCCTGGGTTCCTCGCGCCGCTCCGTCTCGTCCGCGCAGCGGGCGGCCGTGCGGCTGGGCGCCGCCGCCGCGCTCACGGCCTCGATCGCGATCCCGCTGATCAGGCGCCGGCGCCGGATCCCGGCGGCGGTCACGGTCGCCGCGGTCGTCGCCGGGCCGATGGCGGTCGCCGTCCTGCGCCCGCGCACCCGCGGTCGCGACATCGTCCTGTTCACGTTGCAGATGTGGGGGTTCGCGGTCGCCCACGAGCTCCCCTACGACAACCCGGAGGCGCTGCTGCGGCGGCTCAAGGTCCGCTACCCGATCGTCACCGACCGGATCATCGGCCTCGGGACGCTTCCGAGCGTCCGCCTGCAGCGGCTGTTCAGCGTCCCCGGCCGGGTCACCCGGCTCGACCGCCTGCTCTCGGTCGTCCACTGGGTCTGGTTCATGGAGCCGCACGCGGCGCTGCTCTTCGTCCAGGCGCGACACCCCGAGCGCTTCCCGAGCGCCGCCCGCCAGCTCGCCGCCACCTACGACCTCGGCTGCGCGCTCTACTTCGCCGTGCCGACCGCCCCACCGTGGTGGGCGGCGGAGCGGGGTCTGATCAGCCCGCCGGTCGAGCACGTGACCGCCGAGGTGGCCTCGGACGAGGCGCCGGAGGTGCGCCGGATCATGGTCGCCACCGGCGAGCAGGTCTGGCGCCACGCCTGGGAGCCGCTCTACGACAAGTTCAACGGCAACCCGTGGGCGGCGATGCCGTCGCTTCACTTCGCCACCTCGCTGATGGCGGCGATCCACCTGCGCGAGGCGGGCCGGATCCCGGGCGCGATCGGTTGGGGCTACGCGATCACGCTCGCCTTCGCGCTCGTCTACCTGGGCGAGCACTATGTCACCGACCTGCTCGCGGGGGCGGCGCTGGTCGCCGTCGTCCGCGGCGGGGAGCCGCTCGCCGAGCCGGCGGTCGAGTCGGTCAACCGGGTCCTGCGGCGGCTCGAGCTGGTCGCCAACGGCGGCTGAGAACGGGCCGGATACGAGGCGACGGGCTCGCCTGCGAGGATAGGTCACCGGATGGCAGCCGCTGATCCGAGGGAACGAATACGGGGGGATGAGGTCGAGGAGGAGAACCTCCTGGTCACCGCTGCCGAGCCCGCCTCCGGGTCCGAGGACGAGGAGGACGAGAACTACGAGCCGTCGTTCTTCGAGGATCCGAAGCGGCTCGTGCAGACGGTCGCGTTCGTCCTCCTGCTGGTCGTCGGCATCTACGTCCTGCTGCCGAAGATCCTCTCGGACCAGGACGCGAGCGCGCGGCTCGCCGACGCCGACGTGCTCTGGATCATGGTCGCGGTGGTGTTCGCGTTCGCGATGTTCGCCGCCTACGTGGCGCTGTTCCGAGGCGTGGTCGGCGAGGCGGTCGAGCTGCGCTGGAAGGACTCCTACGACATCACGATGGCCGGGCTCGCCGCCACCCGGCTGTTCTCGGCCGGCGGCGCGGGCGGGATCGTGCTCACGTACTGGGCGCTGCGCAAGGCGGGGATGCCGCGCAAGGAGACCGCCGCGCGGATGGTCGCCTTCCTGGTCCTGCTCTACGCGGTCTACATGGCGACCCTGCTGATCAACGGGATCCTGATGAGCAGCGGGGTCTTCGACGTGCCCGCGCCGGCCGGCCTGACGATCGTCCCGGCGGCGATCGCCGGCGGGGTGATCGTGATCTTCCTGCTGATGGCGCTGGTCCCGGGCGACCTAGAGCGCCGCTTCTCGTCGGCGTCGCAGGAGAAGTTCACCGGGCGGATGATGCGCCGGCTGGCGACCGTGCCATCGACCGCGGCGGTCGGCACCCGGGAGGCGCTGCGCTACGTGCGCGACCCGTCGCGCGGCGGGATCGCGGTGGTCGGGGCGATCGGCTTCTGGGCGGCGCAGATCGGGATCCTCTGGGCCTCGTTCAAGGCCTTCGGGGTCGAGGTGCCGCTGGCGGTGGTGGTCCAGGCCTTCTTCCTCGGCATGGTCGCCAACCTGATCCCGCTCCCGGGCGGGGTCGGCGGCGTCGACGCGGGCCTGCTCGGGGCATTCGCCCTGTTCGGGGTCAGCCACGTGTTCGCGCCGGTGCTGCTCTACCGGGTACTGGCCTTCTGGCTGCCGATCCCGCCCGGGATCGTCGCCTTCCTGCAGCTGCGAAAGACCGTCCAGCGCTGGGAGCGCGAGCGCGATCAGTCGGACGCGCGGCCGATCGGAGAGTCGGCTCCGTCCGCCGTTACTTCATAAAATGAAGTAACGCAATACACTGAGGAGGGACGAATGGGCATGAGCGAAGACACCGAGAGAGTCGAGAGCGTGATCATCCTCGGGGGTGGCCCCGCCGGCTACACGGCGGCCCTCTACGCGGCCCGCGCCAACCTCGAGCCGCTGGTGATCGAGGGCTTCCAATGGGGCGGCCAGCTCCAGAACACGACCGACGTCGAGAACTACCCGGGCTACCCCGAGGGGATCATGGGCCCGGAGATGATGAACCAGTTCCGAGCCCAGGCCGAGCGCTTCGGGACACGCTTCGTCACCGACGACGCCGACCGGGTCGAGCTCTCCGACGGCGACGTGCAGAAGGTCTTCGTCGGCGACCGGCTGTACGCCGGCAAGAGCCTGATCCTGGCGATGGGCGCCGAGCCCCGCCGGCTCGGCGTGGCGGGCGAGCTCGAGCTGGGCGGCCGCGGCGTCTCCACCTGCGGCGTCTGCGACGGGGCGTTCTTCAAGGACCAGAAGGTGGTCGTGGTCGGCGGCGGGGACTCGGCGATGGAGGACGCGATCTTCATCTCCAAGTACGCATCGGACCTGACGATCATCCACCGCCGCGACGAGTTCCGCGCCTCGCAGATCATGCTCAACCGCGCCCGCGAGCGCGACAACATCGACTTCAAGACCCCGTTCGTGCCGGAGGAGTTCATCGCCGGCGACGACGGCAAGCTACGCGCCGTGCGCCTTCGCAACTCCGAGACCGGCGAGACCGAGGAGGTCGAGGTCGGCGGCGCCTTCGTCGCCATCGGCCACATTCCGCGCTCGGAGCTGGTCGCCGGCCAGGTCGAGACCGACGACGACGGCTACGTGCTCACCGAGGAGAGGTCGACCCGGACCAAGCTCGACGGCGTGTTCGCCGTCGGCGACCTGGTCGACCGCACCTACCGACAGGCGGTCACCGCCGCCGGCACCGGCTGCATGGGGGCCCTCGACGCCGAGTGGTACCTGCGCGACACCCCGCCCTCGCCCGAGGCGCACTGGCTCGCCGGCGGCGAGCCGGTCGAGGTGGCGCCGAGCCTCGCAGAGCGCTAGGGCGCCGGCTCAGGCTCGGCACGGCCCGGGCAGCTTGCGCACGCTCGGCTCCTCGGGCCGGAGCGCCAGCCGCACCCGGCGGACGTTGTTGAGCTCGTCGAGCTCGTCGAGCATCCCGGTCGGATCGGCCCGGGTGGTCAGGCAGTAGCTGCCGCGCGGAAGCTCGGTGACGTCGAGCGACTGCCCGGGCAGGGTGAGCACGTAGGCGTCGGCCCAGCCCGCCGAGATCCCCTGGGTCGAGATCGACTGGCAGCCCATGATCCCCGGCGGGTTGATCGGGTAGGTGGTCGCGAGCGGAGTCGCGTCGCTCTCGAACGCCGGGCGCGCGTCGGTGAGGCAGAAGCCGATCTTGCGCGAGCGCAGCAGGACCCGGCCGCTGCGCTCGCGGCGAAGCTCGTAGGTGGCGATGTCGAGCACGTGCCAGTGATCGTGGGCGGCGTGGTAGCGCATGCAGCCGAAGCGCCGCTCGGAGGCGACCGCGTCGATCCCGCGCTCGTAGGCCCCGGTCCCGTTCGAGTCGGTGAAGATGCGCTGGGTCGCGTCGCGGTCGTTGTCGGGGTCGGCGTCGCCGTCACAGCCCTGCGATGCCGGGCTCGGCTCGATCTCGAGCGGCCCGTTGCCGCGGTTGCCGATCTCGTTCGTGAACCGCAGCACGACCTTGCCGCGCTCGGGCCCGATCCGCAGATCATCGTCGCCGATTGCCATCGTCACCAGATCCGGGGCGAGGTCGCCGGGCCCGGCCTCGGAGACCGCGATCAGGGTCGCGCTCGCCGCGACCGCCGCCAGCCCGGCGACCGCCGCCATCCCCACCCGGCGCCCTGCAGGTCTGAGCATGCTGCGGCCGAGCCTACAGCCCCCGATAACCGGGCCCGATCGTCTCGATCTCGATCGCGAATGGCGCCGCGCCGAAGCGCGGCTACTCTCGATGGATGGATCGTCGCGCCTGGACACTGCTCCTCCTGCTGAGCGCGATCTGGGGCGCGAGCTACATGCTGATCAAGATCGGCATCCGCGACTTCACGCCGGGGATGGTCGCCTTCCTGCGAATCGCGCTGGGGGCGGCGGTCCTGGTCGCGATCGCCGCCAGGCGTGACGCGCTCCGTGGCTTCAGAGGGCTGATCGGGACGGTCGCGGTCCTCGGTGCGATCCAGGTCGCCGGGCCGTTCCTGCTGATCGCCGCCGGTGAGCAGGAGATCTCCTCGTCGCTCGCCGGGATCCTGGTCACCTCGACGCCCCTGTTCACGGCCTTGCTGGCGATCTGGGTCGACCACGAGGAGCGCTCGGACGGGAGCCGCCTGGTCGGGATCGCGCTCGGCGTCGCGGGCGTCGTGGTGCTGCTCGGCGTCGATCTCGGCGGATCGGGCAACCAGCTCCTCGGTGGGCTGGCGGTCGTGCTCGCCGGGCTCGGCTACGCGATCGGGGGGTTGCTGGCAAAGCACCGGGTCGCGGCGGAGGCGCCGATCGGGGTCGCCGCCTGGGTGCTCACCGCCGCAACCGTGCTGCTCGTCCCGGCCGCGGTGATCGGCTTCCCCGACACGGTTCCGGGACTCGGTCCGGTCGGCGCCGTAGCCCTGCTCGGGATCGCCGGGACCGGAATCGCATTCGTGATCCTCTACGAGCTCTTCGCGACGATCGGCCCGTCGCGTGCCTGGACTCTCACCTACCTGGCGCCCGGGTTCGCGGTCGTCTACGGCGCCGTCCTGCTCGACGAGCAGATCACCGCCGCCACCCTGGCCGGATTGGCCCTGATCCTGGCAGGGTCGTACCTGGCGGCGGAGGGCCGTAACCCGCTACGCCGGCGTGTCGAGGCCCGCGGGGCCGAGGCTGATGAGGCGGGGAGCGGGGCGGTAGCGATCGGGGCCGAGCTCGTCCCGGAGCGCGTCGAGGGTCGCTAGCACCCGCTCGGCGCCGAGCTCGTCCAGCCACTCGAACGGGCCGCGGGGGTGGTTGAGGCCGAGTCGCATCGCGGCGTCGATGTCGGCGGGCGGGGCGACCCCCTCGTCGGCGGCGTAGCAGGCCTCGTTGACCAGCTGGGCCAGGAGGCGGTCGAGCACGGTCCGCCGGAGCTCGGGATCGAAGTCGGGCTCCGGCGCCTCGACGCGCTTGCCGTCCTCGTACTCGTAGAAGCCCGCGCCGGTCTTGCGACCGAGCCTCCCGGAGGCGACCATCCGCTCCTGGATCGGGTGCGGCTCCCAGCGCGGTTCCGGCCGCTGCTCGAAGAACGAGCGGGCAACGTTGTAGTTGACGTCGATGCCGATCAGGTCCATGAGCTCGAACGGCCCCATCCGGTAGCCCCCGTCCTCGCGCACGACACGGTCGATCTGCTCGGGGGTGGCGATGCCCTCGCCTGCCATCCGCAGCGATTCGAGCGAGTACGGCCGGTTGCAGCGGTTGACGATGAACCCGGGCGCGTCGTTGCAGCGGACCGGCGCGCGGCCCATGCGCTCGGCGACCTCCACCGTCGCCGCCAGCGCCGGCTCGCCGGTCGACTCGCCGGCCACCACCTCGACCAGCTTCATCAGCGCGGGCGGGTTGAAGAAGTGCATGCCGCAGATCCTCTCGGGCCGCCCGGCCTCGGCGGCGATCGCGCTGACCGAGAGCGAGGAGGTGTTGGTGGCCAGCACGGCGTCGGCGCTGCACGCTGCCTCCAGGCGTGCGAACAGGTCCCGCTTCAGCCCCAGTTCCTCGGGGGCGGCCTCGACCACGACGCCGGCTGGGCCGAGGTCCTCGACCGCGGCCGCCCGGCGCACGCGGGTGGCCGCCGCCTCGGCCTCGTCGGCGCCCCACCGCCCGCGCTCGGCGCCCCGCGCGAGGTCGGCTCGCAGCCGCTCGAGGCCGCGCTCGAGCGCCTCGGGCTGCGGATCGTGAAGCAGGGTCTCGTAGCCCGCGAGCGCCGCGAGCTGGGCGATCCCGGCGCCCATCGTCCCCGCGCCGGCGACGCCGACCGGCCCGATCACGAATCCGGGGCGGGGGGCGGCGGCTCGCCGTCCCACATCTCGGTTGCGTCGCGGCGGAAGTAGATGTCGTGGAAACCCTCGGCGAGCGAGCCCGGTGGGATCGCTGCCGCGCTGATCTTCTCCGAGTCGAGGCGCACGACGATGTCGGGCGACTTCATCTCGCTCACGATCAGGATCCGCGCCGGGCCCTCGCCCCGGTTGACCACCTGGTGGGCCCCGGCCTCGCCGACCGGAAAGGCGACGACCTCGCCCTCGTCGAGGGGGCGCTCGCCTTCGGCGGTCCGCAGCGCCACCGTCCCGCCGAGCACGATCAGCATCTCCTCGTTGCCGAAGTGGTAGTGGAGCGGGAACGCGGCGGAGCCCGGTTCGAGCTCGAACAGGCTGATCCCGAGGTGCTCGCAGCCGGCCTGCCGCCCGAGCCGCGCGCGCCGGCTCCGGAACCCCTCGCGCTCGACGGGCGGGTCGAACTCCGGCTCGAGGAAGCTGGTCACGACCGCTCCTCGCCGTGCCAGTAGTCGACCGCGTCGCCGGTGACGAACCTGAGCCGTATCGCCTCGCCCTCGCCAGCCGGATGGCGGTCGCGGATGCCGACCTTGCTCGAGTCGGGATAGAGGACGATCTCCGGGTAGTTCATCTCGCTGAAGACGAGGAAGCGGGCGGGCTCGTCGCTGTTGTTGATCAACTGGTGCGCGCCGCGATCGCCGCGCGGGAAGGCGACGACCTCACCAGGCGCGAGCTCTCGCACCCCGTCCGGGCCGCGCAGCTCGATTCGGCCCGAGAGCGTCAGCAGCGTCTCCTCGTTGGCGACGTGCCAGTGGTAGGGGGCGCTCGCTTGGCCCGGTTCGACCTCGTACAGGCTGACCCCGAGTCGCTCGGAGCCCGCCTGGTCGCCCAAGGTCGCCCCGCGATGGCGGAAGCCCTCGCGGTCGAGCTCGCTGTCCATCTCCGGGTCGTAGATGTTCGACATGTCTCAGCGCCCCCGGAACTCGGGCTTTCGCTTCTCCAAAAACGCCCGCGTGCCCTCGACCCGGTCTTCGGTCCCCATCGCCAGCTCGTACAAGCGGCGCTCCTGATCGAGCCCGGCCGAGAGCGAGGTCTCCTCGGCGGCGAGCACCGCCTGCTTGGCGAGCTTCGTCGCCAGCGGCGGCCGCCTGGCGATCCTCTGGGCGAGCTCGAGCGCGGCATCCATCCATTCGCGCTTGCCGGTGACCTGGTTGACGATTCCCATCCGCTCCGCCTCGCGAGCGTCGAAGCGCCGCCCGGTCAGCACCAGCTCCATCGCCCGCTGCTTGCCGATCGCGCGGGCTATCCGCTGGGTGCCGCCGCCGCCCGGGATGATCCCGAGGGTCACCTCGGGGAGACCGAACTCGGCGGTCTCCGAGGCGATGACCAGGTCGCAGATCAGCGCCAGCTCGCAGCCTCCGCCGAGGGCGAAGCCGGAGACCGCGGCGACCATCGGCGTCCGGGTCTCGGCCAGCCGCCGCCAGAAGATGGCCGCCGGGTGAAAGAGCGCCTCGTGGAACTGGCGCTCGGCGAGCGCGGCGATGTCGGCGCCGGCGGCGAACACCTCGCTGGAGCCGGCGATCACGATGCAGCGCACCTCGGTGTCGGCGTCGAAGCGCGCGAGCTGGCCGGCCAGGTCGGCCATCAGCTCGGGTGAGAGCGCGTTGCGCGCCTCGGGGCGATTCAGACGGCAGAGCGCGACCTGGTCTTCGATCGACGTTTCGACCAGCGGGGTCACCTTGCCGAGGGCGGCACCATCGCGTTGATACCGGTCGCGTCCCTTCCGATGATCAGCTTCTGGATCTGCGAGGTGCCCTCGTACAGCGTCGTCACGCGGGCGTCGCGCAGGTAGCGCTCGACCGGGTAGTCGTCGACGTAGCCGGACCCGCCGTGGACCTGGATCGCCAGGTTGGCGGCCTCGACCGCCGACTCGGTCGCGTAGAGCTTCGCGATCGAGGTCTCCACGGTCGACGGCTTGCCCGCATCCTTGAGCATTCCCGCGCGCCGGACCAGCATCCGGGCTGCGTCTCGGCGGATGATCATCTCGGCGATCATCTCCTGGACCAGCTGGAAGCTGGCGATCGGGACGTCGAATTGCTTTCGCTCCTTGGCGTAAGCGACCGAGGCCTGGACGCAGCCCTCGATGATCCCGACGCAGCCCGCGGCGACCGAGTAGCGGCCCGAGTCGAGCGCCGACATCGCGACCTTGAACCCGTCGCCGACCTCTCCCATCAGCGCCTCGTCGCCGACCTCGACCCCCTCGAGCGAGATCTCGGCGGTGTCGGAGGCCCGCAGCCCGAGCTTGCCGTGGATCTCCTGGGTCGAGAAGCCGTCCGAGTCGGTCGGCACGAGGAAGCAGGCGAGGCCCTTGTGCTTCTTCGCCGGGTCGGTCTGGGCGAAGATCAGCGCGACCTCGGAGACGTTGCCGAGCGAGATCCACATCTTGCCGCCGGTGATCCGCCAGCCGCCGTCGATCTTCTCGGCCCGGGTGCGCAGGTTGGCGGCGTCGGAGCCGGTGTCGGGCTCGGTGAGCCCGAAGCAGCCGAACGCCTCCCCGCTGGTCAGCGGCGGCAGCCACCGCTGCTTCTGCTCCTCCGAGCCCCAGCGCTCGATCGACCCGCAGACGAGCGAGGTCTGAACCGAGACCACGGTGCGCATCGCCGAGTCCCCGCGGCCGACCTCCTCGACGATCAGCCCGTAGGAGAAGAAGTCGAGTCCGCGGCCGCCGTACTGCTCGGACACGGGTGCGCCGAGGTAGCCCATCTCGCCGAGCCGGCGGGCGAGCTCGATGTCGAACTTCTGCGCGCGGTCGGAGTCGCGCGCCTTCGGGATCACCTCGTTGTCGACGAAGTCCCGCGCCGTCTCCTGGATCAGCCGCTGCTCGTCGGTGAGCTCGATCATCCGGCCGTTGCCCCGAGCTCGGCGGCGACCGCCTTCTGCAGCGCCATCTGCGCCTCGGCGGCGCGCGGACCGGGCTCGAACGTCGTCGAGTCGATCGCCGAGACCGGCTGGATCTCGCGGACGGTCGA
>DASPGZ010000226.1:0-6925 GCA_035620355.1 Solirubrobacterales bacterium | reverse complement strand
GCTCGGGATCGTGTCGGCCGAGCCCCAGGGGCCGGCGATGCAGCTGGCACCGTCGGACGTCGCCAGCTTGCGCTGCGCCTGAACCGCGCACTGCGGATCGGCTGCCCCACAGTTGTCCTCCTTGACGGCCTCGATCGTGTGGTCGACGCCGACCTCATCGATCGCGGCGTTGATCTCTGAGATCGCCAGATCCGCGGCCTTCTCGCCGGGCGGACCGAAGTCGGCCAGATCGCCGCTGAGCGGCAGGGAGACGCCGATCGTCATATCCAGCGAAGTCTCTCCGCCACCGCTCGAACTGCTGTCGTCACTGGAATCGTCGTCGCCACAGGCGGCGATCCCGAACGACAAGCCGGCCACCACAAGGGGTACCAGGACCAGCCTGATCCTTGACATGAACACTCCTCTCTCGGAAAACATCCCGGGCCTATCGGCCCGTTGTGGCATTCCTATCAGGATCGGCGGGTAGTCGCCAGCTAAGCGGAGCTCTGCGGAGCGGGTTCTGCGCCGGGCGCCCCGTCATCCTCGGGAAGCACGCGCCGCCACTCGGTGATCTTCCCGTCGACGATCTTGAACGCGGTGCTCGCCCGGTTGCCTGTCCCGGACCCGCAGGCGCCGGGGCCGGGGCGCTCGGTGAGCTCGAAGGTGGCCACCGTGAGCGCGCCCTCGGGCCGCGCCTCGACCAGCTCGGCGCCGCAGGGCAGCGAGGCGTTGAAGGCCCGCGCGTCGCCGGCGTCCTCGATCTCGTACTCGAGCCCGTTCTGGGCGACGCTGGGGATCGCGAACAGCGCCGCTGCCGCGTCGACGTCGCCCTCGTTGAGGGCCTTCGCCCACTCGTCGATCACCTCGACCTGAGCCGGGTCGGCCTCGCCGGGAACCGTGGTCGTCGGGTCGGAGTCCGAGCCGCCGCAGCCCGCCGGGACGAGCAGGAGCGCGGCGATCGCGAGCGCGGACGAGAGCTTCACCGGTCCATCTTGACGCCCTCGAACCCCGCTTGACAGACGTGTCACTCTTGTACGAACATGTGTTCGATTGACCGATGGTTGCCTGCGCGCTGATCCCCCGCCTCTCGCTGGCCAGCGCCCTGGGCGAGAACCGCCGGGAGCTGCTGGTGAAGCCGGTGGCGCTCGCCCCCGAGCCCGGGGGCCCGCAGGTGATCGGCGAAGCCTCGGGGGCGGCGGAGGCGTTCGGCGTCCGCGCCGGGATGCGGATCGGCGAGGCGCTCTCGCGCTGTCCCGCGCTCGCCCTGATCGCGCCCGACCCGGTCCGCGCCGATGCCGTCTGGGAGCGCTCGCTGCGGGCGCTGGAGGCGTTCGGCGCCGAGGTCGAGCCCTCGCGCCCGGGCGAGGCCTTCTTTGCCGCCGAGCCGCTGCTGGCGCTCTGCGGCGCCCCGCCGGCGGTGCTCTCGCGCGCCCGGCGGGCGCTCGGTGGCGGCGCCCGGGTCGGCGCCGGGCCGAACCGGCTCAGCGCCCGGGCCGCGGCGATGCGGATGCGGGCCCGCAGGCCGGCGCCGGTGCTCTCCGACCCGGTCGCCGCCCGGCTGCTCGCGAACCTCCCGATCGGCGACCTCCGGGGCAGACTCGCCAGACACCCGAACCGCACCGACCACGCCGCCCCCGGACGCGAAGCGGAGGAGGCGGCGTGCCTTGATTCTTTCGAGCGGCTCGGGGTCCGCACCCTGGGTGAGCTCGCGGCGCTGCCGGCGGCGGCGATCGCCGACCGCTTCGGCGAGCTCGGGCTGCGGGCGCTGCGGCTCGCCCGCGGCGCCGACGAGCCGCTGCGCCCGCGCCGCCCGCCGGTCGAGATCGAGTCCCGCCTCGGGCTCCCGGAGGCCGCCTCCGGTCAGTTGCTCGAGCGAGCGCTCGGGCTCCTGGTCGAGCGGCTGCTCGCCCATCCCGCCCGCGCCGGGCGCACGATCCGCAAGCTGCGGATCGAGGCCCGGCTCGCCGCCGGTGGCGGTTGGCGCTGTGAGGCGGTCCTGCGCAGCGCCAGCACCAGCTCCGAGCGGCTGCTGGCGGCGCTCGCCCCGCGGCTCGACGAGCTCCCCGGGCCCGCCGCCTGGCTCGGCCTGCGAGCGCTCGAGCTGGGCCCGGAGGCCGGCGAGCAGGGGACGCTCGCCCGCGCGCCCGGCGACGAGCGGCGCGAGCGGCTGACCGAGGCGGTGCGACAGGTGCGCTCGGCCGCCGGCCGCGACGCGGTCCTTCGGGTGCTCGAGGTCGACCCCGGCTCGCGGGTCCCCGAGCGGCGGGCGATCCTGGTCCCGTTCGGCTCCGAGCGTGATGTCGAGTAGGCCGCAGGTCTACTGGCCGAAGCCGGTCGAGGTCGAGGCGGGCGCCGACGGGGCGCCGCTTCGAATCGGCGGGGTCGAGGTCGAGGCGGTGCGCGAGCGGTGGTTGGTCGAGGACCGCTGGTGGACCCCGAAATCCCTGCAAAGGGAGTATTTCGAGGTGGTCCTGGCGAGCGGTCGCGACATCGTCGTCTTTCGCGAGCCGCCCGACGGCACGCGCTGGTACGAGCAGCGGGGCTGAGGGTGTACGCCGAGCTTCACGCCCACTCCTCGTACTCGTTCTGCGACGGTGCCTCGCTGCCGGCCGAGCTGGCGGCCCGGGCTGCTGAGCTCGGCTACGAGGCGTTCGCGATCTGCGACCACGACAACGTCTGCGGCGCGATGGAGCTGGCCCAGGCCTGCAAGGACACCGGCCTGCGTCCGATCCACGGCGCCGAGTTGACGGTGAGCGACGGCGGCGAGCCGTTTCACCTGACTGCCCTGGTCGAGTCGGCGGCCGGCTGGCACAACCTCTCCCGGCTGCTGACCGAGGCGCACGCCGACACCCGCCCGCGGCCCGATCAACCTCCCCTCCCCCCCGTGCTCGCGCTCGACTCGCTGCTGGAGCGAAACGAGGGCATCGTCTGCCTCACCGGCTGCGCCCGCCAGGGGGCGCTCCCCGGACCCTGGGAGCGCGGCGAGCCGCGGCGGGCGGAGGGGCGGGCGCGGCGGCTGCTGGCGAGCTTCGGGCCCGAGCGCCTGCGGGTCGAGCTGCAGCGGCCGATGTGGCGGCGCGACCGGGCCCGCAACCGCTGGCTCGCCGGGGTCGCCGAGCGACTCGGGGTCGCCTGCGTCGCCACCGGCAACGTCCACGCCCACGACCGTGCCAGGGCCGAGCTCCAGGACGCGCTGGTCGCCGTGCGGACACACACCACGCTCGAGGAGTCCGAGCCCCTGCGGCGCGGCAACGCGAGCTCGGTGCTGGCGGCGCCGGCGGCGATGGCCGCGCGCTTCGCCGAGCACCCCGAGGCGGTGGCCGAGACCACGAGGCTGGCCGCGCGCCTGAGCTTCGACCTCACCTCGCAACTCGGCTACCGCTACCCAGGCGCCGAGGACCCGGAGGCCGACCGCACCCTGGCGGAGATCTGCCGCGGGCGGCTCGACCTCCGCTACGCGGGGTTGCCCGAGGCGGCGGAGGCCGAACGGCGGCTCGAGGACGAGCTCGCGGTGATCCGCAAGCTCGGGCTCTCGGGCTTCTTCCTCCTGCACTTCGACCTGCTCGAGCTCGCCCGCGAGGTCGCGGTCGAGGTCCGCGGGCCGGACTCGGCCCGCAACCTGCTGCCGCCGGGACGCGGGCGCGGCTCAAGCGTCAGCTCGGTGGTCTGCTACCTGACCGGGCTCTCCCACGTCGACCCGGTGCGGGCGGGGCTGTTCATCGGCCGCTTCCTCAACGACGAGATCTCCGAGATGCCCGACATCGACCTCGACTTCCCGCGCGACATCCGCGAGCGTCTGATCCCGAGGATCCACGAGCGCTACGGGCGCGAGCGCTCGGCGCTGGTCTCGGCCTTCTCCACCTACCGTTCGCGCGGCGCCGTCCGCGACCTCGGCAAGGTGCTCGGGCTGCCGCCGGGCGAGATCGAGCGGGTCGCCCAGGTGGCCGACGTCTACGCCCGCGGCGACGAGGTCGAGCGCGACATCGCCGAGGTTCTCGGCGAGGCGCGGGCGGGCACCCCCCGTTGGCGCTGGCTCGCGCGCCTCGCCCGCGAGGCCTGGGGGCTGCCGCGCCATCTCTCCCAGCACTCGGGCGGGATGGTGCTCTCGACCCGGCCGCTGGTCGACATCTGCCCGGTGCAGCCGGCGGCGATGGAGGGGCGCCAGATCGTCCAGTGGGACAAGGACTCGTGCGCGGACGCGGGCTTTTTGAAGATCGACCTGCTCGGGCTCGGGATGCTGTCGGCGGTCGAGCGATGCGTCGAGTCGATCGCCGAGGCGCGCGGCGAGAACATCGACCTGTCGCGGATCGCGCTCGACGACGAGCCCACCTTCGAGGCGATCAGGGCCGCCGAGACCACCGGCGTGTTCCAGATCGAGAGCCGGGCGCAGATGCAGATGCTGCCCCGCAGCCTCCCCGAGACCCTCGACGACGTGGTCGTCCAGGTGGCGCTGGTGCGCCCGGGGCCGATCCAGGGCGGCGCCGTGCACCCCTACCTCGAGCGGCGTCGGCTGCTGCGCGAGGACCCCGGCTACCGGATCCCCTACGAGCACCCGACCCTGGAGCCGATCCTCGCCGACACGCTCGGGGCGATCGTCTTCCAGGACCAGGTGATCCAGGTGGCGATGGCGATGGCCGGGTTCACCGCCGGCGAGGCCGAGGGCCTGCGCCGGGCGATGAGCCGCCGCCGCTCGGAGGCGGCGCTGAACGCCTACGGCGAGAGCTTCGTCGCCGGCGCGATCGAGCGCGGCGTCGAGCGCGAGCTGGCCGAGCGGGTGTTCGAGCAGGTGCGCGGCTTCTCTGGCTTCGGCTTCCCCAAGTCGCACGCCGCCGCCTTCGGCCTGCTCGCCTACCAGTCGACCTGGCTGCGGGTCCACTACGGGCCGGAGCTGCTCTGCGCGCTGTTCAACGAGCAGCCGATGGGCTTCTACCCGCCCGACTCGCTCACCCACGAGGCCCAGCGGCGGGGGATCGAGGTGCGCGGCGTCGACGTCAACGCGAGCGCGGTCGAGTGCACGGTCGAGCCGCGACCCGGCGCCGAGCCCGCGGTCCGGATCGGGATCGGCTACGTCAAGGGGATCGGCGCCGAGGAGGCCGAGGCGCTGGTTGGCGAGCGCGAGCGCGCCGGCCCCTACGGCGATCTCGCCGAGCTCGCCTCGCGCTCGGGGATCGGGCGCGAGAGCCTCGAGCGGCTCGCCTGGGCCGGCGCCTGCGAGGCGCTCGGCCATCCCGCCGGCTCGGCGCCCCGCCGCGACGAGCTCTGGCGGCTCGGGGTCGCCAGGGGCAGCGAGCGCCGGCGCGGCAACGCCCACGCCCAGCTGGCGCTGGCGCTCCCCCTCCCCGCACCGCCCGAGCTACGGCCGCTCGACTCCTGGGAGCGGATCGTCGCCGATTACTCGTCGACCGGCGTCACCCTCGGCGAGCATCCGCTCGAGATCCTGCGCCCGGAGCTCGAGCCGGGGCTTGCCCTCTGCGGCGGGCTCGACCGGGTCACCGACAGGACCGAGATCCGGATCGCCGGCATGGTCGTCGCTCGCCAGCGCCCCGCGACCGCGAAGGGAGTCGTGTTCATGCTGCTCGAGGACGAGTCCGGGGTCGTCAACGTGATCGTGCCGCCGCCGGTCTACGAGAGCTGTCGCCTGGCGGTGCGGACGGCCTCGTTCGCGCTCGTCGCCGGTCGCCTGGAGCGGCGCGAGAACGTGCTCAACGTGCTCGCGCGCTCGGTCGAGCGGCTCTCGACCCCGGCCCCCGCCGGCGGCGAGGTGCGCCAGATCGAGCCGCCGGTGCATCGCGAGACCGGCCGCGACCCCGAACACGCCGACGCGGTCGCCGAGCAACCCGCCGCGGCGGCGGCTGGAGGCGGGCGGGCGCGTGAGATCGCCGCGGTCGCCCCGCAGCCGCACAGCTTCGGCAGGCGGCGCTGATGCAAGATCGTTTGCAGAACATATGTTCTGTCCGGAACCGTGCCTAGCCTGCCCCGCGTGAGATCGAGAAACGAGAACATGAGCAGCCGAATCCGGGTCGGACAGAGGATCCTCGGCGCGATCGACCTGGCGATCGACTTCGCCACCCTCGGCGAGTATGGCCTCGAGCCACTTCCCGCGCCAGCGGGCGGCCCCGCGGACGGGCCCTGTCGCGAACGGTCCGGCATCGTGGCCGGGCGGGAGGCGTTTGCGAAGGTCCGCCGCGGGGAGTGCGACGAGCCCGCCTTCGAGGCCGCGTCGCGCACCCGCCGCCGCGCTGGCCGCGCCCGCCACGCGGTCTGAACGCCTAAAGGCGTGGGCCGGGCCCCGAACGACGTAGAGCCGCCGGGTGGCGGCTCTACGTCAAAAGAAACGGCGGCGACCTACTCTCCCAGGGACGCGAGTCCCAAGTACCATCGGCGCTGAGGGGCTTAACTGCTCTGTTCGGAATGGGAAGAGGTGTTTCCCCCTCGCTATGGCCACCGAAATCGGCCGAGACCGCGCGACTCCCGGGAGGAGGCGCCGGACCCCGACGAGGCTTGAAAACTGCACCTAAGCCGCAAGGTCAAGAGGATTCAAAAAATCCGTCAAGACCTCGACCCATTAGTACCGGTCTGCTGAGCGGGTCACCCCGCGTGCACAGCCGGCCTATCAACCTGGTGGTCTACCAGGGGTCTTACTCCCTCAAGGGGATGGGAGAGCTCATCTCGAGGTCGGCTTCCCGCTTAGATGCTTTCAGCGGTTATCCGATCCGCACGTAGCTAACCAGCTATGCCCTTGGCAGGACAACTGGTACACCAGAGGTGCGTTCATCCCGGTCCTCTCGTACTAAGGATGACTCCCCTCAACTCTCCAACGCGCACGGCAGATAGGGACCGAACTGTCTCACGACGTTCTGAACCCAGCTCGCGTGCCGCTTTAATGGGCGAACAGCCCAACCCTTGGGACCTACTCCAGCCCCAGGATGCGACGAGCCGACATCGA